>NZ_JAFGYI010000001.1:0-304776 GCF_017490905.1 Pseudomonas sp. 32_A | reverse complement strand
GGTGCCAGCGGCCTGCAGGTATTCATCCAGGACTGGCGGGTAACCCGCAAAATCGAAGCCGACCTGCGCCGCCTCGAACAGGAATTCATCGTAGAAGTGCGCGGCGAGACCACGCCCCAGGCGCTGGCGGGGATGGAGATGGCCATGCCGGCAACAGTGGGCGCGGCCACGACGGTTCCTCGAACTCTGGGCGCAGCGGCAACCACGCTGAAGCAGGTGACGATCATGGCAATCACGTTGGCGGTGAGCCTGGGGACGATCACGGTAATCACGTTGGCGGCGAGCCCGGTGACGATCATGGCAATCACGTTGGCGGTGAGCCCGGGGACGATCATGGCAATCATGTTGGCGGTGAGCCTGGCGATGACCACGGCAATCATGTTGGTGGTGAACCTGGTGATGATCGTGGCGACCATCTGGGTGGCGAACCGGGTGATGACCGCGGTGAGCATGCCGCAGGCGAACCGGGTGATGACAACAGCAGGAGCTGACTGGCTCTGAACGGTCTCATGCAGCGCCTACGGGGCGGGCCTGCGTGAGGCCAGGTTCGGATACACGGCAGCCCCACTCAACGCGAAATGCAATGAGCGCCGACGACTATCCCTCATCTCGTCAGGGATATGGTTACAGTTGGTGTGGGATCTTTTCCCGCGTCGTATACTGGGTTCATCTGTCAAGGAATGCGCTCAATGCAATCGCCTACCATCCCCCCTTCGATGTTAAGCGCACTGCGGCGTGTCATGCGTCCTCTGGTGCGCCTGATGCTGCGCAAAGGGGTCACTTTCCCGATGTTCGCCGACCTGCTCAAGGAAGTGTTCGTCGATGTGGCTCATCGCGAATTTCGCCTGGACGGTACAGTGCCGACCGACAGCCGCATCAGCCTGCTCACGGGCGTGCATCGCAAGGATGTCCGGCGTCTGCGCAGCGAGGGGGGCGAATCGCTCGGCGCGCTGCCGGAAAACATCACGTTAGGTGCGCAGTTGGTCAATATGTGGACCACCGGCAAGCCGTTCTGCTCGGAGCCTGGCCAGGCGCTGCCGTTGCCGCGCCTGGCGAGTGTCGGCGGCGATCGCTCGTTCGATGCCCTGGTGGCGAAAGTCAGCACCGACATCCGCGGGCGGGTGGTGCTGGATGAGTGGTTGCGCCTGGGTATCGTCCGGCTCGATGAGCACGACTGTGTGCACCTGGAAGCCCAGGCATTCGTGCCGCAGAAAGGCTTCGACGAAAAGGCCGCGTACTTTGGCCACAACCTGCATGACCATGCCTGTGCAGCAGTGCACAACCTGAGTGGGGACGGCCAGCCGTTCTTTGAACGCAGTGTGCACTACGACGCCTTGAGCCCGGCCAGCGTCGACCACTTGCGTGCAGCAGTGGAAAAGGATGGCATGCAGATGCTGCTTGCCTTCAGCCGGCTCGCATCAGGCCTGGAAGAGGTCGATGTACCCAGCGCCGAGCAACGTCAGCGCATCACTGTCGGGCTTTATTTCTACACTGAGACTACCGACCCCGATTTGTCGAAGACATCAGAGCCATGACTTCCTTCGCGCGCTGCCTCAGTGTCGTCACGCTGATCCTGGGCTTCGGGCTGAACCTGATGGCGCCTGGCGAGGTGGTCGCAGCGCCGGTGTGTGTCAGCCGTGACGAAGTGGGTATGGCGGGTGCGGCGGGCTTGCAGTTTCCGGGTGGTATTGGAGGTACCGGCGCCAGAACGGGCGGTGTCGGCGGTACCGGTGTGCGTAGCGAAAACGGCGGAGTGGGTGGCACTGGTGCGCCGCTGCCGCAGCGTCCCGGCGGCACGGGCGGGACCGGTGCGGTGGCCGACGGTGTGGACGGCACCTTCATTGATAACGGCGGGGTAGGCGGTACCGGCGCACCGATCCTGCGCCCGGGCGGTACCGGGGGCACGGGCATCGTCGGCACTATCACCGGGTTCGCCTCGATCTGTGTCAATGGGCTGGAAGTACACTTTGGCAAGGATGTACCGGTGAGTGAAAACGGTGCACCTGCCAGTAGCGCTCACTTGGCGATCGGCCAGGTTGTCGCGGTGGAGGCCTTTGCCGGCAAGCGCGGCCTGCAAGCAGGGCGCATCTCGATCCTCAACGTTTACGAAGGGCCGCTGACGGCTCTGCCCAATGCTTCGGCCCCCCTGCGGGTCATGGGCCAACCTGTGCGGCTTGCTGCAGGGGCGCGGGTGGCTGAAGGGCTGCGCCCGGGCGAGCCGGTCAGAGTCAGTGGACTGCGCGATGCCAAGGGCGAAGTGGTAGCCAGCCGTATCGAACGGGCGCCAGGGCTCAGGGAGGCCAGTGCCATCGGTGCGGTTGATCGTACTGGTAACCTTCAAGGGCTCAAGCTGGGAACCCGTGTGGCACCCGCGCGGGAAGTGCTGGTGCGTGGGCAGTGGACCGGGCGCCAGCTGGAAGTGGCGCAAACCCGTCCAGACCCGAGCCTGCCTTTTGCTGGCCGTGTGCAGGCGGCGGTGATCGAGGGGCTGGTACAGCGCAGCCACGCTCAACAACTGGTGGTGGCAGGCATCAAGGTGACGCTGGGGCAGGGCACCGTGATCGTCGGCAAACAGCCCGCGGCATTGGCGCTCGATCAACGTGTGCAGGTGAGCGGGGTGTTCAGTGGCAAACATGAGCTGCGGGCAACCCGCGTGGAGTTCCATGATGACCGTGTCGACAACCCGGACAGAGGGCATTCGGGGCGTGGCAGCGAGCACGATGCCAGTAAGGCTGAAGGGACCATTGACACCGAAGGCTCCAGCAATAGCGGGCATGGCGGGCGTGATGAGACCAGTGATCGCATTGAAGTCAGTGATGACCACAGCGGGCACGACAGTGTTGACGACTCCAGTGGTCGGGACAGTACTGACAGTGTGGACAAGTCCGGAAAGTCGGAACATGTCGACACCGTGGAGCAACCCGAGAGCAGCAATAGTGGAAGCTCTGACCGGGTACAGAAGGTCGAGCTTGAAAAGGTGGAAAAGATTGAAAAAGCAGAGAAGGTTGAAAAGGTAGAGAAAGTAGAAAAAGTCGAGAAGATCGAGAAAACCGAGAAGCCCGAAAAGGTCGAGAAGATCGAAAAGCCTGAGAAGGTCGAGAAGGTCGAGAAGGTCGAGAAGGTCGAGAAGGTCGAGAAAGTCGAGAAAGTCGAGAAAGTCGAGAAAGTCGAGAAGATTGAAAAGGTCGAAAGGCCCGAAACAATAGAGAAAGTCGAAAAAGTGGAGCATCCAGAGCGATCCGGGCATTAGCCAACTAGGCTGGGTAAGTGCCATCACCCTTCCCGCTAGGGATACCGAGGTGCAGATGAGACCCACTTTCCCTCTTTTCGCCTGCTTGTTGTCATGCGCCAGCGCGTCGGTCCTGGGCGACACCTTCAGCGCGGCCATAGGCATGGACTATTCAAGTGGCGACTATGGCACGGATACAACCTCGGAAATCTGGTATGTCCCGGTGGTCGGCAAGTATGAAACCGGCCCAATGACCTACAAGGTCACCGTCCCCTGGCTGCGCATCACCAACCCAGAGGTGGGCCCGAACGGTGACCCCTTGCCCGGTGGCTGCCGGGATGTGGAAAGCGGGCTGGGGGACACGGTCGCCAGCGCCGGTTATGCCCTGCTCGATGGCAGTGGCGGCGGCCTGATGCTGGACCTGATCGGCAAGGTCAAATTCCCCACTGCCGATGAAGACCAGTGCCTGGGCACCGGTGAATACGACTACACCGGCCAGGTCGACATCGCCAAGGCCTTTGGCCCGGTGACCGGCTTCGCGACCCTGGGCTGGAAGAAGTTCGGCGACCCGCCCGACAGCGATTTCGACGACCCGATATTTGCCAGCCTCGGCTTCGCCATGCCCGTGGCTGCAGGCACTTCGGCGGGCGCCTCCTACGACTGGCGGCAGAAGGTCGTCTCGACGGGCGCGCAGATCAGGGAACTTACCCTGTTCCTGACACACAAGCTCAACCAGCAGTGGAAAGTGCAACTCTATGCGGTCAAAGGCTTCTCGGATGCCAGCCCGGATGCAGAGGGCGGCCTGATGCTTTTTCATGCGTTCTGACGAAAAAGCCCCTGACCCGGTAATGCCTGTCAGACAGTGTTAACGGGGCCGCTTCGCAGCCCATCGCCGGCAAGCCGGCTCCCACAGGTACCGCGCAGAATTCAGGATTTGCGCGATCCCCTGTGGGAGCCGGCTTGCCGGCGATGGGCCGCGAAGCGGCCCCAAATTACACAACTGCAGGCATTATGTTCCAGCGCGATTAGATGGGTTCGGCCCACATGTCGTATTCGTCGGCATCCACCACGCGGCAACGCACCTTGTCACCCGGCTTGAAACCGTGGTCGCCATCGATGAACACGCTGCCGTCGATCTCCGGGGCGTCGAAGAAGCTGCGGCCAACCGAACCCTGCTCTTCCACTTCATCGATCAATACGTCGATTTCCTTGCCGATGCGCAGTTGCAGGCGGGCGGCGCTGATGGCCTGCTGGTGGGCCATGAAGCGGTCCCAGCGGTCCTGCTTGACGTCGTCCGGCACTTCTTCCAGGCCCAGGTCGTTGGCCGGGGCGCCTTCCACCGGCGAGTACTGGAAGCAGCCCACGCGGTCCAGCTGGGCTTCGGTCAGCCAGTCCAGCAGGTATTGGAAGTCTTCTTCGGTCTCGCCCGGGAAGCCGACGATGAAGGTGGAGCGAATCACCAGCTCCGGGCACTGCTCGCGCCAGTTCTTGATACGTGCCAGGGTGCGGTCTTCGAACGCCGGGCGCTTCATGGCCTTGAGCACTTTCGGGCTGGCGTGCTGGAACGGGATGTCCAGATACGGCAGGATCTTGCCGGCGGCCATCAGCGGGATCACGTCGTCGACGTTCGGGTATGGGTAAACGTAATGCAGGCGTACCCAGGCACCCAGGCTGCTCAGTGCTTCGCACAGTTCGAGCATGCGGGTCTTGACCGGGCGGCCGTTCCAGAAGTCGGTCTTGTACTTGACGTCGACGCCATAGGCGCTGGTGTCCTGGGAAATCACCAGGATTTCCTTGACCCCGGCCTTGACCAGGCGCTCGGCCTCGCTCAGCACTTCACCGACCGGGCGGCTGACCAGCTTGCCGCGCATCGACGGGATGATGCAGAAGCTGCAGCTGTGGTTGCAGCCTTCGGAGATCTTCAGGTACGCATAGTGGCGCGGGGTCAGCTTGACGCCCTGCGGCGGCACCAGGTCGATCAGCGGGTTGTGGTCCTGGCGTGGCGGCACCACTTCGTGCACGGCGTTGACCACCTGCTCGTACTGCTGCGGGCCGGTGACCGACAGCACGCTCGGGTGCACGTCACGGATGCTGCCTTCCTCGACACCCATGCAGCCGGTGACGATGACTTTGCCGTTTTCCTTGATCGCTTCGCCGATCACTTCCAGCGACTCGGCCTTGGCGCTGTCGATGAAACCGCAGGTGTTGACCACCACCACGTCGGCGTCCTCGTAGGTGGGCACGACTTCATAGCCTTCCATGCGCAGCTGGGTCAGGATGCGCTCGGAATCGACCAGGGCTTTTGGGCAACCCAGGCTTACGAAACCTACCTTGGGGGTGGCGGGCGTGGTGGACATGACTAACCTCGGTATTGAATGCAGGTCGCCCGACCGGAATCGGGGGCGATCTTGACGGGCGCTTTTGGCGCCTCTGATCAAAAAGTGCGCAATTCTAGCGAGCGCAGGTTCGCTTGACCAGCAGAAATGCGACGAACGCTGCGCTATGCTTCGCGCCATTGCGTCGGGGGTATCGGTATCACCTGGCGCATGGGGAATTCTACTGGCCTTGCAAGGCCGTCTGCGGGAGTGTTCGATGGTTCAGGCAAGCAGTCACGCCGAGGGCGGGCACGAGGGGAAGCAGGGCGCGACGCGGTCGCTGAGCCTGCTCGTGGCGGCGGTCGGGGTAGTTTATGGCGATATCGGTACCAGCCCGTTGTATACCCTCAAGGAAGTCTTCAGCGGCGGGTACGGAGTACCGGTCAACCATGACGGTGTGCTAGGGATCCTGTCGCTGATCCTGTGGTCGCTGCTGTGGGTGGTGTCGTTCAAGTACGTGATGTTCATCCTGCGCGCCGACAACCAGGGCGAGGGCGGCACCATGGCGTTGACCGCGCTGGCGCGGCGGGCCACGGCGGCCTACCCGAGGTTGCGCACGTTGATGGTGGTGTGCGGGTTGATCGGCGCTTCGTTGTTCTATGGCGACAGCATGATCACCCCGGCGGTGTCGGTGCTCTCGGCGGTAGAGGGCATGGGCCTGGCGTTCGAGGGTATCGACCACTGGGTGGTGCCGATTTCGCTGGTGATATTGGTGGCGCTGTTCCTGGTGCAAAAGCACGGCACCGACAAGATCGGCAAGCTGTTCGGCCCGATCATGGTCATCTGGTTCGTGGCGCTGGGTGCGCTGGGGGTGCATGGCATTTCGCAGAGCCCGGATGTACTCAAGGCATTCAACCCGATCTGGGCGGTGAACTTCTTCGTGGTTCACCCCGGCATGGGTGTCGCCATTCTCGGTGCGGTGGTGCTGGCACTGACCGGTGCCGAGGCGTTGTACGCCGACATGGGCCACTTTGGCCGCAAGCCGATCGCCCGGGCCTGGTTTGCCTTGGTACTGCCGGGGCTGGTGCTCAACTACTTTGGCCAGGGCGCGTTACTGCTGCAAGACCCCGAGGCGGCACGTAACCCGTTCTACCTGCTGGCGCCGGGCTGGGCGCTGCTGCCGATGGTCGGTTTGGCTACCATGGCCACGGTGATCGCTTCGCAGGCGGTGATCTCAGGGGCGTTCTCCCTGACCCGCCAGGCCATTCAGCTGGGCTACATTCCCCGGATGCAGGTCCAGCATACCTCCAGCGACGAACAGGGGCAGATCTACATCGGCGCAATCAACTGGTCGCTGATGGTCGGCGTGGTACTGCTGGTGGTCGGTTTCGAGTCGTCCGGAGCCCTTGCGGCGGCCTACGGCGTGGCGGTGACCGGTACCATGCTGATGACCACCATCCTGGTCTCGGCGGTGATGCTGCTGCTGTGGAAGTGGCCACCGGTGCTGGCAGTGCCGATCCTGCTGGGCTTCCTGTTCGTCGACGGGCTGTTCTTTGCCGCCAACGTGCCGAAGATCGCCCAGGGCGGTGCCTTCCCGGTATTGGCCGGGGGCGTGCTGTACCTGTTGATGAGCACCTGGAAGCGCGGCAAGCAAATCCTGATGGAGCGTATCGACGAAGGCGCGCTGCCACTGCAGCTGTTCATCAGCAGCATACGCATTCAGCCGCCGCACCGGGTCGAAGGCACGGCGGTGTTCCTCACGGCGCGCTCCGATGCGGTGCCCCATGCGCTGTTGCACAACATGTTGCATAACCAGGTGCTGCACAGTCAGGTCGTGCTGTTGACGGTTGTCAGTGAGGACCGGCCACGGGTACCGGAGCAGGAGCGTTTCGAAGTGGAGGCTTATGGCGACGGGTTCTTCCGCGTGCTGCTGCACTTTGGCTTCATGGACGAACCGGATGTGCCGGCGGCGCTGAAGCTTTGCCACCTGGAAGAGCTGGACTTCAGCCCGATGCGCACCACCTACTTCCTCAGCCGCGAGACCGTGATCGCCTCACGGCTGGAGGGGATGTCGCGCTGGCGGGGCAACCTGTTTGCGTTCCTGCTGAAGAATGCCAACGGCAACTTGCGCTTCTTCAACCTGCCGTTGAACCGGGTGATCGAGCTGGGGACCCAGGTCGAGATCTGAGGTGCAATACAGATTTCAAGGCAGTACCCGCTCCCACATGGACCGCATAGCTTTCAAAGCTTGCGCTGTACCTGTGGGAGCGGGTTTACCCGCGAATGGGTCGCAAGGTCTTATCAGTTCTGCTCAGCCACGCTGGACTTGCCCTGGCGTGTCTCGATCTCGCCGATCAGGCGCTTGGCCAATGCCGGGTAGTTTTCGTCGAAGTGGTGCCCCCCTGGCAGCTTCAGGCGTTCACCCACCGCAGTCTTGTCGGTGCAGCCGCTCTCGTCGGTTTCTTCCACACCATACACGCACACCACCTTGGAAGCCGGCAGCCTGGCCATTTCAGGCCCGGTTGGCGCTTCCTGGCCTTCCTTGCCCAGCCAGCCCTCGACTTCGATCTCGAAGCTGCCACTGCGGGCAAAGGCCAGCAGCATCACCGCGTCGATACGCTGCTGGTCCTCGGCCGGCAGGCGGTTGTAGATCGCCGGCAGCACGTCGGCGCCGAACGAATAGCCGGTCAGCACGAAGCGCTTGGTGCCCCACTTCTGCCGATAGTGCTGCATCAGCTCGGACAGGTCGGCGGCGCTTTGTTCCGGAGTCTTGTGCTGCCAGTAGTAGCGCAACGTATCGATGCCGACCACCGGGTAGCCAAGCTTGGCCATTTCCCCGGCCACGTCGCGGTCCAGGTCCCGCCAGCCACCATCACCGGAAAGGAACAGGGTGACCGTGTCGGTAGTCTGCCCGGCCGGTACCTCGACCACCGGGATGGCCAGGGCGTTGCCATCGTGGCCGACCAGGGCCTGGGTGAGCTGGGCCTTGAGCACTTGTGGCAGGTGGATGTCGTAGTCGCTGATGCTGGTTTCGGCATTGGCCTGGTCGCGCACGAAAGCGGCGCTGGCGTCATCCGGGTTGTCGTTCCAGGCGACGTTCCAGTGGCCATGGGCGGCCGACTTCGGCAGCGGCGCCTGGCAGCCGGGCTGTTCCAGGCTGAAGTCCACGGAAATCGCCCGCGCCTTGTCGTTGTTCTGGCTGGCCAGCCAGCGCCAGGCCTGGGCGGCGCCAGGGCCGATGCCGGCGACCAGGGTCGGCTTCTCCGACAATTGGCCCAGGGCCTGGTCTAGGGCCTGTTGCTGCTTGCTGCAGTCGTTGGGCGGCACGATCACCTGCACCAGTTGCGCTTCGCCGGCCTGTGCCAGGTCCAGCAGTTGCCTGTCGGTCAGCGCCTGGTCCTGAGGGACACCGATGGCCACCCGGGCTTTGGGGTGCACGCCTGGGGTCACGCGGGTGATAGGGGTGCCATTGATGCTCAGTTGTTCCAGGCGCGCCTCGGGGGCCGGGCGCGTCCATAGCCAGAACGCCAGCGCGCCTCCCACGGCGGCCAACAGCAGGGGAACCAGCAGGTACAGCCAAAAGCGTCGGGTCATCAACGTTTCACCAATCCAGTCAGGCCGCCTGCAATCAGGGCGGCGGTGTCGGCCAGTGCCACCAGCGGGTCGAGCCCGGCCGGCACGGCCATGTAGCGGGGTTCCCAGTCCGGTTGGAACTTGTCCTTGAAGCGTCGAAGCCCCTGGAAGTTGTAAAGCTGCTCGCCACGGCGGAACACCATCGAGCCCAGGCGCTGGGTCAAGGGCGCGCCACGCCGCGGCTGCAGCCCGGAAAGCGGCACCATGCCCAGGCTGAAGCGGGCGTAGTCATGGCTTTTGTAGTGCAGGATCAGGCCGATCATCATGAATTCCATGGTCAGCTTCGGGGCTTCGGGGTGGGCCCGCATCAGGTCAAGGCTGGCCAGTTCATTGCCATGGGTTTCAAGCAGGTTGGCGAAAGCCACCGGGCGGCCCTGGAAGCGGATCAGGGCAATGCGAAAATGCTGCAGGTACTCAGGGCTGAAGCGCCCCAGCGAGAAGCCTTTCTCACGCACGTTCTTGCCGCCGAGCCAGGCGTCGGAAATTTCCTTCAGCTCTGCCAGCGGAGCATGCCCGGGTTCGTGGATCTCCAGGCTCAGGCCGTCACGACCGCCACGGTTCCAGGTGTAGCGCAAGTCCTTCATCTCCTTGCCCTTGGCTTCGAGGTCGAAGCGGCGCAAGTCGACCCGGGCTTCTTCGCCCAGCTTCAGCGCGGTCAGGCCGATGTCCATGTAGAACGGCAGGTTCTCGGCGCGCACCTGATAGAACACCGGGCGGGCATGGTGCAGGTCGCACAGGTCGCGGAACTGCCAGATCATCTCGGCGCGCTCCTGGGCCGGGCCGATCGGGTCGTACAAGGCCACCAGGCTGCGACCGCGACGGGCGTACATGAGGAAGGCGTTGTCAGCAGGGTGGAACAACAGCGCCTTGTCGCCGGTCAGCGCCAGGCCGCCATCGGGCTGGTCAGAGGCCAGCAGAATGCGGTTGGCCCGCTGCAGTTCCTGTTCATCGGGCAGGTGGATTACCGGTGGTGCCGTGCGCAGCAGCCAGGTCAGGGCCACCGCCGCCAGCAGCAAGGCGCTGCCCATTGCGGCGCGCAGGCCGCGCGGGGCGTCGGCATCGAGGGTGAACTGCCACCACAGCTGATGGCTGTAGGGCACATCCTGGTAGGCGAACAGCAACAGCCACACCGATGCGCCCACCACACAGGCGCTGGCCACCAGAAACACCGGCGAGAACGGCAACTCGAGCAAGCGGCTGGGGCGGTAGAAGGAGCGGCGGAACAGAGCGAGCAGGGTGGCAGTAAGGGTCAGCAGGCAGGCCTCTTCCCAATCGAAGCCCTTGAGCAGCGACAGCAGGGCGCCGACCAGCAACAGCACGGTGGTCAGCAGCCAGGCGGCGGACAGGCGCCGGCGCAGGCCCTGGGCCAGCAGCAGGCACAGCACGCCGATCAGGCTGGCGCCGAAGTGCGAGGCGTCGATCAGGCGGTGCGGTACCAGGAAACCCATGTGCTCCAGGCGGGTGTCGATCTCCGGCGTGGCCCCGGAGAAAAGCAGCACCACCCCGGACAGGAACACCAGGATCGACAGGATCGGCGCAGCCAGCCCGGAAGCGGCCTTGATAGCCTGTTGCGCGAACAGCAGGCGCCGGGCTTCGTTGGCCAACAGCAGCACGCAGGCCAGCAGCAGCGGCAGTACCACGTAGATCAGCCGATACAGCAGCAGTGCTGCTGCCAGCGGCGCCGCGCCGAGTTGGTCGGCAAACGCTGCCAGCAGGATCGCTTCGAACACCCCGACGCCGCCCGGTACGTGGCTGAGCACACCTGCGGCCAAGGCCAGCAAATACACCAGGACAAAGGCACCAAATGGCGGTGCTTCGGGCAGCAGCAGATACAGCACGGTGGCGGCAGCCGCGACATCCAGTGCGGTGATCAGCAGTTGCAGGGCGGTCAGGCGGGCGCTGGGCAGGCGTAGTGTGCGCCGGCCTAGCTGTACCAGCAGGTTATCGGCCAGTGGTTGTTCGGCCAGGCGCCGGCGGTACAGGCCGAACACCAGCACGCTGCACAGCACCAGCACGGCTATGGCGATACCCGCCAGCAAGCCCGTCGCCAGACCCAGTGCGGCCGAGGCCGCCGGCAGGTCGCTCAGGGTCGCCAAGGCGGCCAGGGGCGGTAGCGCACAGCCCAGCGATAGGCTGGCGAACACGCTCATCCGCGCCACTTCGCCTGCGCCGACCCCTTGCCGCGCATACAGGCGGTAGCGCACCGAACCTCCCGACAGCATCGACAGGCCGATGGCGTTGCCGATGGCAAAGGCACTGAAGCCGCCCAGCAGCAGGCTGGGCAGCGGCAGTTTCACACCGGCATAGCGGCTGGCCGACCACTCGTAACCCAGCAGAATCAGGAAGCCGGCCACGGTTGCCAGCAAGGCACCGAGCAGTGCCTGGGTCGGTACGCTGAGCATGGCATCGTGCAAGGCATAGATATCCAACTCGCTCAACAGGTGGCGGCAGGCGATCAAGGCCATGGTGAACAACACCAGGGTCACTGCCAGGCTGATGGGCTGACGGTAGCGGCTCAAGCGCTCGAGCAAGGGCAGGCGTTGCACGGCCCCCGGCAGCGCCGAGGCGAGCGGCGCTGCCGGTTCTGGGTTTGGCGAAGTCATTGGTTGCCTCGGGCATGCAGCGCGAGGAGAGGGGAAGGTGCGGCCAAGTGAAAGTCCCTTAGAAAAACGTATCCCCATGTTACTCCGGGCTCGGGCGCTTGCAGTGGCCTGGCCGGGTTAAAGATAGTTCATCCAAGGCACGCCCTTTCTAGCCAGGGGGTGGCTGAGGGGGCGAGGGAATTCGAGGCGAGGAAAAAGCAGAGGGGTGAAAACGACAAACCCCGCGCTGCTGTTACACAGGCGGGGTTTGTTCTGACGAATATGGTTGCGGGAGCCGGATTTGAACCGACGACCTTCGGGTTATGAGCCCGACGAGCTACCAGGCTGCTCCATCCCGCGTCAGAGGTGCGCATTCTACAGCTTGGCGATTGGTTGTCAAGCTTTTTGAACTTCAGGCTAGCGATGCACATTTTCAGAGGCAAAGAAAAAGGCCACTGTGTATACAGTGGCCTTTTCTTGAATCTGGTTGCGGGAGCCGGATTTGAACCGACGACCTTCGGGTTATGAGCCCGACGAGCTACCAGGCTGCTCCATCCCGCGTCAGTGGGGCGGATTCTACAGCTTGTGGCGGGTGTGTCAAGCGCTAACGTTTGATTTCTCGACACTTTTTGCTGGCAGAGGTTTTCTGCGCACAAAGAAAAAGGCCACTGCGTTAACAGTGGCCTTTTCTCGAATCTGGTTGCGGGAGCCGGATTTGAACCGACGACCTTCGGGTTATGAGCCCGACGAGCTACCAGGCTGCTCCATCCCGCGCCTGTGAGATCGAATTCTACGGATTCTCTTCCCATTGTCAAGCAAATGTTCTGGAAAAACCTTTTTTGTTCAACCCCTTAGCGTATTCAAATGTATGCAGCTCAGGCACGGTGGGGCTTTCAGGCCGATTATCGTGTGCCGAAGCGGGTGAGCTGTTTCACAACAGTACGCATGCGATACTATCTGTATGAATTTACAGTGCTGACGGTCATCCATGTCCTTGCGCAAGATCATCCACGTCGACTGCGATTGCTTCTACGCCGCGATCGAAATGCGTGACGACCCGCGCCTGGCCGGGCGGCCCATGGCGGTGGGGGGCTCGGCCGACCATCGTGGGGTCATCGCCACCTGCAACTATGAGGCGCGTGCCTACGGCGTGCGTTCGGCCATGTCGTCGCGGCACGCGCTGAAACTGTGCCCGGACCTGCTGATCGTCAAGCCGCGCTTCGAGGCCTACCGTGAGGCCTCGCGGGAAATCCACACGATCTTCCGCGACTACACCGAGCTGATCGAGCCGCTGTCACTGGACGAGGCCTATCTGGATGTGAGCGACAGCCAATGGTACTCGGGCAGCGCCACGCGCATTGCCGAAGATATCCGCCGCCGCGTCGCCCGCACCCTGCATATCACTGTCTCGGCTGGCGTGGCGCCGAACAAGTTCCTGGCCAAGATCGCCAGTGACTGGCGCAAGCCCAATGGCCTGTTCGTGATTACCCCGGACGAAGTGGAGGCATTTGTTGCCGCCCTGCCGGTTGCCAGGTTGCACGGGGTGGGCAAGGTAACGGCAGACAAGATGGCGCGGTTGGGTATCGAAACCTGCCTGGAGCTGCGCGAATGGTCGCGTCTGGCGCTGGTGCGCGAGTTCGGCAGCTTTGGCGAGCGGTTGTGGGGGCTGGCGCGGGGTATCGATGAGCGTGCGGTACACAATGACAGCCGCCGGCAGTCGGTCAGCGTGGAAAACACCTACGACACCGACCTGCCGGACCTGGCCAGTTGCCTGGCACGGCTGCCCGAACTGCTGGAAAGCCTGAACCAGCGTATCGCCCGCATGGACAGTAGTTACCGGCCGGAAAAACCCTTCGTCAAGGTCAAGTTCCATGACTTCAGCCAGACCACCATGGAGCAGGCGGGGGCGGGCAGAGACCTTGAGAGTTATCGCCAGTTGCTGGGGCAGGCGTTTGCCCGTGGTGGCAAGCCGGTACGCTTGTTGGGGGTGGGCGTGAGGTTGCGCGACTTGCGCGGGGCGCATGAGCAGCTGGAGCTGTTCCCGCCTCAATAAATGGCCCGCCAATTTAACGCGGTCCCTGTAGGAGCGGCCTTGTGTCGCGATGGGCTGCGAAGCAGCCCCGGCATTTCATGCATCAACGCTGAAATCCTGGGGCTGCTTCGCAGCCCATCGCGACACAAGGCCGCTCCTACAAGATATTGCGTGATGCGGGTTACTGCGCGCCCGGGTCAGCCACCAACCTGCCGGTGGCCTTGGTCAGCGACTGCAGAAATTCCTGCTGCAACTCCGGGTCGTTGCGGGTCAGTTCGATCAGGCTCTGTTCCATTTCACTGGCTTCCTCTTCCAGGCCCAGTTCGGACAAGCGCTTGACCCGGTGTACCCATTGGCCGACATCGTCATCTTCGAGGTCATCGAAGATCAGTTCATGGGCTTCGAGCAGCTTGTTGCGCAGGGTGGCGCTGACCAGCAGGCTGGCATCGCCACGTACCGCGTTGTCCTCGTCCAGCACCTGCAGGTGCAGGGTACCGATGTGGTTGAGGTTCTGCTCGGAGAACGGGCTGTCGAGCAGGTTCAGGCGCAGCACGCCGTTCCTGTCGGTGGTCAGCTCGTGGGTCATCTTGCCAGCCTTCACCTCGACCAGGCGCTCGCTCCAGGGCAGGCTGGTAGATTCCTCGCGCTTGCCTTTCTGCACTTCGCTGATCCCGGCCAGGTTCTGCTGGGCACGGCCGTTGGACGGCACGTTCATGAACGGGTTGAGCCCGTCCACGCCGTAGCTGAGCCAGTCGTGGGTGATGCTTTCCGGCAGGTTGCCCAGGGCGAACACATTGACCACGTTGGCACCCACGCCTGCCACCACAGCCACCGCACCCAGCGGGATCTCGTAGATCTCCCGCCAGGGTTGGTAAGGCGTATAGCGGTCATAGCTGCGGGTGACTTCGAATTCGGTGACTTCGAAGCGCTTCTGCTCATGCACGCGCACACGCCGTTGCGGAAGCTCCATCACCTTCGGCTCGCCGACATCGATCTGCAGGGTGTGCTCGAGCAGCTTGCGCTCGACGCGCTCCTCATGGTCGCTGCGCTGGGACATCTGGTTGGCGCAGCCACTGACGAGCAGGGCGCCGCACAGTGCGGCGCCCCCCAGGGGAAAGGTACTTCGCTTGAACATGATCACTCGTGCATTGGTTATCAGCGGCGAACGCGGGCCTGCAGGAAGGTCAGCACTTCATCGAGCGGCAACGCTTGGGCGTCCTGCTCTGTGCGGTGCTTGTACTCCAGGTTGCCTTCGGCCAGGCCGCGATCGCTGACGACGACGCGGTGCGGGATGCCGATCAGTTCCATGTCGGCAAACTTGATGCCTGGGCTGGTCTTCTTGTCACGGTCGTCCAGCAGCACTTCGTAGCCGGCAGCAGTCAGTTCGGCGTACAGCTTGTCGGTCGCCTCGCGAACCACCTCGGTTTCGTAGCGCAGCGGGACCAGGGCGATCTGGAACGGAGCCAGGGCGTCGTTCCAGATGATGCCCTTGTCGTCATAGCTCTGCTCGATGGCAGCTGCGACCACGCGGGACACACCGATGCCGTAGCAGCCCATGGACAGGGTGACCGGCTTGCCGTTCTCGCCCAGTACCTGGCACTTCAGCGCCTCGCTGTACTTGGTGCCAAGCTGGAAGATGTGGCCCACTTCGATGCCGCGCTTGATCACCAGGGTACCCTGGCCGTCCGGGCTCGGGTCGCCTTCGACCACGTTACGCAGGTCGGCGACCTGTGGAACCGGCAGGTCGCGCTCCCAGTTCACGCCGAAGTAGTGCTTGTCGTCGATGTTGGCGCCGATGCCGAAGTCGCTCATCAGGGCAACCGAACGGTCGATGATGATTTCCAGCGGCAGGTTCAGCGGGCCGAGCGAACCTGCGCCAGCACCGATGGCCTCGCGCAGTTCGGCGTCGCTGGCCATCACCAGCGGGTCGGCAACCTGTTCCAGCTTGGCGGCCTTGATTTCGTTGAGCTCATGGTCGCCACGCACGATCAGTGCAACCAGCTTGCCCTCTTCGGCGCCGCGCACGATCAGGGTCTTGACGGTCTTCTCGATCGGCAGGCCGAAGTTTTCCACCAGCTGGGCGATAGTCTTGGCGTTCGGCGTGTCGACCAGGCGCAGCTCCTCGGTAGGGGCCGGGCGCACGGTTTCACGCGGGATGGCTTCGGCCTTCTCGATGTTGGCGGCGTAGTCGGAGCTGTCGCTGAAGATCACATCGTCTTCGCCAGACTCGGCCAGCACGTGGAACTCGTGCGAGTAGCTGCCACCGATGGAGCCGGTGTCGGCCTGCACCGGGCGGAAGTCCAGGCCCAGGCGGGTGAAGATATTGGTGTACGCCTGATGCATGCGATCGTAGGTTTCCTGCAGGGAAGCCTGGTCGGCATGGAACGAGTAGGCGTCCTTCATGATGAACTCGCGGCCGCGCATCAAGCCGAAGCGCGGGCGGATCTCGTCACGGAACTTGGTCTGGATCTGGTACATGTTGAGCGGCAGCTGTTTATAGCTGGACAGCTCGTTGCGGGCCAGGTCGGTGATCACTTCTTCGTGGGTCGGGCCGACGCAGAAGTCGCGCTGGTGGCGATCCTTCAGGCGCAGCAGCTCGGGGCCGTACTGTTCCCAGCGGCCGGATTCCTGCCACAGTTCGGCGGGCTGGATGCTGGGCATCAGCACTTCCAGGGCGCCGGCGGCGTTCATTTCCTCGCGCACCACGGCCTCGACCTTGCGCATCACCCGCAAGCCCATCGGCAGCCAGGTGTACAGGCCGGAGGCCAGTTTGCGGATCATGCCGGCACGCAGCATGAGCTGATGGCTGATGACCACTGCGTCGGCAGGGGTTTCTTTCTGGGTGGCGAGCAAATATTGACTGGTGCGCATGGTGAGCCGTGTCGATTGCCTAAGACATTGAAATGACCCCGCATTGTACGGGGGCGAAACGAAGGCGTACAGGATGCCCCAGGGCGTGACACTTGTCAGCCAAGAAAAAGCCCGGCGTGATCGCCGGGCTTTTTCAAGTGCGGGGCACTGCAAGCCAGGCTTACAGGATGCTCAGCGGGTACTCCACGATCAGGCGCAGTTCGTCGATCGATGGGGAATCGTAGTAGGTGCCATCGGAAGAACGGTAGGTAGCCTGACGTACGCGGAAGCTCAGGTCTTTCGCCGGGCCGCTCTGCAGCACGTACTTGATATCGACGTCGCGTTCCCATTCCTTGCCGTTGCTGGTGCCGGTGACGTTGGCATCGGTACCGCGTACATAACGGGTCATGAAGGTCAGGCCCGGGATGCCGTATTCGGCAAAGTTCAGGTCGTAGCGAGCCTGCCAGGACTTCTCGTCTTCGGCGTTGAAGTCGGAACGGGCCACGGAGTTGGCCAGGAAGATGGTGCCGCCACCGTCGATGCCGTAGCCGTAGTCGCCGTCACCGGTAACTTTCTGGTAGGCCAGGGTGAAGGTGTGAGCGCCGATGTTGTAGGCGCCCGACAGGCTGAACGCGCGGTTGTCCAGTTTGTCGCCATCGAATGCGCGGTACTCGGCCGAGCCTTCGCTCTTGGTGTCATAGATGTTGAAGTCGAACACCAGGCCTTGCTTGTCCGAGATCGGCAGCGCCCAGTTGACGTTGGCGTAGTACTTGCGCCAGTAGTCTTCAACCTTCGAGTAGTACAGGCTGGTGCTGAGGTTGTCGGTGAAGGCGTAGGTACCACCTACCACGTTGGCTTCCTTCAGGTGGAAGCTGTCGCGGTCGGTCTGCTCCTGGGCGGTCAGGCTGGTGAAATGACCAGCGTGCAGGGTCAGGCCCTCGATCTCGTTGCTGGTGATCAGGGTGCCCTGGGCGATTTCTGGCAGCAGGCGGCTGTCGTCGGTGGCGAAGACCGGCAGAGCGGTGAACTGGTCACCCACTTTCAGCACGGTGTCGGAGATGCGGAATTTGACCGCGCCGCCGCCCTTGGAGTAGTCATCCTGCGAACGGCCGTCGGAGCCGGTCGGGAACAGGCCGGTACCGGCGCGGCCCTTGCCGCTGTCCAGTTTCAGGCCGAGCATGCCGATGGCATCCACACCCACACCCACGGTGCCCTGGGTGAAGCCGGACTCGAAGGTGCCGAGGAAGCCCAGGCCGGTCTCTTCGCGACGGCTCTGGCCGCCTTCGTTGTTACGGAAGTCACGGCTGAAGTACAGCATGCGGGTCTTGACGTTCAGCTTGCTGTCTTCGATGAAACCTTTGGACTCGTCCTGGGAAGAGGCCAATGCCAACTGCGAGGTCCCTGCCGCAACGGCCAGGGCGATCATGCTCCACTTCATCACGCGCATCGTGATTTGCTCCTTTGGTTTTTAGGAAGAGTACCGCTGCGTCCAAGTGTTTTAGTTATATGGGGCAGCTCTTTCTTGTTATGTCGGCGAAAATGTATAGCACGCTGACTGTTGTTGGCGATATGGGTATAAACATCCTTTGCGGAACTTTTTCACCATGTCGCTTTCAGGTATTTCCATGTCGCAAATCACGCCCCGGTTTAAGGGCCGTTCAACACCAGCGCTGTTTCTTTCACCGTAATGAATCTGTAACTACCGACTCCGGTTGGGAAACTCCCTGGTAACCAATGCCGCTGTTGTTATTTGTCGCGTACACCTGCCGATGCAGATGTCGTGCCGACTTGGCGTGAAAGGAATGCAACAAGCGTGCTCAAAATTCGCAACGCTTCATGAAATTTTCACAAAACCGGCTACCGGGGGTCGGAAAGTGCCGTAAATACGGGGCGGGAGCCGCCTGGCGAGGTATTACAGTCAAGAATCATTAAAATTTGAAAAGCTGTCATGAAAGTCAATGTGTTACCGCAACTTGTTCATGCAGTGTCACCTGTGGGGTGGCAAGTGGGGTGCCAGGTGTATCGGCAGCCTCATTTTGGTGCGAAAAGTAGCGCTGTGTTACCGGGAACGTGCAGGGTATCCTTGCAGGCCTGTTTTCCGCGTGAAGCGGGTTGGTTCTGCCTGAAGGAGATTTGCCGTGTTCGTCCTCGATTCGCGTTTGCAGCAGGATTCGCTGGTGCTGGGGGAATTTGCGCTGTGCCAGTTGCTGCTGAGCAAGGATGCCAACTATCCATGGTTCATCCTGGTGCCCAAGCGCGCCGGCATCAGCGAACTGTTCGAGCTCGATGTCGCGGAGCAGCAGCAGTTGTGGCAGGAAACCACCCTGCTGGCCGAAGCGCTGAAGGCCAGCTACGGCGCCGACAAGATGAATGTGGCCACCCTGGGCAATGTGGTCAGCCAGTTGCACATGCATGTGATCGTGCGCCAGCGCGACGACGCCGCCTGGCCGGCACCAGTGTGGGGCAAGTGCCCGGCAGTGGCCTACACCGATGAGCAGGTCGAAGCCATTCGCCAACGCCTGCGTGAACTGAAACTCGATGGTTACACAGAGGCCTGATATGTCGTTGGAAATGCGAATGGTCGAGCTGGAAACCCGTCAGGCGTTCCAGGATGACACCATCCAGGCGCTGAATGACGTGGTGGTCGAGCAGGGGCGGGTGATCGAACGGCTGCAGTTGCAGATGGCCGAGCTGATCAAGCGTTACGAAGAGATGGTTGGCCAGTACGGCAGCGAAGGGGACGAGGCGCCGCCGCCTCATTATTAATACCTGAAACTACTGCACCCACGTTGAGCGCACACGAACCCTGTGGGAGCGGGCAAGCCCGCTCCCACAGGGGGGAGTCAGCGGCGGGTTACCGCAACCACATCCTCGGCCTGCAGGCCCTTGTCACGGTGCATAACGGAAAACTCCACGCGCTGGCCTTCCACAAGGATGCGGTGGCCTTCGCCGCGAATGGCGCGAAAGTGCACGAAGATATCATCGCCCGAGTCGCGGGAGATGAAGCCGAAGCCTTTGGATGTGTTGAACCACTTCACGGTACCGGTATCACGATTGCCGGCATCCTGCGCTGCGTGCTGGCTGGCGCGGACCTTGCGAGGGCTGCGGGCAAAGCCCACGGCCAGGTGCACGGCCACGGCCAGTGCTGCGCAGACCAGTGCGGCCAGGTTGCCCATTTCCGGGCGGGCCAGCAGTGTCAGGGTCTGCAGCACCACGGCCACTACCAGCAGGGCGCACGCCAGGTGCTGCAACTGCTGCCGCGCGCCGCGGTAGTACAGTGGCACGACCGGGGCCAGGACGAGGTTGAGCAGGCCGAGCAGGGCCAGGTAGACCGCGTCGGGTTGTTGCAGGAAGGGTGACGCATCGGTTTTCAGGCTGGGTATGAGCGATAGCAGCAAGGCTGCCACGCCCGTCACCAGATGGACGATCTTGAACATGGGGGTTGGCTCACAGTTATAAGGCCGATCACAGGAAGAGCTGGCTGCACGGTGCGCATGAGGTGTAGGGCGCGAAAACGTGACAGGCCAGCCTATGCACCCGGCAATGACAATCTGCACGGGTGGCACCGTGCCTATTTAACAGTAAAGCCGCAGGGTACTCAAACCGCAGGGCGCGCGGAGCGATGTGTTGCGCCATGTCACATGCGGCGGGCGCCAAGTGTTGCTACAGTGGTCGGCACCCGCTTGGGTCTCAAGCCTTATGGAAAGGGGAACTTCATGGCAATCGATATCGGTATCAGTGAAGAAGATCGCAAGTCCATCGTCGATGGGCTGTCCCGGCTGTTGTCGGATACCTACGTGCTGTATCTGAAAACCCATAACTTCCACTGGAACGTCACCGGTCCGT
The DNA here is from genome assembly GCF_017490905.1 of Pseudomonas sp. 32_A. Lineage (NCBI taxonomy): Bacteria > Pseudomonadati > Pseudomonadota > Gammaproteobacteria > Pseudomonadales > Pseudomonadaceae > Pseudomonas > Pseudomonas sp. 32_A. The sequence goes on along the minus strand of NZ_JAFGYI010000001.1, from coordinate 284,289 downwards.
CGTTCCGCACCCTGCACCTGATGTTCGAAGAGCAGTACAACGAACTGGCGCTTGCGGTCGACTCGATCGCCGAGCGCATTCGTGCCCTGGGCTTCCCGGCACCCGGGTCCTATGCATTTTATGCACGGCACTCATCGATCAAGGAGGAGGAAGGAGTACCGCCTGCCGACGAGATGATCCGCCAGCTGGTGCAGGGCCAGGAAGCCGTGGTGCGGACCGCGCGCAGCATCTTCCCGGTGGTGGACAAGGTCAGTGACGAGCCGACCGCCGACCTGCTGACCCAGCGCATGCAGGTGCACGAGAAAACCGCCTGGATGCTGCGGGTGCTGCTCGACGGTAATTAAGTTCACAAATTCGTCCGGTCTGCACTGATCCTTGTGGGAGCGGCCTTGTGTCGCGATGGGCTGCGCAGCAGCCCCAAGATTGCAGCCTTAGCAAAGAATGCCGGGGCTGCTGCGCAGCCCATCGCGACACAAGGCCGCTCCCACAGGTCCTGTTAAGGCCTTATGTATTTTGTGCGGGAAGATTTTGCCGCTGCTTCAAGCTCGCCGATCAGCGCTTCATAGGCCACCTGGTACCTGTGACGAGGAAGTGTGGCGCATGATGCAAGCAAGCAAGCGTGTGGCTGGCCAGGGGCGTTGGCCGGATAAACAGTGCATCGACCCGTTCAAGGCGGATTTCGACATGCTGCAGACCCAGCCGGTGTCGCGCTCGGTGCGGCTCAACGGTTTTTCCACCTGCCTGCGGCTGGAAGCCGTCTACTGGGGTATCCTGGAGCGCATCGCCGCGGCAAACCGCTGCTCGGTCAGCGCGGTGCTGTCCTACGTGGACCGCGAGGTGCATCTGCGACAGGGTGGGGTGCGCAACTTCAGCGGGCTGATCCGTGTTATCTGCGTCGCCTGGCTGCTGGACCCGCCAAGTGCGCGCTGATCGCCTGGCGGGCTGCGCAGTGCTTGCTAACCATATATAATCCCGCTTTTTGCTGCCCCGGCAGCCAGCGTTGTGGTTGACGAGAGACACCCATGCCCCTTTATGACTATCAATGTGCATCCTGCGAGCACCGCATGGAAGTGCTGCAGAAGGTCAGCGCCGCGCCGCTGACCGATTGCCCGGCCTGCCAGGCGCCGGCGCTGAAGAAACTGCTGTCGGTGCCAGGCTTCCGCCTGAGCGGTAACGGTTGGTACGAAACCGACTTCAAGACCGGGGCAAAAAAGAATCTGGCAGGCGGCGACAAGGCCGACTGAGTTGAATGCTGTGACCGGGTCTTGCAGTATTAGCCCTCTGCGGGCGGCCAAGGCCTCCACCGAATACACGAATCACGAGAAGCGAAACCACCATCATGATGCGCAGCCATTATTGCGGCCAACTGAACGAGAGCCTGGACGGCCAGGAAGTCACCCTTTGCGGCTGGGTCCATCGTCGCCGCGACCACGGCGGGGTGATCTTCCTCGACATCCGTGACCGCGAAGGCATGGCCCAGGTCGTGTTCGACCCGGATCGCGCCGAAACCTTCGCCGCCGCCGACCGCGTGCGCAGCGAATACGTCGTGCAGATCACCGGCAAGGTTCGCAAGCGCCCTGAAGGTGCGGTGAATGCCAACATGGCTTCCGGCGCCATCGAGATCCTCGGCTACCAGCTGAACGTGCTCAACGAAGCGGAAACCCCGCCGTTCCCGCTGAACGAATACTCCGACGTCGGCGAGGAAACTCGCCTGCGCTACCGTTTCATCGACCTGCGTCGCCCGGAAATGGCCGACAAGCTGCGCCTGCGTTCGCGCATCACCAGCAGCATTCGTCGCTTCCTCGACGAAAACGGCTTCCTCGACGTCGAGACGCCGATCCTGACCCGTGCCACCCCGGAAGGCGCGCGTGACTACCTGGTGCCTAGCCGTACCCACGCCGGCAGCTTCTTCGCCCTGCCGCAGTCGCCGCAGCTGTTCAAGCAGCTGCTGATGGTCGCCGGCTTCGACCGCTACTACCAGATCGCCAAGTGCTTCCGTGACGAAGACCTGCGTGCCGACCGCCAGCCGGAATTCACCCAGATCGACATCGAGACCAGCTTCCTCGATGAAAGCGAGATCATGGGCCTGACCGAAAGCATGATCCGCAAGCTGTTCAAGGAAGTGCTGGACCTGGAATTCGGCGACTTCCCGCACATGACCTTCGAAGAGGCCATGCGCCGCTACGGCTCCGACAAGCCGGACCTGCGTATTCCGCTGGAACTGGTCGACGTTGCCGACCAGCTCAAGGACGTCGACTTCAAGGTGTTCGCCGGCCCGGCCAACGATCCGAAGTGCCGCGTTACCGCCCTGCGCCTGCCAGGCGGCGCCAGCATGCCGCGCAGCAAGATCGACGAGTACACCAAGTTCGTCGGCATCTACGGTGCCAAGGGCCTGGCCTACATCAAGGTCAACGAGCGCGCCAAGGGCGTCGAAGGCCTGCAGTCGCCGATCGTCAAGAACATCCCCGAGGCCAACCTCAACACCATCCTCGACCGCGTTGGCGCCGTTGACGGCGACATCGTGTTCTTCGGTGCCGACAAGTTCAAGGTGGTCAGCGAAGCCCTGGGCGCACTGCGTATCCGCCTGGGCCACGACTTCGAGCTGCTGACCTGCGAGTGGGCACCGATGTGGGTGGTCGACTTCCCGATGTTCGAAGAGAACGAGGACGGCAGCTTCACCGCGCTGCACCACCCGTTTACCGCGCCGAAGTGCACCCCGGAAGAGCTCGAGGCCAACCCGGCCACGGCCCTGTCCCGTGCCTACGACATGGTCCTGAACGGTACCGAGCTGGGTGGCGGTTCGATCCGTATTCACCGTAAAGAGATGCAACAGGCCGTGTTCCGCCTGCTGGGCATCGAAGCGGCAGAACAGGAAGAGAAGTTCGGCTTCCTGCTCGACGCCCTGAAGTTCGGTGCACCGCCGCACGGTGGCCTGGCCTTCGGCCTGGACCGCCTGGTCATGCTGATGACCGGCGCCCAGTCGATTCGTGAAGTGATCGCCTTCCCGAAAACCCAGAGCGCTGCGTGCGTCATGACCCAGGCCCCTGGCATGGTCGACGCCAAGGCCCTGCGCGAGCTGCACATTCGACTGCGCGAACAGACCAAGGTCGAGTAAGCAGTCCCCGGGCGCATCCACATGGATGCGCCTTTGCGTTTCGGCGCAGGCAATTTCCCGTCCCGCCCCGTACAGGGGCGGGGCTGTTTGTGATTCAAAGGATTCGGAGTCGTTATGGCTGGTCATTCCAAGTGGGCGAACATCAAGCACCGCAAAGAGCGCCAGGATGCCAAGAGAGGCAAGATCTTCACCAAGTGGATCCGCGAACTGACGGTCGCTGCCAAGCAGGGTGGTGCTGACCCGGCATCCAACCCGCGCCTGCGTCTGGCGCTGGACAAGGCCCTGGGCGCCAACATGAGTCGCGACATCATCGATCGTGCCGTGGCCCGTGGTGCCGGCACCAACGAAAGCGACAACGTCGAAGAGCTCAGTTACGAAGGTTACGGCCCGGGTGGCGTGGCGATCATGGTCGAGGCCATGACCGACAACCGCAACCGTACCGCCGCCGCCGTGCGTCATGCCTTCTCCAAGTGTGGTGGCAACCTGGGCACTGACGGCTCGGTGGCCTACCTGTTCGAGCGCAAGGGGCAGATCAGCTTTGCCCCGGGCGTGGAAGAAGACGCGCTGATGGAAGCGGCGATGGAAGCCGATGCAGACGACGTGGTGGCCAACGACGACGGCTCGTTCGACGTGTTCACCTCGTTCAACAGCTTCTACGCCGTGCGCAATGCCCTGGAAGAGGCTGGCTTCAAGGCTGCTGACGCGGAAATCATCATGCAGCCGACCACCAGCGCCGAACTCGACCAGGACGGTGCCGAGAAGGTGCTCAAGCTGATCGACATGCTCGAAGACCTGGATGACGTGCAGAACGTCTACTCCAATGCCCAGATTTCCGATGAGATCATGGAAAACCTCGGCTAAGGTGCCCTGGCGACCCCGGCAGGGGCTTTGAATATTTCAGTGCCTGTATCGGCCCTTTCGCGGGTAAACCCGCTCCCACAGGTAATGCACCGACCTCGAATGCGGTGCAGTCTCTGTGGGAGCGGGTTTACCCGCGAAAGGGCCGGTACAGTTTGCAAAGAAGCAATAATTTACGACAGGCACTATGACTCTGATTCTTGGTATCGACCCCGGCTCGCGCATCACCGGTTATGGCGTGGTACGCCAGACCGCCCGTGGTTGCGAGTATGTGGCGTCGGGCTGCATTCGTACCGGCAGCGGCGAGCTGCACGAGCGGCTGCAGATCGTTTTTCGTGGCGTGGGTGAAATCATCGCCCTGCACGGCCCGGTAACCATGGGCATCGAGCGGGTATTCATGGCCCGTAACGCCGACTCGGCGCTCAAGCTCGGCCAGGCCCGTGGCGCGGCTATCGTCGCCGCCGCCGAAGCCGGCCTGGAAATCGCCGAATACAGCGCCACCCAGGTCAAGCAGGCAGTAGCTGGTACCGGTGGGGCCAACAAGGAGCAGGTGATGATGATGGTCATGCACTTGCTGAAACTGACGCAGAAGCCGCAGATCGATGCTTCCGACGCCCTGGCCATCGCCCTGTGCCACGCCCATACCCGCTCCAGCCTGGTGCCGCATGGCCTGGCCACGGCGCGGCGACGCGGCGGGCGCTTGCGTCTTTAGGGGCTTCATGCGCTGATACACATTTTGTTCGGGTGATGCATTCACCCGCTGCATTTGCTGATAGGGTTGAGCGGTCTTTGACCGGCTCCCCGAGAGGAAGGATCGGAACGTGATTGGACGTTTGCGCGGCACCCTGGCGGAAAAACAGCCGCCGCACCTGATTATCGACGTCAACGGCGTGGGTTACGAACTGGAAGTTCCCATGACCACGCTGTACCGTCTGCCCAAGGTGGGCGAACCCGTAACCGTGCACACCCACCTGGTGGTGCGCGAGGATGCTCACCTGCTCTACGGTTTTGCCGAAAAGCGCGAGCGCGAGCTGTTTCGCGAGCTCATCCGCCTGAACGGCGTAGGGCCGAAGCTGGCCTTGGCGCTCATGTCCGGGCTGGAGGTGGACGAGCTGGTGCGCTGCGTGCAGGCCCAGGACACCTCGGCCCTGGTGCGCGTGCCCGGTGTCGGCAAGAAGACCGCCGAACGCCTGCTGGTCGAGCTCAAGGACCGCTTCAAGGCCTGGGAAACGTCCCCGGCCATGTTTACCCTGGTCTCCGACGGGCCGCTGCCGGCCGCCAGCGCATCCACAGCCGAAGCCGATGCCGTCAGCGCCCTGGTTTCGCTGGGCTACAAGCCGCAGGAAGCCAGCAAGGCAATCGCCGCGATCAAGGACAAGGCCGGCCTGAGCAGTGAGGAACTGATCCGCCGCAGCCTGAAAGGGATGATTACCAAGTGATCGAAGCCGACCGCCTGATCGCCGCCAGTGGCCGCGACCGTGAAGAAGTCCAGGACCGTGCGATCCGTCCGCTGCGGCTGGACGAGTACATCGGCCAGCCGGTGGTGCGCGAGCAGATGGCGCTGTTCATCCAGGCCGCCCGTGGTCGTAGCGAGTCGCTCGACCATACGCTGATCTTCGGTCCGCCGGGCCTGGGCAAGACCACCCTGGCCAACATCATCGCCCAGGAAATGGGCGTGTCGGTCAAGAGCACCTCGGGGCCCATCCTCGAGCGCCCTGGCGACTTGGCGGCCATGCTGACCAACCTCGAACCGCATGACGTGCTGTTCATCGACGAGATCCACCGCTTGTCCCCAGTTGTCGAAGAGGTGCTGTACCCGGCGATGGAGGACTTCCAGCTCGACATCATGATCGGCGAAGGGCCTGCGGCCCGTTCGATCAAGCTCGACCTGCCGCCGTTCACGCTGGTGGGTGCCACCACCCGTGCCGGCATGCTCACCAACCCGCTGCGGGACCGTTTCGGTATCGTCCAGCGCCTGGAGTTCTACAGCGACAAGGACCTGGCCACCATCGTCAGCCGTTCGGCCGGCATCCTCGGCCTGGCCATCGAGGACCAGGGGGCCTACGAGATCGCCCGCCGGGCACGTGGCACGCCACGTATCGCCAACCGCCTGCTGCGCCGCGTGCGCGACTACGCCGAGGTGCGCGGCAAGGGCCAGATCACCAAGGCCGTGGCCGACCTGGCGCTCAACTTGCTGGACGTCGACGAGCGCGGTTTCGACCACTCCGACCGCCGCCTGCTGCTGACCATGATCGAGAAGTTCGACGGTGGCCCGGTTGGCGTGGACAACCTGGCGGCAGCCATCAGTGAAGAGCGTCACACCATCGAGGATGTGCTCGAGCCGTACCTGATCCAGCAAGGCTACATCATGCGCACGCCGCGCGGCCGCGTGGTCACCCGGCATGCTTACCTGCACTTTGGCCTGAACGTGCCCGGGCGCCTGGGGGAGGGTGGGGATTTTTCCGAAACGGGCGATGAGTGACAGATCGAAAACGGCTTTTCGTGGTCCTACCGCTGGCATGCCGAGGGTGCGCTGGCAATAAGACATTAATGAAGAAAAAACAGTTGCCACAGCGGATTGGCAAGCTGAGGAGTAAGCACTAGAGTATGCGCGCGCAAAATGGCCTGGAACCTTTCGCACACCGTTGTCGCGTCTATTACGAGGATACCGATGCCGGTGGCGTGGTGTATTACGTCAATTACCTGAAATTCATGGAGCGCGCGCGTACCGAGCGGCTGCGGCACCTGGGTTTTTCCCAGGCGCAGCTGGCCGAAGACAACCTGCTGTTCGTGGTCCACTCCAGCGAAGCGCGCTATCACGCGCCGGCGCGGCTGGACGACGAACTGCGGGTCACCGCGCAAGTACTTGAACTCAATCGCGCCAGCCTGCGCTTCGTGCAGCAGGTCTGGCGGGAAAAGGATGAAACGCTGCTCTGCGAAGGGCAGTTCCTGGTGGCCGCCGTGCGCGCCGACACTTTCAAACCCCGAGCCATACCCCCGGAGCTGCGTGACGCCTTTGCGGCGGACGGCTCGGGTACTCAATCGAATGCAGGAGAATAAGCGTGGAAGCTAACGTCGTCGACCATACCTCCATGTGGAGTCTGGTCAGCAATGCCAGCGTGTTGGTACAGCTGGTAATGCTGACCCTGGTGGCCGCCTCGGTCACCTCATGGGTCATGATCTTCCAGCGCAGCACCATGCTGCGCGCCGGTCGTCGTGCGCTGGATGCCTTCGAGGAGCGCTTCTGGTCGGGCATCGACCTGTCCAAGCTGTACCGCCAGGCAGGCAGCAACCCAGACCCGGATTCCGGTGTCGAACAGGTTTTCCGTGCCGGCTTCAAGGAATTCTCGCGCCTGCGTCAGCAGCCGGGTGTTGACCCGGACGCGGTCATGGAGGGTGTTGCCCGTGCCATGCGCGTAGCCATCTCGCGCGAGGAAGAAAAGCTCGAGCAGAGCCTGCCGTTCCTGGCCACCGTCGGTTCGACCAGCCCGTATATCGGCCTGTTCGGTACCGTATGGGGCATCATGAACTCCTTCCGCGGCCTGGCCAGCGCCCAGCAGGCTACCCTGGCCACGGTTGCCCCGGGTATCGCCGAAGCGCTGATCGCCACCGCCATCGGCCTGTTCGCGGCAATCCCGGCGGTTATCGCCTACAACCGCTTCTCGGCCCGCAGCGAAGTGCTGATCGGCCGTTACTACACCTTCGCCGACGAGTTCCAGGCGATCCTGCACCGCAAAGTGCACACCAGCGAAGAGTAATCAGGTAGAAGCCCATGGCCCGAGTTCGCCACAAACGCAAGCCCGTCGCCGAGATGAACGTGGTGCCCTACATCGACGTGATGCTGGTACTGCTGGTCATCTTCATGGTGACGGCGCCCATGCTCAACCAGGGCGTGAAGGTAGACCTGCCCAAGGTTTCCAGTGAAGCCTTGCCGCAGGACAACAACGTCCAGATCCTCACCATCTCCATCAAGGCCGACAAGACCTACTACTGGAACCTCGGCAGCGAAGTCGATACCGACAAGCAGATGGACAAGGCCATGACCTTGCCTGCCATGACCGACGCGGTGACCAAGATCATCGCCGCCGGCCGTGACCAGGGCAAGCAGACCCAGGTGTTCATTCGTGGCGACAAGGCTGTCGACTATGGCGCGGTCATGGGTGCCATGGGCGGGTTGCAGAAGGCCGGTGTCGGTAACGTTGGCCTGATTACCGAGGCGCCCTGATGCAACAGCGAGAGCCATCCGCCTCGGAAAGCTACTTCTGGCCCAGTATCTGGGCCATCGGCCTGCATGTGCTGGTGTTCGCCCTGCTGTTCGTCAGTTTTGCCATGACGCCTGAGCTGCCGCCATCCAAGCCGATCGTCCAGGCTACCCTGTACCAGCTCAAGTCCAAGAGCCAGGCGACTACCCAGACCAATCAGAAGATTGCCGGGGAAGCCAAGAAAACCGCTTCGCGCCAGACCGAGGTCGAGCAGCTGGAACAGAAGAAGGTCGAGCAGGAGGCCGTGAAGGCCGCGGAACAAAAGAAAGCCGACGCCGCTCAAAAGGCCGAAGAGGCTCGCGAGGCCGCCGAAGCCAAAAAAGCCGAGGCAGCTGCCGAAGCCGCCGAGGCCAAGAAAGCCGCCGAAGCCAAGAAGGCCGAAGAGGCGAAGAAAGCTGCCGAGAAGCAACAGGCCGACATCGCCAAGAAGAAGGCTGAGGAAGAAAAGAAAAAAGCCGAAGAAGAGGCCAAGAAAGAAGCCGCTGAAGAGGCGAAGAAACAAGCCGCCGAGGACGCCAAGAAAAAGGCGGCCGAAGAGGCCAAGAAGAAAGCAGCCGAGGACGCCAAGAAGAAAGCGGCGGCCGAGGACGCTAAGAAGAAGGCAGCTGAAGAGGCCAAGAAGAAGGCCGCTGCAGACGCCCAGAAGAAAAAGGCACAGGAAGCGGCCCGCAAGGCGGCGGAAGACAAGAAAGCCCAGGCTTTGGCCGAGCTGTTGTCCGACACCACCGAACGGCAGCAGGCCCTGGCCGACGAGCAGGGTGACCAGGTGGCCGGCGACTTCGATGACCTGATCCGCATGCGCGCGGCCGAGGGCTGGGCACGTCCGCCTTCCGCGCGCAAGGGCATGACGGTGGTCCTGCAGATCAACATGCTGCCGGACGGTACCATCACCAGCGTCAGCGTGGCCCGGTCCAGTGGTGACGGCCCGTACGACAGCTCGGCGGTGGCAGCTGTGAAGAACATCGGTCGCTTGACCGAGATGCAGGGTATGAAGCCGAGCGATTTCAACCAATATCGTTCGTTCAAGATGACATTTACACCTGAGGATCTAGCGTTGTGATTAAACGTCTGAGAGGACTGCTGGTCATGCTGTGCTGCGTGGCAGGCATGGCCGTGGCAGAGGAAAAGAACATCCTGGTCACCAGCGGCAGCGACCGGGCCACGCCCATCGCGGTAGTGCCGTTCGGTCTGCAGGGCGGCAGCGTGTTGCCGGAAGACATGGCCGATATCATCGGCAATGACCTGCGCAACTCCGGCTACTACTCGCCGATTCCGCGACAGAACATGATCAGCCAGCCGTCGCAGGCCAGCGAAGTGATCTTCCGTGACTGGAAAGCGCTGGGCGCGCAGTACGTGATGGTCGGCAGCATCGTGCCGTCGGGCGGTCGCCTGCAGGTGCAGTACGCGCTGTTCAACGTCGCCACCGAGCAGCAGGTGCTGACCGGTAGCGTGGCCGGCAGCGTCGACCAGCTGCGCGACATGGCGCACTACATTGCCGACCAGTCGTTCGAGAAGCTCACCGGCATCAAGGGTGCGTTCTCCACCCGCATGCTGTACGTGACGGCCGAGCGCTTCTCCACCAACAACACCCGCTATACCCTGCAGCGTTCGGATTACGACGGTGCACGTGCGGTGACCCTGTTGCAATCGCGTGAACCGATCCTGTCGCCACGCTTTGCTCCGGATGGCAAGCGCATTGCCTATGTCTCGTTCGAGCAGAAGCGCCCGCGCATCTTCGTCCAGCACATCGATACCGGCCGCCGCGAGCAGGTCACCAACTTCGAAGGCCTGAACGGTGCGCCAGCCTGGTCGCCGGACGGCACGCGCCTGGCGTTCGTGCTGTCGAAGGACGGCAACCCGGACATCTACGTGATGAATGTGGCTTCGCGTCAGATCAGCCGTGTCACCGCCGGCCCGGGCATCAACACCGAGCCGTTCTGGGGCAAGGATGGCAACACCCTGTACTTCACCTCCGACCGTGGCGGCAAGCCGCAGATCTACAAGCAGTCGGTCAGTGGTGGTGGTGCCGAGCGGGTAACTTTCGTGGGTAACTACAACGCCAACCCGAAACTGTCGGCGGACGAAAAGACCCTGGTGATGATCCATCGCCAGCAGGGCTTCACCAACTTCAAAGTTGCGGCCCAGGATTTGCAGCGCGGAAGTGTAAAGATTCTCTCGGAAACGAGTCTTGATGAGTCTCCCACTGTTGCGCCAAACGGCACCATGCTAATCTACGCCACCCGCCAGCAGGGCCGGGGAGTCTTGATGCTCGTGTCGCTTAATGGCCGCGTGAGGCTCCCACTTCCTACCGCTCAAGGCGAAGTCAGAGAACCGTCCTGGTCCCCTTACCTGAACTGATTGCGGCGTAATACTTTTGCTTAACACACTGGGGTTTCATTAGGAGTTTCACGATGGAAATGCTGAAGTTTGGTAAATTTGCTGCGCTGGCTCTGGCCATGGCCGTAGCTGTAGGTTGCTCCTCGAAGGGCGGTGACAACGCAGGCGAAGGCGCTGCTGTAGACCCGAACGCTGGCTACGGTGCCAACACTGGTGCTGTTGACGGCTCCCTGAGCGAAGAAGCTGCCCTGCGCGCAATCACCACCTTCTACTTCGAATACGACAGCTCGGACCTGAAGCCAGAAGCCATGCGCGCTCTGGACGTTCACGCCAAGGACCTGAAGTCCAACGGCAACCGCGTTGTTCTGGAAGGCAACACCGACGAGCGCGGCACCCGCGAGTACAACATGGCTCTGGGTGAGCGTCGTGCGAAAGCCGTTCAGCGCTACCTGGTTCTGCAGGGCGTTTCCCCTGCTCAGCTGGAACTGGTTTCCTACGGCGAAGAGCGTCCAGTTGCCACCGGCAACGACGAGCAGTCCTGGGCTCAGAACCGTCGCGTAGAACTGCGTAAGTAAGTTCTCATGCGTATGTGCCGCCGTGTAGTAACCGTCCTCGCACTCAGCCTGCCGCTCGCGGCCTGGGCTGAGGTCCCTGTAGTAGATGACAACGCAGGCAGCTATCCGCCTGCGGGTTATGGCACGAGCGGCGCCTATGCCGGGTCAGGGGCTTCGGCCCCTGCCTCTGCACAGGGCCAGCTGTTCATGCAGCTGCAACAGATGCAGGATCAGCTTTCCCGCCAGCAAGGCATCATCGAAGAGCTGCAGAACGATGTGTCGCGCATGAAGCAGGAAAACCTGGAGCGTTACCAGGACCTGGACCGTCGCATCAACAGTGGCGCCGCGCCTGCCGCGACCCCTGACAATTCCTCCGGTGGTGGTGCATCCGGTACCGCCCCCGATGCAGCAGCAGGTGCTGCTGCGCAACAACCGGCCGCCAGTAGCGAGCCCGGTGATCCGGCGAAAGAAAAGCTCTACTACGATGCCGCTTTCGACCTGATCAAGCAGAAAGACTTCGACAAGGCCAGCCAGGCGTTCAACGCCTTCCTGCGCAAGTACCCCAACAGCCAGTACGCCGGCAATGCCCAGTACTGGCTGGGTGAAGTGAACCTGGCCAAGGGCGACCTGCCGGCCGCCAGCCAGGCCTTCGCCCAGGTCAGCCAGAAGTATCCGAAGCACAGCAAGGTGCCGGATTCGCTGTACAAGCTGGCCGACGTCGAGCGCCGCATGGGCCACACCGACAAGGTCAAGGGTATCCTGCAGCAGGTCATCACCCAGTATCCCGGCACCTCGGCCGCGCAACTGGCTCAGCGTGACCTGCAGAAGCTCTAAGTAGCACCGTTTGAAAGAAACCCGCGCCTGTCGCGGGTTTTTTCGTTAGAATCACTGCCCTTTTTTCGTAAACACGCTGCTGCGGATAACGCTATGTCGAGTCCGCGGCAGTGCCTGACGGAGGCGGGCAGCCTGTTTAGCTGTCACGCCCGTGGCGAGCATGCAAGACACATTACGCATTACCGAAGTCTTTTACTCCTTGCAGGGTGAAACGCGAACGGCTGGGTTGCCCACGGTATTCGTGCGCCTCACCGGTTGCCCCCTGCGCTGCCAGTACTGTGACAGTGCCTATGCCTTCAGTGGCGGTACCGTTCGCACCCTCGATTCGATCCTCGAGCAGGTCGCCGGCTTCAAGCCGCGCTACGTCTGCGTCACTGGTGGCGAGCCATTGGCCCAGCCCAACGCCTTGGCGCTGCTGCAGCGGCTGTGTGACGCCGGTTACGAGGTTTCGCTGGAGACCAGCGGCGCATTGGATATTGCCGGCACGGACACCCGCGTCAGCCGCGTGGTCGACCTGAAGACCCCAGGCTCCGAGGAATCGCACCGTAACCGCTACGAGAACATCGAGCAGCTGACCCGCAACGATCAGGTCAAGTTCGTCATCTGTTCCCGTGAGGACTACGACTGGGCGGTCTCCAAGCTGATCCAGTACAACCTGGCCGAGCGTGCTGGCGAGGTGTTGTTCTCGCCCAGCCACCACCAGGTGAACGCCAGCGACCTGGCGGACTGGATCGTCGCCGACAACCTGCCCGTGCGCTTCCAGCTGCAGTTGCACAAGCTGCTGTGGAACGACGAACCCGGACGTTGATTGAGGAGCAAGCACACATGACCGACAAACGCGCAGTAATCCTGTTGTCCGGCGGCCTGGACTCGGCCACCGTGGTTGCCATGGCCAAGGCCGAAGGCTACAGCTGCTACACCATGAGTTTCGATTACGGCCAGCGCCACCGCGCCGAACTGAACGCCGCTGCCCGGGTCGCCCGCGACCTGGGCGTGGTCGAGCACAAGGTGATTGGCCTGAACCTGGACGGCATCGGCGGTTCGGCGTTGACCGACAGCAGCATCGATGTGCCGGAAGCCCCAGGTGAAGGCATCCCGGTTACCTACGTGCCGGCGCGCAACACTGTGTTCCTGTCCCTGGCCCTGGGCTGGGCAGAGGTGCTGGAAGCTCGCGACATCTTCATTGGCGTCAATGCCGTTGATTACTCCGGCTACCCCGATTGCCGCCCGGAGTTCGTCGAAGCCTTCGAGCGCATGGCCAACCTGGCGACCAAGGCCGGCGTCGAAGGGCAGGGCTTCCGTATTCAGGCGCCGCTGCAGAACATGAGCAAGGCGCAGATCGTACAGGCTGGCATGGCTCGCGGCGTGGATTACAGCCTGACCGTTTCCTGCTACCAGGCCGACGATGACGGCCGCGCCTGCGGCAAATGCGACAGCTGCCGCCTGCGTGCCGACGGCTTCAAGGCAGCTGGTGTCGAAGACCCGACGCGATACTTTTGAAAAAAGTTTGATGGGGTGTTGATTTCCCGTTAGAAATCAGTATTATACGCGCCATCCAACGGGTCGTTAGCTCAGTTGGTAGAGCAGTTGGCTTTTAACCAATTGGTCGTAGGTTCGAATCCTACACGACCCACCATACTCAGTACGTCAAAGCCCGCTACCGGCAACGGTGGCGGGCTTTTTCGTTTTCCGTTGGCCGAGTTTTATTGCTCGGTTTGCGCGATCGCTTGTAGGAGCGGCCTTGCGTCGCGATCGGGCTGCGCAGCAGCCCCAGGGTTTCAGCAAAAATGCACAAATTGCTGGGGCTGCTGCGCAGCCCGATCGCGACGCAAGGCCGCTCCTACAGGGGCTGCGCAGACTCCAGATGGCTTATTCAGCCCACTCCGGATCCCCGGTAAACACCACCGTCAGCCAGCGGTCCGGCCCTTCACCCCCCACGGCATCACCGATCTCGTTGCGCCACGCATCCCATTCATCGATGGTTTTCGCGGCCATGGCCTTGGGTACGATGAAATACAGTTCGATCTCCCGCGAGCGCCCGACCTTGGCCACATAGGCGCGGTACGACTGCAATCCATGGCGTGCAACGAAGGCCTTGGCGACTTCATCCACGTGCAGCTTGAGGTCGCCGGGGGTCACCAGGAAGATTTCCGAAAGAGCCTGGCGCACCACCGACATCGGCAACGGCACTATCACCAGGCAGACCAGCGCCAGCACCGCTGGGTCGATGTACGGCGACACCCACTCCAGCGACGTGCCCTGCACCGCATATCCAAAGCAGAAGGCGATCAACAGCGCAGCGGTGATGCTGGCCGACATCACCCAGCCCTTGACGTCCATGCGCACGAAATCCGAGCCCAGCTTGCGGTTGGCACGGGCCTCGACAATGGCAATGGTCACGCAGGCGATCACGGTCAGCACCGCGTAGACCATGGCGATACCGAACTCCAGGTGGCGCCCGCCTTGCAGCAGGCTGCTGACGGCGTTAATCAGCGCATAGATGGCCACGCCGCTGAGCAGGATGCCGTTGAGGGCCAGCACCATCGGCTCCAGGTGCCAGAAGCCCATGGTGAAGCGCTCGCGCAGCTTGCGTGACATCTGCACGCTGGTGGTGTGCGCGGTAATCAGCCTGACCACCACCAGTGACAGCCCGCTCATGCTGGCATCGACCAGCGAATAGACGCCGTCGAACACGATGGAGAACGAGCCAGACGCCAGGCCGAAGGCGATGCCGATGACGGCGATGAACAGGGTGACAGCGATCGAGGTGCGTAGCAGGCCCTGTTCGCTGGTGATGTCAAAGAAGGAAGATCTGGTTGGGGTTTGCATGATTGTGCTCGGTAAATAGCCCTGCTGCTGTGTTGTATGTGCTGGCCTCTTCGCGGGTAAACCCGCTCCCACAGCTTTATGCTCTGACCTTGAAGGCGGCGCCGACCTTGTGGGAGCGGGTTTACCCGCGAAGAGGCCCTGACAGGCTAGACGCGGAACTGCTCCATCAACGCCTGCTGCTGGTTGGCCAGCCGGTTCAGGGCCTGGCTGATCCGCGCCGACTCGTCTGCCTGGCCGGCCAGCGATTCGGTCACATCGCGAATGCCGGCCACATTGCGGTTTACCTCCTCTGCCACGGCGCTCTGCTCTTCGGCTGCCGAGGCAATCTGCAGATTCATGTCGCTGATCACCGCCACTGCCTCGCCAATACGTTGCAAGGCTGGCACCGCCTGCTCCATCCGCGCGGCGCTGTCCTGGGCCTGACGCCGGCCTTCGTGCATTGCGCCCACCACATCCTGGGTGCCTTGCTGCAAACCTTCGATGACCTGGCGAATTTCCTCCACCGACACCTGGGTACGCTGGGCCAAGCCGCGCACTTCATCGGCCACTACGGCAAAACCACGCCCGGCTTCGCCTGCGCGGGCAGCTTCGATGGCGGCGTTGAGCGCCAGCAGGTTGGTTTGCTCGGCAATGGTGCGGATCACTTCCAGTACCGAACCGATCTGCCCGCTGCGGCCTTCCAGCGCGTGCGCCTCGTCCATGGCAGCGTTCATGCCGGCATTCAGGCGGTCGATGCCCTGCCGGGTGCTGTCGATCAGTTGCAGGCCCTCGCGGCTGGCCTGGTCGGCAGCGCGTGCGGCCTGGGCCGCCTGCGAGGCGTTGTGGGCGACATCCAGGGCGGTGGCACTCATCTCATTGGCGGCGGTGGCCACCTGTTCGATTTCGCGGTGCTGTTGCTGCATGCCGTTGCTGGTCTGGCTGGCGATGGCTGCCGACTGGTCGGCAGTGCTGCGTGCCTCCCGCAGCGAGCCTTTGACCTGGGCTATGACCGGCTGCAGCTTGTCGAGAAAGCGGTTGAACCAACCGGTAAGCTGGCCCAGTTCGTCCTGGCGGGCGTAGTCCAGGCGGCGGGTGAGGTCGCCTTCGCCGCTGGCGATGTCTTCCAGGCGCGCGGCCACGGCCAGGATTGGCCGGGTCACACCGCGCGCGGTCAGCCACACCAGCAGCAAGCCGACTACCGCAGCGCCCAGACCAACCAGCAGGCTGGTGAGGTTGGCGCTGTGGTTGTGCGTGTCCAGGCGCTGGTTGAGGGCTACGGCAGGCGCCTGCAGCACGCTTTCCGGCAGTTCCAGCAATACCTGCCAAGGGGCGGCGTCAGGGATTGGCGTGAACGGGTGGGCAACCCGCAGCAGGCCGCCGGCTACCGTCTTGTCCATCGGCTCGCCCAGCTTGCTGTCGTCGCGGCTATTGCCGGCCAGCAGGCCGGCCGCGCTGGCGATGCTGACCTGGCCCTGGCCGTCGAACAGCTCCCGGCGGCCGTCCAGGCTCAACTGCTGCAGGTTGGAAAGGCCGATGTCCAGGCCGACCACGCCGACCACCTTGCCGTGCTCCAGCAGCGGCAGCGCGATGCTGGTCATCAGCACCTGTCGGCCATTCACTTCGTCGAGGTATGGCTCGAGCATGCAGGTTCTGGCGGTGTCCTGCGGACAGGTCAGCCAACGGTTCTTCGCCGCGCCGTTGCTGCCGATGCTGGCGTCACCGAGCATCGATTCCGGCATGGCTTCAAGCTCCAGGGTGCCGGGGCTGGGTTGTGACCAGTACAGCGAGAAACGCCCGGCCTCGTTGCTGCCCATGGCATCCTGGCCGAGGTACTGGCTGTCCGGGTCCAGAGCGTTGGGCTGGAATACCAGGTACAGGCCGATCACATCCGGGTTGCCAGCCAGGCTGGCACGGGCCTGGCGCGTCAGCTCGGCGCGCAGGTCGTTGCCGCCACGGGCCTTGAGCACCTGCACCAGGCGGGCAAAGCCATTGCCGTACTGGTAGGCGTCCATGAAATAGCGCTGAATGCGCAGGGCCTGGGTTTTGGCATGGGCCTCCAGGCGCAGGCGTGCGCTGCTGTCGAGCATTTCGGTGTTGGCCTGGTTGACCAACGCCGCGCTGCGCCGCGCCTGGGCCAGCGATGTGGTTACCAGCAGGGCGACGATGGCCAGCAGGCAGAGGCCGGCGAGCAGGGTGATCTTCCATTGGATGGAGAGGCGACGCAGCGGCATGAGGGCTTTCCTTTTCGATCAAATGCAACGCCCGCGATCAGGCGCGGGCGTTGTCGGCAGCATGGGTCATTCAGCGACGGTCATTCAGCGACGTAGTTGGGCGGCGCGTTCCTGAAAGCCTTGGTCAGCCAGGCCAGGTAGAGCAAGCCGAGCACAGCCCAGACGCCACCGAACATCAGCGAGTGGGCATTCAGGTCCAGCCACAGCGAGACGATGATGCAGAAGCCGATGGTCGGCAGCACCAGGTACTTTAGCTGGTTGGCCAGGCCTTGCCGCTTGCCTTCGCGCAGGTAGCAGTGGTTGATGACCGACAGGTTGACGAAGCTGAACGCGACCAGCGCACCGAAGTTGATGATCGAGGTGGCGGTGACCAGGTCGAAGAAGATCGCCGACAGCGAAATCAGCCCCACCACCGCGATATTCAGCACTGGCGTCTTGTAGCGCGAGTGCAGGCGGGCGAACAGGCTGGCCGGCAGCACGTTGTCACGGCCCATCACGTACAGCAGGCGCGACACGCTGGTCTGCGAAGCCAGGCCCGAGGCGATGGTGTTGATCACGGTGCAGGCGATGAAGATCGACTGGAACAGCTTGCCGCCGACGTACAGGGCGATTTCGGGCAGTGCCGCTTCATGGTCATGGAAGCGCGCCATGGTCGGGAAGTAAGCCTGGATGAAATACGACACAGTGATGAACACCACGCCGCCGATCAGTGCGGTGAGGAAGATAGCCCGTGGGATGGTCTTGCTCGGGTTGTGGGTTTCTTCGGACAGGCAGGTGACAGCGTCGAAACCGAGGAACGAGAAGCACAGGATGGTCGCACCGGCGGCCAGGGCGCTGAACTGAGTCTGGTCGTCGGCGAACGGCAGCAGGCTCCAGGCGGTACCCAGCCCTTCACCTTGGTCCAGGCCGCGTACGCACAGGTAGATGAACACGGCGATGATCGCCACCTGCACGGCCACGAAAAGCAGGTTGAAGTGCGCCACCAGGTTCACACTGCGCATGTTGATCAGGCTGATCAAGGTGACGAAGCCGGCCACCCACATCCACTCCGGTACTTCTGGGAACATGGCCGAAAGGTACAGCTTGGCCAGCAGCGCGTTGACCATTGGCAGCAGCAGGTAGTCCAGCAGCGACGACCAGCCGACCAGGAAGCCCACGTGCGGGTTGATCGCCCGTTGGGTGTAGGTGTAGGCCGAGCCCGACTGCGGGAAGCGTCTTACCAGGGTGCCGTAGCTCACGGCGGTGAACAGGATCCCGGCCAGCGCCAGGATGTAGGCGCTGGGTACGTGGCCGGCAGTTATCCCGGAAACGATGCCGAAGGTGTCGAACACGGTCATGGGGGTCAGGTAGGCCAGGCCGATGATGATCACGTGCCACAGACGCAGGGTTTTACGGAGTTGGCCGTTGCCGGAGGCGCTGTGGTCAGGCTGCATGCTGGCATGGCTCCTGCGGCTGGGCGTAAACGGCGGGCACGGTGTACTGCGCATGCGGCAAGGGCGAGCGGGTGGGCTCCATGTTGTTCACCTTTTATTGTTGGAGCAGCGGGGACGCGGGGGAGCGCGCAAAGTGGTGAAAATAAAAAACGATGGGTAGCTTAGTGTCAAGTTAAACATGACAAGATGTTGCTGGATTGAAATATTTATCGATCAAAGTGGGGTTTTGTTCGGTTTTTGCGCGTTTTTTTGCGGTTTTGATCAATTTTGGTGTTCGCAAAAATTAACGAATGCCGGCCTGCCTTGGAAGGCATGTCAGGCGCTTCCCAAAAACGGGATTTCTTGAGCCTGGCCAGCGCCAGGGCTGGGCTGCGGTGGTACTCTTGGCGTCCTGTGTGGCCCTTGGCCGCCTACGAAGCCCTTATGGACAGCAATCGGTTCTATTCATGAAGAAATCAGTTGGCATCCTTTCCGGCCTGGCTATCGCCATCGCCGTCGCAACCACCGCTGGCGCCTGGTACACCGGCAAGCAGCTGCCAGCAGAGCTGGACAACGCCCTGGTCCGCAGCAACGCGGAACTCAAGAAGGCCCTGGTGAGCACCGGTGGCAGCATGAGCATCGAACGGGTGTCGCTGGAGCAGCATTTCTTCAGCAGTACCGCCCAGTACCGGCTCAAGGCCCGCGATATCAACCTGGGCGAAGGCGAAGTGGTGAATTTCGACGTGGGCGTGACCGACCAGATCGAGCACGGCCCGTTTCCCTGGTCACGGGTAAAGGCATTGAAGCTGATGCCGGTGCTGGCAGTCAGCAACAGCACGCTGCAGAAGGACGACACCACCGCACCGTGGTTCGCCGCAGCGGGCGAGCAAGCCCCGGTCAGCGCTCAGACCAGCCTGGGCTACGACGGTAATGTGGTCAGCCAGGTACGGCTGGCACCGGTCAAGCTCGACGAAGCGGATGGCAACAGCCTCGACTTCTCGGGCATGCAACTGCAGGTCAGCGGTGACCAGGAAGGCAAGGCCTCGAACTTCCAGGGCCAGGCCGACCGGTTCGTGATGAAACTGGTACGCGATGACCAGCCGCCTGCCACCTTCGAGCTCAACGGCCTGAAAGTCGGCGGCCAGTTGGCGGCCACCGCGCACGAGGCCATCTATGTGGGTAACGTCGACCTGGCGCTGGCCGAAACCAAGGTCACCCTTGGGCCCAAACAACAGGTGCTGGTAATCAAGGCATTGGAGCAGAACGCCCTGCAAACCCTTGACGGCCCGGATACCGTGGGTGGTCGCGTGGAGTACAAGGTCGGGGATATCACCTGGGATGGCCGTGCCGTGGGCAAGGCGCAGATGGCGGTGAGCATCACTTCGGTCAACGCGCCGGCGCTACAGGCGCTGTCCACCTGGTACCAGGCGCACCTGCCGGAATTCGAGGCCGCCGCTGCCGCTGGCCAGCCGGTGCCGGAAATCCAGATGGACGATGAGGAGAAGGCCAGGTTCCAGGGCGAGCTGCAGAAACTGCTGGCTGCCAAGCCCCGGGTGGCGGTGGAAAACCTTTCGTTCAGGACTGCCAATGGCGAAAGCCGCTTTGACCTGTCGATGGGCTTCGCCGCCCCGGCCAGCTTCGACCTGCCGCCAGACCAGTTGAGCAAGCAATTGATCACCGAGGTGAAGAGCAAGCTGTCGTTGTCCAAGCCGATGATCGGTGACCTGGCAACCTTGCAGGCACTGCTGGATGGCCAGACCGACGCCCAGGCCATTGCCATGCAATCGAGCCAGGCCGGGGAAATGGTCGGCATGATGGCGCTGCAGAGCGGCATGGCCACCGTGCAGGGCAATGATGTGGTGAGCAGCCTGCACTATGCCGATGGCATGGTCGACTTCAATGGCAAGAAGATGACCGTGGAAGAGTTCGCCATGCTCATCGCGGCGCACCTGGCGGCCCTCTCGCCGCAGGGCTGATCGTTTCTCCTGTACCGGCCTCTTCGCGGGTAAACCCGCTCCCACAGGGTCTGCCCAATTCCTGTGGGAGCGGGCGCGCCCGCGAAAGGGCCAGCACAGGCAACACAAAAACCACTTTAGAAATCGCCGGATTGTCTGTAGCCTTCGGCCTCCGATAATAATCCGCGCCCGCAGAGGGCCGTGGCGGCCTGCGAGCCGTCCGGCGCCCTTAGCCGATCTGTCAGGGCCGGGTGATACACTCGATTCGACGCGCGCACGCGCCTGCAGGTCCAGCGATCATGACCCAGATTTCCGAACGCCTGTTGGTTCAGGCCCACCTCGACGCCAAGCAGCCAAACCCGCTGACAGCCGAGCAGGAGGCCGAATACCGTGCGGCCATTGCTGCCGAGCTCAAGGCCCAGAACGCCGTGCTGGTCGCCCACTATTACTGCGACCCGGTCATCCAGGCGCTTGCCGAGGAGACTGGCGGCTGCGTGTCCGACTCGCTGGAAATGGCCCGCTTCGGCAAGAACCACCCGGCCGAAACCGTGATCGTTGCCGGTGTGCGTTTCATGGGCGAGACCGCAAAAATTCTCACCCCGGAAAAGCGCGTGCTGATGCCGACCCTGGAAGCCACCTGCTCGCTCGACCTGGGCTGCCCGGTGGAAGAGTTCTCGGCGTTCTGCGACCAGCATCCCGAGCGTACCGTGGTGGTCTACGCCAACACTTCCGCTGCCGTGAAAGCCCGTGCCGACTGGGTGGTGACCTCGAGCTGCGCGCTGGAAATCGTCGAGAGCCTGATGGACAACGGCGAAACCATCATCTGGGGCCCGGACCAGCATCTGGGCCGTTACATCCAGAAGCAAACCGGTGCCGACATGCTGCTGTGGGACGGTGCCTGCATCGTTCACGAAGAGTTCAAGTCGCGCCAGCTGGCCGACATGAAGGCGCTGTACCCGGATGCGGCGATTCTGGTGCACCCCGAGTCGCCAGAAGCGGTGATCGAGCTGGCCGACGCGGTGGGCTCCACCAGCCAGCTGATCAAGGCTGCCCAGACCCTGCCGAACAAGACCTTCATCGTCGCCACCGACCGCGGCATCTTCTACAAGATGCAGCAGCTGTGCCCGGACAAGGAGTTCGTCGAAGCCCCCACCGCCGGTAACGGCGCGGCATGCCGCAGCTGCGCGCACTGCCCTTGGATGGCGATGAACACCCTGGAACGTGTGCTGGATTGCCTGCGTAACGGCACGAACGAGATTTTTGTCGACCCGGCGCTGGTGCCCAAGGCGATCAAACCGTTGAACCGGATGCTGGACTTTACCCAGGCCGCGCGCCTGAAGTTGTCCGGGAACGCCTGACGATATACCGCGTCGCTTTCTTCGCGGGCACGCCCGCTCCCACAGGTACTGCATCGCCTTTGCAAGCGGTGCGGTCCCTGTGGGAGCGGGTTCACCCGCGAAGAGGTCCTCAACGCCCCATCATTTCCTGAACCATGCGCCGCTGCTCCATGATCTCGCGCTGGCGCTGGTCAATCTGTGCTGCCAGCGGGAAGTTGCCACCCGATCGGCGCTTGGCGTAATCCAGCTGCTGGATCGCCTGGTCGAAATCGCCCACCAGGGTGAAATACTCGGCCCGCGCCCGGTGCAAGCCAATGGTATTTCCCGAAAGGCCACGCACTTCGGCCATGTCGTACCACACGTCCGGGTCATCCGGCCGGCTCTTCACCAGTTCGTTCAGCACCTTTTCCGCCTCGGCGGGCTTGTTCTGCTTCACCAGCAGGTCGGCACGCACCTGCTTCAGCGGGTAATTGCCCGGGTACAACCCCTGCATGCGTTCGGCGCGCTGCTGCGCGTCGGCCAGGCGGTTGTTGGTGATGTCCAGGTCGATCTGCGCCAGGTTGTAGGTAATGTCGTTGGGCGCCTTGGCCAGTAGCGGCTTGAGCAGTTCACGTGCTTCGTTCAGTTGGCCGCCCTTGATCTGCGCCAGTGCCAGGCCGTAGCGTGCTGCGTCCAGCTTGGGGTCTTCGTCCAACTGGGCGCGGAAGCGCTTGGCCGCCAGCCCTGGGGTGCCTTCGTAGGTCAGTGCCACCCGGGCGCGGATCAGCTGGTAGCGCATGCTGTCCTCGACGCCGCCCTTGGGGGCCTGCTCGGCACGGTTGCGGGTGTCGGCGATACGCGACTCGGTCACCGGGTGAGTCAACAGGAACTCCGGCGGCTTGGCGTCGTAGCGGTATTGCCGGGCCAGGCGTTCGAACATGGTCGGCATGTTGCGCGGATCGTAGCCGGCCTTTTCCAGGTTCTGGATGCCGATGCGGTCGGCTTCCTGTTCGTTCTGCCGCGAGAAACGCCGCTGTTCCTGGATCGCCGCCGCCTGGGTACCGGCGATCACACCGATACCGGCATCACCGCCGCCACCGGCGGCCAGCACGATACCGGCCAGCAGCGCCGCCATCATCGGCAGCTGCATGCGCTGCTGGGCCTCGACGCCACGGGCGAAGTGGCGCTGCGACAAGTGCGCCAGTTCGTGGGCCAGTACCGAGGCGTACTCGCCTTCGGTCTGGGCGTTGAGGAACAGCCCGCCGTTGACCCCGACGATGCCGCCCGGGGCGGCAAAGGCGTTGAGCTCACGGCTGTCGATGAGGATGAATTCCAGGCGGCGGTCCTGCAGTTGGCTGGTTTCGGCCAGGCGGTACACGCTGGTTTCGACGTAGTCCTTGAGCTGCGGGTCGTTGAGCTGGTTGACCTGGCCACGCAGCAGGCTCAGCCAGGCACGGCCGAGCTGGTGCTCCTGTTGCGGCGAGACGATCGCGGAACTGGCATCACCCAGTGATGGCAGGTCGTCAGCGTGGCCTGGAAGGGCCAACAGGCAGGCCAGCGTCAGCAGGGTAGGGCGCAGTAGATTCATGCATGAAGCTCGCGTCGGTCAAAGATACCTACTGTAGCGGGCTCACACGTTGGCGACCAGTGGCGCTATCCTAGCCGGCCAAATCCAGATACAGCCTGGCAATGCCTTTTGGAGAGCCCCGCAATGAGTGACACCCTGACCTGTGACGCCGAACTGGACGCCAGCGGGCTGAATTGCCCTTTGCCGCTGCTGAAGGCAAAGATGGAGCTCAACCGCCTGGCCAGCGGCGCGGTGCTCAAGGTAATCGCCACCGACGCCGGTTCCCAGCGCGACTTCCGCACTTTCGCCCAGCTGGCAGGTCATACCCTGCTGCGGGAAACGGCCGAGGCCGGCACCTACACTTACTGGCTGCGCAAGGCCTGAGTCTTTCCAAGGATCGTCAATGTTCAAAGTGCTTCGCGACTGGATGCAGCGCTACTTCTCCGATGAGGAAGCGGTGGTGCTGGCGGTTCTGTTGTTCCTGGCTTTTACTGCGGTACTCACCCTGGGTGGCATGCTTGCGCCGGTGCTGGCGGGCATGGTGCTGGCGTTTCTGATGCAGGGGCTGGTCAACGCCCTGGAGCGTGTACGGGTGCCGACCCGGTTGGCGGTGCTGCTGGTGTTCGCCCTGTTCATGGGCGCGCTGGCGGTGTTCATGCTGGTACTGGTGCCGTTGCTGTGGCACCAGTTGATCACCCTGTTCAACGAACTGCCGGGCATGCTCGGCAAATGGCAGTCGTTGCTGTTGCTGTTGCCTGAGCGCTACCCGCACCTGGTGTCGGACGAGCAGGTGCTGCATGCCATCGAGTCGGTGCGCGGGGAAATCGGCAAGTTCGGCCAGTGGGCACTGACCTTTTCGTTATCGAGCCTGCCGCTGCTGGTCAACGCCATGATCTACCTGGTGCTGGTGCCGATCCTTGTGTTTTTCTTTCTCAAGGACCGCGAACTGATTGGCCGTTGGGTCAGCGGTTACCTGCCACGCCAGCGCACCCTGCTGAACCGGCTGGGCAGCGAGATGAACCGGCAGATCGCCAACTACATTCGCGGCAAGGGCATCGAGATCCTGATCTGCGGCATTGCCACCTACATAGCCTTCATCAGCCTGGGGCTCAACTACGCGGCACTGCTGGCGCTGCTGGTCGGGCTGTCGGTGGTGGTGCCTTACGTGGGCGCGGTTGTGGTCACGGTGCCGGTGACCTTGATAGCGCTGTTCCAGTGGGGCTGGGGCGACCAGTTCATCTACCTGATGACGGTGTACGCGATCATCCAGGCGCTGGACGGCAACGTGCTGGTGCCGCTGCTGTTCTCCGAGGCGGTCAGCTTGCACCCGGTGGCGATCATCTGCGCGGTGCTGCTGTTTGGCGGGTTGTGGGGGTTCTGGGGGATCTTCTTTGCGATCCCGCTGGCGACCTTGATCAAGGCCGTGCTGGATGCCTGGCCGCGGCAGGAGCCTAGCGTTTCACCGATGCTTTGATGTAACTGGGGCCGCTTTGCGGCCCATCGCGACGCAAGACCGTTCCTACAAGGGAACGCGATTCCCTGTAGGAGCGGCCTTGTGTCGCGAAAGGGGCGCAAAGCGCCCCCATACAATCTCAAGCCTTGTTCAGGGCCTGAGCAGCAGCCAATACGGCATCCACATGCCCGGGCACCTTCACCCCACGCCATTCCTGGCGCAGCACACCGTCCTTGTCGATCAGGAAGGTGCTGCGGTCAACGCCCATGTATTCCTTGCCATACAGCTTCTTCAGCTTGATCACGTCGAACAGTTGGCACAGGGCTTCGTCCTTGTCGCTGATCAGCTCGAACGGGAAGCCTTGCTTGGCCTTGAAGTTCTCGTGCGACTTGATGCCATCGCGCGACACGCCGAACACCACGGTGTTGGCCGCGGCAAAGGCGTCATGCTGGTCACGGAAGCCCTGGCCCTCGGTGGTGCAGCCCGGGGTACTGTCCTTCGGGTAGAAGTACACCACCACTTGCCGGCCCTTGAGCTCGGCCAGGCTGACGGTTTGCCCGCTGGTGGCCTGGGCCTGGAAGTCGGCAACGGGTTGGTCGAGTGCTACAGCCATGGTCGGTTTCCTTACATTGGGTTCTGTGGACGCCATGGCTCGATCAGCGCATCGAGGTTCAGGGCATCGGCAAAGTCCAGGAACTGGTCACGCAGCCAGCTGATCTGGGTGCCGGCCGGCAGAATCACGGTGAACTGTGCATTGAGCATGCTGCTGCCGGTCTGCGGCGCCAGGTAGGTATCGCAGGTCATGGCTTCCAGCTCGACGCGGTGGTCGAGGAAGAACTGGCACAGCTCGTTGATGATGTCCGGGCGGTAGGCGGCGCTGACGTAGGCCACGTAGGGCAGGGCCTGCGGGCGCACTTCCTGGTCGGCGCTGCGCACCACGTCCAGGGTCAGGCCGTGCTTCTTGCCCAGGCCCGGCAGCATGGCTTCGAGGCGCGCCAGGGCGTCCCAGCTGCCGCCTACCTGCAGTACCAGGGCGCTGGTCTCGCCGTGGCGGCTCAGGCGCGAGGTGACCACCGCGCAGCGGTTTTCGAAGGCAGCGCGGCTGAGGACGTTGGCCAGCTCCATGGGGTTGGGGCCCAGGGCACTGATGACAAGGAATTGTTCGCGGACGGTGGGGGTGGACATGCAGCATTCCTAAAGCGATGAGCGGTCGGCACAGGACGGGCGAAAGCCTCCTGTCGGCAGGGCCCGGGGCTCGCATGCGAGGTCGTGGACGCTGGCGGGGAGCAAGGTCGACGGCCCGGCGGGCCGCGCTGCACCGATCAAAGCATCAAGGGTAGCGAAATAAGCCGCCGAGGGGAATGCTCCGCCTGCCTGCTTCGCTTGTGCAAGGCCGATGCCCCCAGTACCATTACCGCTCTCTTTTTCCGGCAGGAGCAGTTACATGATTGCGGGCAGTATGGTGGCATTGGTCACACCCATGGATGCACAAGGGCGTGTGGACTGGGGCAGCCTCGACAAACTTGTAGACTTCCATCTGGAAAACGGCACTCATGCGATCGTCGCTGTCGGCACCACCGGTGAGTCGGCCACGCTGGATGTCGAAGAACACATCCTGGTCATCAAGCACGTGGTCGAGCGCGTCAAGCGCAGCAACAAGCCGATCCCGGTCATCGCCGGCACCGGTGCCAACTCCACTGCCGAAGCCGTGCACCTGACCCAGAACGCCAAGAATGCCGGCGCCGACGCCTGCCTGCTGGTGGTGCCGTACTACAACAAGCCGACGCAAGAAGGCCTGTACCAGCACTTCAAGCACATTGCCGAAGCCGTCGACATCCCGCAGATCCTCTATAACGTACCTGGCCGCACCTCCTGCGACATGCAGGCCGATACCGTGATCCGCCTGTCGAAGGTCAACAACATCATCGGTATCAAGGAAGCCACCGGCGACCTGGTACGCGCCAAGGCGATCCTCGATGGCGTCGACAGCGACTTCATCGTCCTGTCCGGCGACGACCCGACTGCCGTCGAACTGATCCTCATGGGCGGCAAGGGCAACATCTCCGTCACTGCCAACGTCGCCCCGCGCGAAATGGCCGACCTGTGCGAGGCCGCCCTTGCGGGCAATGCCGAGAAGGCCCGCGCAATCAACGAAAAACTCATGCCGCTGCACAAAGACCTGTTCTGCGAAGCCAACCCGATCCCGGTGAAATGGGCGCTCGTCGAAATGGGCCTGATGCAAAAGGGCATTCGCCTGCCGCTGACCTGGCTGAGCGAAGGCTGCCACGAAAAAGTCCGTACTGCCTTGCGCCAGTCCGGCGTACTGGTTTAAGAGGAAGTACACCGCATGAAGCGACTGGCTGGTCTTTCTGCCCTTGCCCTGATCATCTCCAGCACCAGTGGGTGTGGCTGGCTGTGGGGCGAGGATGGCTATTTCCGCGACCGCGGCAGCGATTACCTGCAGGCGCGCCCGACTGCGCCGATGCAGCTGCCGCCGGACGCCAGCAACGTCAAGCGCCTTGACCCGCTGCTGCCGATTCCGCGCAACGTCGCCGACGACAGCGCCACCGGTGAGTTCGAGGTGCCGCGCCCGCAACCGTTGACCGGTAGCGGCGCTCAGGTTACCGACTACAGCCTGCAGCGCAGCGGCAGCAGCCGTTGGGTACTGGCCCAGCATTCGCCGGCCGAAGTGTGGCCGGTGGCTCGCCAGTTCTTCGAGGACAACGGCTTCCGCATCGCCGAAGAGCGCCCGCAGACTGGCGAATTCAACACCACCTGGCAGCGTTTCGACGAACTGTCGGCATCGCTCGGCCAGCGCCTGGCCAGCACTGCCAGCAGCGCTGACAGCGAAGTGCGAGTGCGGGTACGCATGGAGCCTGGCGTGCAGCGCAACACCTCCGAGGTGTATGTGGTCAGCGTCGAGCGCCCGGCCGGCAGCACTGCCGAGCCTGATTTCCCGTCCACCTCCAGCAACACCGGCGCCGATGCCCTGCTGGTCGACGAAATGCTTGCCAGCATGAACCGCAGTGCCGAGAAGGGCGGTTCGGTTTCGCTGCTGGCCGCGCGCGATTTCGACGCGCCAAGCCGCGTCAGCCTGAGCGAAGACGGCAGCGGCAACCCGGTGCTGTACCTTGGCGCCGACCTGGACCGCGCCTGGTCCAGCGTGGGCCGTGCCCTGGAGCAGGGCGGCGAGTGGCGTGTCGAGGACATCAACCGCAGCCTGGGCCTGTACTACATCAACCTGTCTGAAAAGCCTGAAGACAAGCAGAACCAGCCTGGTTTCTTTGGCCGCATGTTCGGCAGCGAGCCGACCAAGGAAGAGCGTGAAGCCCGTGCCGAGCGTTATCAGGTTCGCCTGAGCAAGGTTGGCGAGAGCGTGCAGGTCACCGTCGAGAAAAACATCAACACCGTGGCCCCGGCCGATGTCGCCCGCCGCGTGCTGAGCGCCATTCAGGACCACCTGGGCTAAGTGCGCTTCGCGGTACTCGGAAGCGGCAGCCAGGGAAACGGCACGCTGATCGCCCGTGGTGACACGTTCATCCTGGTCGATTGCGGGTTTTCCCTGCGCGAGACCGAGCGGCGCCTGGCGCTGCTCGGCGTGTCGGCGGCCCAGCTCAGTGCGGTACTGGTCACCCACGAACATGCCGACCACGTGCATGGGGT
The DNA here is from genome assembly GCF_017490905.1 of Pseudomonas sp. 32_A. NCBI lineage: Bacteria > Pseudomonadati > Pseudomonadota > Gammaproteobacteria > Pseudomonadales > Pseudomonadaceae > Pseudomonas > Pseudomonas sp. 32_A. The sequence continues at coordinate 255,924 of NZ_JAFGYI010000001.1, read as the reverse complement.
CGGCTTGCTGTCACGGCGCTACAATGTACCGGTCTACCTCAGCCAGGGGACCTTGCGCGGCATGCGCAAGCCGGTGGAGGTGGCCGGTTTTCTCGCTTGTGGCGACAGCCTGCGTATCGGCAGCCTGGAAGTGACGGCGGCGCGGGTCGAGCACGACGCCTACGAGCCGCTGCAGTACGTGGTCAGCGATGGCCAGCGGCGCTTCGGCATGCTGACCGACCTGGGCTCGTACGACGCGCTGCTGCTGGAGCGTTACCAGGGCCTGGATGCACTGCTGATCGAGGCCAACCATTGCCGCGACCTGCTGGCACGCGGTCACTACCCGGCCTTCCTGAAACAGCGGGTGGGCGGCATGCAAGGGCATTTGAACAATCACCAGGCCGCGCGCCTGGTGCACGAGTTGGGCTGGAGCAACCTGCAACACCTGGTGCTGGCCCACCTCAGCAGCAAGAACAACCTGCCACACTTGGCCCGCCAGTGCTTCGTCGACACCCTTGGGTGCGACCCGGACTGGCTCCAGGTGGCGAATCAGGAACACGGGCTCGACTGGCGCGAAATCGCCTAGCCCAACACCTCAAGCAAGCGGAGCCCAATCATGGAAAAACGCGACGAACTCTACCGCGGCAAGGCCAAATCGGTTTACAAGACCGACGACGCCGACCGCTTGATCCTGCTGTTCCGTAACGACACTTCGGCGTTCGACGGCAAGCGCATCGAACAACTCGACCGCAAAGGCATGGTGAACAACAAGTTCAACGCCTTCATCATGCAGAAACTGGAAGAAGCCGGCGTGCCGACCCAGTTCGACAAGCTGCTGGGCGACAACGAGTGCCTGGTGAAGAAGCTGGACATGATCCCGGTCGAGTGCGTGGTGCGCAACTACGCCGCCGGCAGCCTGGTCAAGCGCCTGGGCGTGGAGGAGGGCATCAAGCTGGAGCCGTCCACCTTCGAGCTGTTCCTGAAGAACGACGAGAAGGGCGACCCCTTCATCAACGAATCCCACGTTGTCGCGTTCGGCTGGGGCACCGCCGAACAGCTGGTGGAAATGAAGAAGCTGTCGCTGAAGGTCAACGAAGTGCTGAGCAAGCTGTTCGATGACGCCGGCCTGCTGCTGGTCGACTTCAAGCTGGAATTCGGCGTATTCCACGGCCAGATCGTGCTGGGCGACGAGTTCAGCCCGGACGGCTGCCGCCTGTGGGACAAAGAGACCCGCAAGAAGATGGACAAGGACCGCTTCCGCCAGGGCCTGGGCGACGTGATCGAAGCCTACGAAGAAGTTGCCAAGCGCCTGGGCGTGCCGCTGTAAGCGCCACGTTCACGCAAGCGCCTGATACCACGCGATTTTTTTGAAAAAAAGATTTGCGTTTTAAAAGAACGCTGGTATGATGCGCGGCATTGGAGAGATGCCGGAGTGGTCGAACGGGACGGATTCGAAATCCGTTGTACTGGCAACAGTACCTAGGGTTCAAATCCCTATCTCTCCGCCATACAAGATGAAGCCCCTAGAAGCGAAAGTTTCCGGGGGCTTTTTCGTTGTTGGACCGGCAATCGATTTGGCGTTCTGCTTGCCTGTTGGGTGGCGTCCTATGAAGAAGCTGGTAGCTTCTGGAGTGGCCTCACTGTCAGCTCAACTCCCAAAGCCAGCATCAGCTTCTGAATAGTTGAGAAGCGTGTCTTATCGCCACCCCTCAAAGTCTTGTAAAGCGATTCACGATTTAAGCCCGCCTCTTGTGCAAATTGGTTCACGCCCTTGGCTTTCGCCACTTCGCCCAACGCATGCATCAGGATTTGAGCGTCGTTAGCTTTCATTGCTTCTGCCAGGAAAGCTGCGATGGTTTCGGGGCTGTCTAGAAACCGGGAAGCCTCGAACCGTTTGCTATTGCTCAAGTCCAGCTCAAGGATTGGCATGTCCTCGGAAGTGAATTTGTCGCTCATCGTTGTTTACCTCGTACAGCATCAAGAATTTCCTTGGCTCGCTTGATGCCTCTGGGTTGATCCGTTTTATCGCTGCCATACAGCATCAGGTAGCGGGTCGAGCCCGTTCGTACGAAGTAGATTCGATATCCGGGCCCGACAGACACGCGCATTTCACTGACACCGTCGCCTACCGATTCGATATCGCCGAAGCTGCCATTTTCTGCTCGGGCGATTCTTGAGGTTGTAGCACTTCTGCCGATCGGGTCTTTGATTGTCGATGAGTGAGCGACCGCGTGCTGCGCGATGAGGCTAAGGGGACGAGTGGAGCACAGCAATAGCCTGAGCAGGGTTTGGCTTAGGTTTGGGAAATGGACTACATGGCGTCGAATGGTGCCCCTGGATGGTTATGTCTCCAGAGGCTATCTCGTTGCCTTATTTTTTCATCATCCCCAATTCGGCATCATCCAGCAGCGCCTTGGCCATCGCGCTCAGGTAGTGCGATGCCCAGATCAGTTTCTGGTCGCCGTCCATCAGGCCGGTGATGATCAGGTCGCGGACGTAGCCCATCAGTTCGGAGGCCTGTTCGCGGGCGTCCTGGCAGGGGATGCCAGGTTCGATGCGGAACAGTGGGTGGGTGTTGTTTTCGCCTTGGTAGAAGCAGGTCTTGCCGACTGTGGTGGGTTGTTTTGTGTCGTCGGTGGGCATGGTGAATCTCCCTAGGATTTTGTATGTCTGTACCGGCCTCTTCGCGGGTGAACCCGCTCCCACAGGTACAGCGCAGTACTTGAGGGCAATGATTACCCCCTGTGGGTGGGTTTGAGTTGCACGGATTGGCGGGCCACGAACAGGGCGCAGAGTACGTACTCTGAGGACTGGACCAGGGTGTCTTGCAGAGCCTGGGTGGAATCGAGGGAGAGGGGTGGATCGGGGACCATCTTGCGCATAGTTAGCTCCAGAGTCAGTCGAGCTGCTACGGACTTGCTGTCAAACAAGAGGGTGGCAGCGGTACGCGGGTTGACAGACCGAGGACTCCGGAGACTCGGCGCACACGAGGTGCCCCACGTACTGCCGCCATAACGGGTGTACGTGCACGGAGAAGTTGTCGGCCTGTCAAAGCCGGTCGTTGATTTGCAACGACAAGCCGAGACTAGAGCGCGACCCAATCCGTCGCAACAGTTTGAGCGGTTTGGCAGTATGTTTGGGAAATTGCCTACATGGAAGGGGATTATTCTGAGCTTCAGGTGTAGGACAGGGGCCGCTTTGCGGCCCATCGCGACACAAGGCCGCTCCTACAACTGCATCCCTGCAACTAGCCAATGCACGTTGCTGCTTGGATCCAATGCTCATGTTCTGTATCATCCTGCCGCCATCAGAATGATGGCCGAAGATGATTCATTTAAAGGACTTAGTATGAAAAAGCTGTTCAAGGCTACCGTAGCCGTTGCTGTCGTTTCGGGTGTTGCCCTGCTGTCGGGCTGCACTGGCCAGGTTTACAACCAGCCGAAAAACTGCAGCTACGACTACCTGTTCCACCCTTCGGTTTCCATCTCCAAGATCATCGGTGGCTGCGGCCCGATCGATAAACTGCCTCAGCAGCAGTAATCTTGGCGGTACCCTGATCGCGACGCTTGCGGCGTGATCCAAGGCCCCCGGTCATGTACATGGCCGGGGGTTTTTGTTTGTGGGGCACTTCAGCCTGTGCCGGCCCTTTCGCGGGTGAACCCGCTCCCACAGGAATTTCACCGGACTTGAGTGCGGCATGGCACCTGTGGGAGCGGGTTCACCCGCGAAGAGGCCAATACAGGCGTGAGACAACCCGTCACCTTGACTCCCAGGCCGGCAATTTGTTTGTGCTGGCATTTAAGCTACAATCGGAAAAACGATTCAGCCTTGTCGGTCAATTCGACAAAAGGCCGAGTCGTTTTCTGGTTCTCTGGCTGCTGAACAATGATCAACAACAAGCCTGCGCTGCAGAACACGCTTTACCGGGGCCAGCCACAGGCCCACCCTCTGTTCTCCTGACTGGAATCGATCAATGTTCAAGAAAGCTGGCAAGACCTTGCTGGGTCTGGCTGTCGCTGCAAGCGTCATGCAAGCGCACGCCGCAGAAACCAAGAAAGTAGATGTGCTGCTCGTCGGTGGCGGCATCATGAGCTCCACCCTGGCCGTGTGGCTGCACGAGCTGGAGCCAAGCTGGTCGATGGAAATGGTCGAGCGCCTGGATGGCGTGGCCGAAGAAAGCTCCAACGGCTGGAACAACGCCGGTACCGGCCACTCCGCGCTGGCCGAGCTGAACTACACCCCGGAAGACAAGGACGGCAACGTCAACATCGCCAAGGCCATCGAAATCAACGAGGCCTTCCAGATCTCCCGCCAGTTCTGGTCGTGGCAGGTACGCCAGGGCGTGCTGAAGAACCCGCACTCGTTCATCAACACCACTCCGCACATGAGCTTCGTGTGGGGCGATGACAACATCAAGTTCCTTAAGAAGCGTTACGAGGCGCTGCAGGCCAGCCCGCTGTTCCGCCCGATGCAGTACTCCGAAGACCACGCGCAGATCGCCAAGTGGGTCCCGCTGATGATGGAAGGCCGCGACCCGAACCAGAAGCTGGCCGTGACCTGGACGCCAATCGGCACCGACGTCAACTTCGGCGAGATCACCCGCCAGTTCGTCGGCCACCTGAAAACCCAGGAAAACTTCGACCTGAAGCTGTCCAGCGAAGTGCAGGACATCACCCGCAACAAGGACGGCTCGTGGCACGTCGAGTACAAGAACCTGAAGGACGGTACCGAGTCGGCCACCGACGCCAAGTTCCTGTTCATCGGTGCCGGCGGCGGCGCACTGAAGCTGCTGCAGAAGTCGGGCATTCCTGAAGCCAAGGAATACGCAGGCTTCCCGGTGGGCGGCTCGTTCCTGGTGACCGAGAACCCGACCGTGGCCATGCAGCACATGGCCAAGGCCTACGGCATCGCCTCGACCGGCGCGCCACCCATGTCGGTTCCGCACCTGGACACCCGCGTGCTGGACGGCAAGCGCGTGATCCTGTTTGGCCCATTCGCCACCTTCTCGACCAAGTTCCTGAAGAACGGCTCGTACCTGGACCTGCTGAGCAGCACCACCACCCACAACGTGTGGCCGATGACCAAGGTCGGCATCGATCAGTACCCGCTGGTGGAGTACCTCGCTGGCCAGCTGATGCTGTCTGACGATGACCGCTTCGAAGCCCTGCGTACCTACTTCCCGAACGCCAAGAAGGAAGACTGGCGCCTGTGGCAGGCGGGCCAGCGCGTGCAGATCATCAAGCGTGATGCCGATAAGGGTGGCGTGCTGAAGCTGGGCACCGAAGTGGTCGCTTCCGAAGACCGCACCATTGCCGGCCTGCTGGGTGCATCGCCAGGTGCGTCGACTGCTGCACCGATCATGCTGAACGTGCTGGAAACCGTGTTCAAGGAGAAGGTCGCTACCCCTGAGTGGCAGGCCAAGATCAAGCAGATCGTGCCGAGCTACGGCACCAAGCTGAACGACTCGGCGGCGGCCACCCAGAAGGAGTGGAACTACACCGCTGAAGTGCTGCAGCTCGAGAAGCCACCGGTGATCGACGAGAGCGTCGGCACCACGGTTGCACCGAGCCAGCCGGTCGAGAGCAAGCCTGAGAATGACATGGCGCTGTAACTGGCGTGACAGAAGCCACGGGGGAGACCTCGTGGCTTTTTTGTTGCCTGTTCGGTCCCTTTCGCGGGTAAACCCGCTCCCACAGGGATAACAAAAAGCCTGAGGCAGCGCGTGTACTTGTGGGAGCGGGTTCACCCGCGAAGAGGCCAGAACAGCAAACCACTGATCTGAAAGCTCACGCAGTAGTCAATAAAAACATATTTTGATGCTTAAATTAATCTTGTCAGTCGATCCCCTCCAGGAGGGTGCTGTCATGAACATCAAGATCGCCGCCTTACTGCTGCTCGCCCTGTGCGCCCAGCCGGCATGGAGCCAAAGCTACTCCTACTCCAGCGAAACCCCCGCCGCCAAACCCGCCGAAGCTGCTGCAATGACCACGCGCATGGCCCTGCGTGACCTTTGGGTCGAGCACATCTTCTGGGTGCGCAACTATGCCGTCGCCAACCAGGCCGGCAATGCCAAGGAAGCCGAAGTCGCCGCCAAGGAAGTGGTCACCGATGCCACCAGGATCGCCAACAGCATTGCCCCGCTGTACGGCCAGCCCGCCGCCGATCAGTTGCTGAAACTGCTGGCCGGCCACTGGGGCGCCATCAAGCACTACAGCGACGCCACCGTGGCCAAGGACAAAAAGGGCCAGCAAGCCGCGGTCAATGAGCTGACCAGCAATGCCAAGGCCATCGCCGCGTTCCTGGCCAAGGCCAACCCGAACCTGCCCGAGGCGACCCTGCTGACGCTGCTCAGCGCCCACGGCGGGCACCACGTGGCCCAGATCGACCAGCTGGCGGCTGCTGACTACGTGGGCGAGGCGCGCACCTGGGCGATGATGCGCGAGCATATCCTGACCTTGTCCGATGCGCTGGCTGCGGCATTGGTCAAACAGTTCCCGGACAAATTCTGATGCTCGAAGGCCTGGGCCGTACCCAACAGGACCTGCTCCACGCGTTGTTGCGTCAGCCATCCGGCATGAGCATCGACGACCTGGCGCAGGCCCTGGCCATCACCCGCACTGCCGTGCGCCAGCACCTGGCAGCGCTGGAGCGCGACGGCCTGGTCAGGCGTGGCGCTACCCGGCCCACAGGGCGCCGCCCGGAGCAGCTGCACGAGCTGACCGAACATGCCCGCGAACTGTTCCCACGGCAGTACCCATTGCTGGCCAACTTGCTGATTGCGCAAGTGGCCGGCTTGCTGGGGCAGGAGGCGTTGCTGGCGCTGATGCGCCAGCTGGGGCGCAAGCTGGCGGCGGACCTTGAGCACCAGGTGGTGGATGAGTCGCGCATCGTCGAGCACATGAACTATGCCGGGTACGAGGCGCAGGTGTTCTTCCGCTCGGGGGGCGAGCCGCAGATCGTTGCGCACAATTGCGTGTTTCATCACCTGGCCAAGGCGCATCCGGTGGTGTGCGAGCTGGACCTGGCGCTGATCGGGGCCTTGGGTGGAGGCGAGGTCAGCCATGAGGAGTGCATGCTCAGGGGAGGGCAGGTGTGCCGGTTTGCCCTGGGCAAGAACGAAGATTGATGTTGCCTGTGCTGGCCTCTTCGCGGGTAAACCCGCTCCCACAGGAAAATCACTGCCTTCGAGACCTGTGCGCCCCCTGTGGGAGCGGGTTTACCCGCGAAGAGGCCGGGGCAGGAAAAATCAACTCTGTCGCAGAATGCAGTCCAGCAACCCGGGAAACCGCTCCCCCAGCATCTCGCTACGCAACGAGTTCATATGGGTCGTCCCCACATTGCGGGTATGCACCAACCCCGCATCACGCAACACGCGGAAATGGTGTGACATGCTCGACTTCGGCCGGCCGCCGTCCAGCTCGCCACAGCTGGCTTCGGCCACGCCCGCCAGGTGACGCACGATACCCAGGCGCACCGGGTCGCTCAGGGCATAGAGCAGGCGTTCCAGGGTGAGGTCTTCAGAATTGGGATGTTGATAGGCTCGCATGGTCGTCATGATAACGGGGCTATCATTAATTGCCATAGTTCGATTATGATCGAACTATCGTAATCAAACAGCCCGGGAGCTTGCCCATGTCCGCCTTGTTCGAACCCTATACCCTCAAGGATGTCACCCTGCGCAACCGCATTGCCATTCCGCCGATGTGCCAGTACATGGCCGAGGACGGCATGATCAACGACTGGCACCACGTGCACCTGGCCGGCCTGGCCCGTGGCGGTGCCGGCCTGCTGGTGGTCGAGGCCACGGCAGTGGCACCGGAAGGGCGCATCACCCCCGGTTGCGCCGGTATCTGGAGCGATGCCCACGCCCAGGCTTTCGTGCCGGTGGTGCAGGCAATCAAGGCCGCCGGTTCCGTACCGGGTATCCAGATTGCCCACGCCGGGCGCAAGGCCAGCGCCAACCGCCCTTGGGAAGGTGATGACCACATTGCCGCCGACGATGCCCGCGGCTGGGAAACCATCGCCCCGTCCGCCATCGCCTTCGGCGCGCACCTGCCACAAGTGCCGCGCGAGATGACCCTGGACGACATCGCCCGGGTCAAGCAGGACTTCGTCGATGCTGCCCGCCGTGCGCGCGATGCCGGTTTCGAGTGGATCGAGCTGCACTTTGCCCATGGTTACCTGGGCCAGAGCTTCTTCTCCGAGCACTCCAACAAGCGTACCGACGCCTACGGTGGCAGCTTCGACAACCGCAGCCGCTTCCTGCTGGAAACCCTGGCAGCGGTGCGTGAGGTATGGCCAGAGAACCTGCCACTGACCGCGCGGTTTGGTGTGCTGGAATACGATGGCCGTGATGAGCAGACCCTGGAGGAGTCGATCGAGCTGGCGCGCCGTTTCAAGGCTGGCGGCCTCGACCTGCTGAGCGTGAGTGTGGGCTTTACCATTCCCGACACCAATATTCCGTGGGGCCCGGCGTTCATGGGGCCGATTGCCGAGCGAGTGCGTCGTGAGGCGAAGCTGCCGGTGACTTCGGCGTGGGGTTTTGGTACGCCGCAACTGGCGGAAGCGGCGCTGCAGGCCAACCAGCTGGACCTGGTATCGGTAGGGCGTGCGCACCTGGCAGACCCGCACTGGGCTTACTTTGCGGCTAAAGAGTTGGGGGTGGAGAAAGCCTCATGGACCTTGCCCGCGCCTTATGCGCACTGGCTTGAGCGTTATCGCTGAGGTATGGAGGGGCTGCATTGCAGCCCATTCGCGGGTAAACCCGCTCCCACAGGATCACCGCAGGGTTCAGGCCCTGTGCAATAGCTGTGGGAGCGGGTTCACCCGCGAAGAGGCCAGCACTGGCTAAAACCGGTCCAACCGGTAAGCCCCCATCTCCGCGCCACCGGCCCGTTCAGCCAACCGCCCCACCCATTCCGCCGTCACCGCCGCCTGGGTCAACCCCAGGTGCTGATGCCCGAACGCCAACAGCACCCGCCCGTCACACACCCGGTCGATCACCGGCAACGAATCTGGCAACGAAGGCCGGAAGCCCATCCACGGCGTCGCTCCTTCAACACTCAGGTCCCGCCGGAACAACCCCTTGCTCAACCGGTGCAACTGCCACGCCCGCTGCATGCTCGGCGGCGCGTCCAGCCCGGCGAATTCCACCGTGCCGGCCAGGCGCAAGCCCTCGGCCATGGGCGTCATGATGAACTTGCGCTCCAGCGATGTGACTGCAAACGGCAAACGCTGATGCTCGCCAGGCAACATCAGGTGGTAGCCGCGCTCGGTGTCCAGTGGCACCTGCTTGCCGGTCAGCGCGCCGGTCAACCGCGCAGAATGCGCACCACAACTGATCAGCACCTGGCGGGCCTCCAGCGTGCCCTGGTCGCTGGCCAGGCTGATCCCGCCGCTGTGCAGCCGCCCGCCGTCGACCTGCGCCTGAACAAAACGCACGCCAGTGGCCTTGGCCGCTTCGAACAGTTCGCACACCACCCGGTACGGATCGATGAAATGCCCGGTACGCGGGAAGAACAGCCCTCCCAGCAATGACGGGCTCAGTTGCGGGGCCGCTTCGCGCACGGTGTCGGCCGACCAGACGTCCACCGCCACCGCCTGTTGCTGCATGCGCGCGCGCAAGGCCTCCAGGGCCTGGCGCGACTCCGGCCGCTCGAATACCAGCAGCGAGCCATCTTCCTGGAACAGCTCGCTGCGCCCGATCGAACCCAGCAGCCGCTGCCAGGCACCCAGGCTGCCTTCGTTCAACGTGCGGATGCCGGCCACGCTGCGCTGAAACGGGCCTGGGCGCAGGTTGAGCAGCAGGCGGGTGAACCACGGCATGGCCTTGGGCAGGTACTTCCAGTCCAGGCGCAGCGGGCCCATCGGGTCCAGCAGCATGCGCGGCAGGCGTTTGAGAATCGACAGGTCGGCAATCGGGAATACCTGCTCGGTGGCCAGGTGCCCGGCGTTGCCGTAGGACGCGCCATGGCCGGGTGCCTGGCGGTCGACCAGGGTCACCCGGCGACCCTGACGGGCCAGTTGCAGGGCACAGGCGACGCCGACAATGCCGGCGCCGATCACGGCGATATCGGTTTCAGCGGTTTCGACCATGCTCAGCCTTCCCGTTTACCGTCGAGCAGACGCCGCAGTTGCAGCGGGTTGCCGTGCTGCAGCGCCTGCGGCAGCAGGGCATCGGGGAAGTCCTGGTAGCACACCGGGCGCAGGAAGCGCAGGATCGCCGCCGTGCCCACCGAGGTGGTGCGGGCGTCGGAGGTGGCCGGGAACGGCCCGCCGTGCACCATCGCGTCGCATACTTCTACACCGGTCGGCCAGCCATTGACCAGGATGCGGCCAGCCTTGCGCTCGAGGGTCGGCAGCAGTGCGCGGGCGCTGGCGATGTCAGCGTCGTCCAGTTGCAGGGTGGCGGTCAGTTGGCCCTCCAGATGCTCGGCCACCTGACGGACTTGCTCATCGTTGGCGCAGGCCACCACCAGCGACGCCGCGCCAAAGACTTCGGCCTGCAGCGCCGGGTCGGCGAGGAACGCTTCGGCCTGGGTCACGAACAGCTGCGCCTGGCACTGGTTGGGGCCTTGCCCGACCAGGCCACTGGCGGCGGCCTGGGCATTGGCGTTTGCGGCCAGGGCGCCGACACCAGCCTGGTAGGCACTGAAAATGCCCGGGGTAAGCATGGTCTGCGCCGCAGCCTGGCGCACATGTTCGCTGGCGGCCTCGATGAAACGCTGCAACGCCGGCCCTTGGCGGGCAATCACCAGGCCGGGGTTGGTGCAGAACTGGCCGGCACCCTGGGTCAGCGAGGCGACGAAGCCTTGTGCCAGTGCCTCGGCGCGGGTCTGCAGGGCGGTGTCGAACAGGAACACAGGGTTGATCGAGCTCATTTCGGCGTACACCGGGATCGGTTCCGGGCGGGCCTGGGCCGCCTGGCACAGCGCAATGCCGCCGCTGCGCGAGCCGGTAAAGCCAACGGCCTTGATGCGCGGGTCGCTGACCAGCGCAATGCCCACTTCACGACCGGAGCCGTACAACAGCGAAAACACACCGGCCGGCAAGCCGCACTGCTTCACGGCCTTTGCCACTGCCTGGCCGACCAGCTCGCTGGTGCCCGGGTGGGCGCCATGGGCCTTGACCACCACCGGGCAACCGGCGGCCAGGGCCGAGGCGGTGTCGCCACCGGCCACCGAGAAGGCCAAAGGGAAATTGCTGGCGCCGAATACCGCCACCGGCCCCAGGGCCACCTGGCGTTGGCGCAGGTCGGCACGCGGCAGGGGCTGGCGCTCGGGCTGCGCGTTGTCGACCCGCACGTCCAGCCATTCGCCGGCCCGCACCACACGGGCAAAAGTGCGCAGCTGGGTGCAGGTGCGGCCACGCTCGCCCTGGATGCGCGCCTTGGGCAGGCCGGTTTCGGCCACGGCGCGGTCGATCAGGGCATCACCGAGGGCTTCGATTTGCGTGGCGATGCTTTCGAGAAATTGTGCCCGTTGTTCGAGCGAAGTTTCGCGGTAGGCATCGAACGCCGCCCAGGCCAGGGCGCAGGCCTGGGCAACGTGTTCGCCGGTGCCGCCGTGGTAGGCCGGCTCCAGCGCATGGCCGGTGGTCGGGTCGATGGCACGGATGGCTTCGCGGCTGCCGGTTACCGGCGTCTGGCCGATCAGCAGGTTGCCTGTGAGGGTCATGGAGCCTCCTTTGGAATCAATATCAAGGGAGAGCGCAGCCCTTGTGGGAGCGGGTTTACCCGCGAAGCAGGCAACTCGGTGCCTGGCACCGGCTTCGCCGGTGTTCGCGGGTGAACCCGCTCCCACAGGGGCTGCGGCTCGGCCTGGAATCAGACGATCAGGCCAGGTTCTGCTCAGCCGACCAGCTGGCATACCAGGTGCGGAACAGCGCGTACTGCTGCTCGGCATAGTTGCGCTGGGCGTCGGTCAGTGCATCGGTCTCGTTGAAGTGCAGGCTGTATTCGCTGTCGCCGTTCAGCACCATCAAGTGCTTGTAGTACAGCACCAGGTCGCAGCCTTCATCGAACGACGACAGCACCGCCAGCGCCGCTTCCAGTTCGCGCGCCAGGCGGCGGGCCTTGGCGTCACCCTTGGCCGCCTGCTTGCTCAGGCTCACCAGGTGCAGCACCTCACGCGGCAGGGCGTTGCCGATGCCGGTGATGGCGCCAGTGGCGTTGCAGTTGACGAAGCCATGCACCACCTGGGTGTCGACGCCGACCATCAAGGTCACGTCATTATCCTTGGAGGTGATGTGCTCGGCGGCGTAGCGCAGGTCGGCGCCACCGCCGAACTCCTTGAAACCGATCAGGTTGGGGAACTCGCGGCGCAGTTCGAAGAACAGGTCGGCGCGGGTGGCGAAGCCATAGTACGGGCTGTTGTAGATCACCGCCGGCAGCTTCGGTGCGGCTGCCAGGATGGCCGAGAAGTGGTGCTTCTGGGCAATCAGCGAGGCACCGCGGCTGAGCACGCGGGGGATGACCATCAGGCCGGCGGCGCCAACCTTGGCCGCGTGGGCAGCGTGGGCTACCGCCTCACGGGTGTTCACCGCGCCGGTACCGACGATGGTCGGAATACCGGCGGCCACCAGGCGCGCCACGCCTTCCTGGCGCTCGGCCTCGGTCAGCAGTGGCCAGTCACCCATCGAACCGCAGTACACCACGGCGCTCATGCCAGCCTCGATCAGCTCGCGGCCCTTGCGCACCAAGGCGTCGAAGTCCGGCTTGCGCTCGGCGGTGCAGGGGGTCATCAGGGCGGGCATGGTGCCGGTGAAGATGTTGTTGGTCATTGTTGTCACTCCTCGCGATATTCGATTTTTTTGGAAAAAGCCGGGGTCAGATGCCCCAGGCGAACGGGTCCTGTTCGTCGATCAGCAGGGTGCTGTCGGCGGTCATGTAGGCGCGGCCGGTGATGAACGGGCGAATGCGATCGCCGTCATGCTCGTAGCGGCCCTGGAACTGGCTGCCGGTAATGCTGGCCTGTACCCAGGTCTGGCCTTGGTCGAGCTTGCCGTCGGCGGCCAGGCAGGCCAGCTTGGCGCTGGTGCCCGTGCCGCAGGGCGAGCGGTCGTAGGCCTTGCCGGGGCACATCACGAAGTTGCGGCTGTCGGCGTTGGCGTCGTCGGCGAACAGTTCGACGTGGTCGATGGGCGCACCGTTTTCACCGGTGATGCCCTGGGCTTCGAGGGCCTTGAGCATCGCCCAGGTGTACTCGGTCAGCGCCTCGCGGTTGCCCAGCTCGATGCACTGGCCGTGTTCGGAAACAAGGAAAAACCAGTTGCCGCCCCAGGCGATGTCGCCGCGCACCGGGCCATGGCCGGGCACGTCCACCAGCACCTGCTGGCGGTAGCGGTAGGACGGCACGTTGCCGACGGTGACGGCGCCGTCTTCATGCAGGGTGGCGCTGACCTGGCCCACCGGGGTGTCGATCTTGTGCACGCCCGGTGCGATCAAGCCCAGGTGCTGCAGCGAGGCGACCAGGCCGATGGTGCCGTGGCCGCACATGTTCAGGTAGCCAGCGTTGTTGAAGAAGATCACCCCGCAAGTGGCGTCGGCCGATACCGGTGGGCAGTACAGCGCACCGACCAGCACATCGTTGCCACGAGGCTCCAGCAGGCAGGCGCGGCGCCACTGGTCGTGCAGCTCGCGCAGCTCGTCACGCTGCTCGGCCATGCTGCGGCCATGCAGTTGCGGGAAGCCTTTCATCACCAGGCGGGTCGGTTCCCCGCCGGTGTGCGAGTCGATGACATGAACGTGTTTCATGGGCATATCCATTCGAGAGTGGGTCAGGAGGCGACGGCGGCAGGGCGCTGGCCTGGGTAGCTTTCGGAGGAGGCTTCGCTTTCATCCTCGCCCTCCAGACGCACCAGGTGCGCAGGTACGCCGGTGGCAGCGCCCCAGTAGTAGATGCCCAGCGCACAGGCGGCCACGACCACGGTGTCGAACGGGTGGCCGAGCACGCCCAGGCCACCGAAGCTGCCCAGCCACGACAGCAGGATGGTCACGGCGTAGAAGCCGATCAGCCACGCCGACGAGCGCACTTGCTGGGCCAGCGACAGGTGCTGGGTCGGCACGAAGCGGCCGCACAGCAGGTACAGCACGAACATCACGATCTGCAGGGCCAGCAGCCAGGACACGGTCTTCCAGCCCGACCAGTACACGATCAGCGCGGCGATGATGAACGACAGCGGGCCTAGCACACCCATGCCCTTGACCCGGAACGGGCGCGGCATGTCGGGGGCGTTCCGGCGCAGGGCGGCGACGGTGACTGGGGCCACGGCGTAGCTCAGTACCAGGGCGGCGGAAACCACGTTGATCAGCGCTTCCCAGGACGGGAACGGCAGGGTCCAGAACACCGACAGGCCAAAGGTCAGCCACAGTGCCGGGCGCGGGATGCCGGACTCGGCGTCGATGCGGGTGAAGTACTTGAAGAAGGTGCCGGTTTGCGCCCAGCCATAGACCACGCGCGGGGTGGCGTTCATGTAGATGTTGCCGCAGCCGCTGGGCGAGATCACCGCGTCGGCCACCACCAGGTAGGCTAGCCAGCCCACACCCAGGGCCAGGGCGATGTCGCGGTAGGGCAGGGCCAGTTCCTTGGTCACTGCGGCCCAGCCGTTGCTCAGCATCTCGGTCGGCACGCTGCCGAGGAAGGCCAGTTGCAGCAGGGCGTAGATCGCGGTGGACAGCAGTACCGAGAGGATCAGCGCAATAGGGATGGTGCGTTGCGGGTTCTTCACCTCGCTGGCCACCGAAATGATCGGCGTCAGGCCCAGGTAGGCGAAGATGATGCCACCGGCCGATACCGCCATTTCAACGCCGGACAGACCGAACGGGGCAAAGCCCTGGACCTCGAAGTTTTCTGGCTTGAAGAAGGTGAACAGAACGCCGATCACCAGCAGCGGCACGATGAACTTGAACACGCTGACCAGGTTGTTGGCCTTGGCGAAGGTTTTCACGCTGCGGTAGTTGAGGAAGAAGAACAGCCCCAGCAGGGCGAACTGTACCAGCCAGCCGAGCACGGTCGGGTCGCTGGAGCCGGCCTTGGTCAGCCCGGGGAACCAGGCGGCGGCGTATTGGCGCGATGCGACCACTTCGATGGCGATCAGGCTGGAAAAGGCGATCAGGGTGATGAAACCCATCAGGTAGCCCAGCAGCGGGCCGTGAGAGTAAACCGGGTAGCGCACCACGCCCCCGGCACGCGGCAGGGCAGCGCCCAGTTCGCAATAGACGATGCCCAGCAACAGAACGGCGAAGCCGCCAAGGAACCAGGACAGAATGCCGGCCGGGCCGGCGATGGCCGAGACGTGGCTGGCGGCGAACAACCAGCCTGAGCCGAAGATGGCGCCTAAGCCGATGAAGGTGAGGTCCAGCAATGACAACTGTTTTTTGAATTTGCCTGACATGGGTTCGCCTTTTTGTTGGTTATTGGATAGGCAGGTCTGATGTCACGAGATGCGGCTTTTTGGGCCGCGCTCTTGTAGGACTTGGGGCGGCTTGCGTGGGGCATAGAGTGGACCGATCGGGGCGACGGTTCTTGATGGTTTTCTGCAGGGGGGATGACGAAATCGGCACAGTTGCAAAAAAACAGTGGTGGGAGGGAAGGGCGGTGGATAGGCTGTAAGCCATACCGCATAAGGGTTGTAGACATTTACTCGCTGTGCCGGCCTCTTCGCGGGTAAACCCGCTCCCACAGGTATCTCCGCAGCTTTCGAGGGCTGCGTAGTACCTGTGGGAGCGGGTTTACCCGCGAAGAGGCCGACACAGCAAACCGAGCTAGAGCAGATGACCGACACCCCCCTGGCAACCCTCTACCAGTCCCTCGACCAGCACCGCCCCGCCAGCCTCGAGGCCCTGCTCGCCGGCGTATCCCTGCTGTTGCCGATCCTCGACGCCATCCCCAGCGCCGCGATCTTCATCAAGGACCCGGCCGCCCGCTATGTGCTGGCCAACAACACCCTGGTCCAGCGCTGTGGCCTCAAGCGCCTGCAACCGCTGCTGGGCAAGACCAGCGCCGAAGTGTTCCCGGCACAGCTGGGTCCCGGCTACACCGAGCAGGACCGTCGCGTTCTCAAGGAAGGCCTGGTGCTGGAAGACCAGCTGGAGCTGCACCTGTACGGTAGCCGCGAGCCTGGCTGGTGCCTGACCCACAAGCGCCCGCTGTACAACCAGACCGGCGAGATCATCGGCCTGGTGGGCATTTCGGTCGACCTGCAGTCAGCCGCCGACAGCCACCCCGCCTACCAGCGCCTGGCGGCGGTGGACGAGCATATCCGCCGGCATTTCCACCAGCCGATCAGCATGGGCGAGCTGACCCGTATCGCCGGCATTTCCGTGGCCCAGCTGGAGCGCTACTGCAAGCGGGTGTTCCACCTGACGCCACGGCAGATGATCCACAAGGCGCGCCTGGAGCACGCCCACCGTTTGCTGCACTCGGACCTGCCGATCACCGAAGTGGCGATGTGCTGCGGCTATACCGACCACAGCGCCTTCAGCCGCCAGTTCAAGCAACTGACCGGCTTCACGCCGAGGCAATACCGCCAGGCTACGGCGTAGTAGACGCGATGAAGCGGCTATAAACGGTTTGCGCGCGCTGCATTCGTGACAGCTTCAGTACCACCAGCACCAGGCCAAGAAACAGTATCGCGGACACAACCGCCAGAAACCGACGCTGGCCCTTCAGGCCCTTTTCAACTTCCACTGCGTAGTCGGTGGCCATGAAGAACGAGCAGATGGTGTCCAGATTTTCTTCCGGCATGTAGCGGGTAAAGGGCGCCAGTCTTTCCGAAGACCGGCACTGGTCCAGCGTCAGCTTGTCATCCGGAAACCACATTTCAAACTTGATGTCCTGTTGCGACAGATAGAATGCAGGTGCGTCCGGCTCGTTTTTCAGCCATACCATCATGTACGGCGATTGGCTTGCCATGGGCAGGGGAGCCAGCAGCACGCCCAGTATGGCCAGCAGTGCAATGAAACACCTGAAGCGTTTCGGTGAGAATTTGCCGGTAGCGAACCTGGGGGCGTTGAAGTCGCTCCAGTCGATGTAGGCGCGGTTGCGGCTCAGGTCGCCGGGTGCCAAGCCGTTGTCGACGATCCAGCGATGGGCAAGGTTGGCCTCGTGCAGGTTTTTCGCGGGGATGTTGAACTCATAGCGAAAGTACTCGATTTCCCGTAGCTCCTTGCGCAGGGTGTCGAACTGCGAGTGGTTGTCGAATTCGGTGGTACCACCGAAGATGCGCCAGATGAGGTCTCGAAGAAAGTACAGCGAACCGGCTCGTCTGTAGATAAACCACAACAGGATCCCCAGTAGTATGGGCGCGCCGATCCCGGCCAAGGGCGCCAGGTTTTCTATGCTCCAGAAGGATGAGGCCAGGTTTGTGGAAGTGTTCATGTCAGCTCCTTTAACGAAGTAAGCTGGCCTTGTGCATGCGCTGCCGGCCGGCGGGTCCGATGAAGCGACGATGATAAAGGCGCTTAATCTGACCTGTCGTTAGCGAAGCTTCTGAGTTGCCTGTAGGAAAGTTCTGCTTGCCGAGCCAAGCTCAGGCATTGGCGAACAATAGCCGCGCTTCATCGAAGCACTGCTCGGCAATTGCCGAACGCGGCTCGCTGCGCCGTAGCAGCAGGCCGACCGGGCTGTGGATGGCAGCGTCGGCCACCGGCAGGATACGCAGGTGTTCGCTCAGGTCTTCCAGGCCACAGTCCAGCGGCATGACCGCGCAGCACATGCCGGTGTTGATGGCCTGGATCAGCTGGAAGCTCGAGTCGCTTTCCAGTACCGCGTTCGGCTCAAGGCCACGGCTGCGGAAACTCAGGTCCAGCGACTGGCGGTAGTGCATGCCTTTGCTCAGCAGGCCCAGCGGAATGTCGCCCAGCTCGTCCCAGCGCAGGGTGTCGCTGGCAAACTGGAAGTGCCGGGTATCGTGCAGCAGGCCCATGGTGGTGGTGCCCAGTTCGATCACTTCGAAGAAGCTGGTGTTGACCTGGTCGAGGTAGCAGATACCCAGGTCGAGCTGGTTGCGGCTGAGCCCGTCGATGATCTGTTCCGAACTCAGCGAGCTGAGCTGGAAGTGCAGTTCGGGGTATTTGTCGCGCAGTGGCAGCAGCAGGTGCATGGGGTTGAAGCTGGCCAGCGGCACCGTGCCCAGGCGCAGGCTGCCGACTACCTGGCCACGACAGCTGGCGGCTTCGGCCTGCAGGCCGTCGTGAGCGGCGAGCAAGGTGCGGGCCCAGGCCAGGATGCGCTCGCCGGCCTCGGTGAAGCCTTCGAAGCGCTGGCCACGCTTGACCAGCACCAGGTCCAGCTCGTCCTCCAGGTTGCGCAGGCGCATGGACAGCGTCGGCTGGGTGATATGGCACAGCGCCGCCGCCTGGCCGAAGTGGCGGGTCTGGTCGAGGGCGATGAGGAACTTGAGCTGCTTGATGTCCATGGAAGTGCCTGGTAGCGGGTTGTGCAGACCTTAACCCACGTCTGCGATAGATGTCATTGATCAGTCGGTACGCCATATCGATTGGACGCCTCGGGGCCATGCCTCTAGCGTGGCGGCAATGCCACTCGAGGAGCCCCACCGTGCGCGTCCAACCCGACGCGGTCTTCGTACCGCTCAACATCGCCGTGCTGACTGTCAGCGATACCCGTACCTATGACAACGACACCTCCGGTGAACTGCTGGCCAGCCGTTCGGTGGAGGTCGGCCACCGCCTGGTGGCGCGGGCGTTGCTCAAGGACGACCTTTACAAGATCCGCGCCCAGGTCGCCACCTGGATTGCCGACGAGCAGGTGCAGGTGGTACTGATCACCGGCGGTACCGGTTTTACCGGCCGTGACAGCACGCCGGAAGCGGTCGAGTGCCTGCTGGACAAGCGCATCGATGGCTTTGGCGAACTGTTCCGTGCGTTGTCGATTCTCGATGTCGGCACCTCGACCGTGCAAAGCCGGGCGCTGGCCGGGCTGTCCAACCGGACGTTGGTGTGCTGCCTGCCGGGTTCCACCGGGGCCTGCCGTACGGCGTGGGAGGGCATCCTGGCGGAGCAACTGGATGCGCGGCACCGGCCGTGCAACTTCGTCAAGCACTTGAAACCGATCGAGGCGTGTGCCAGCCGGGGCTGAGTGCTCTCCTGTGCTGGCCCTTTCGCGGGTAAACCCGCTCCCACAGGGACCCCACAGGTTTCGAACCCTGTGGGAGCGGGTTTACCCGCGAAGGGGCCGGCACAGTAAACCCCAACCATTCAGTTCAATACATACCCCACCGGCAGCAACGCCGGCGGTAGCTGTTGTTCCCCCAACCCCGCCAGCACATCGCGCTCCACGGTCCGCACCATGGCATCGGTCGGCAGGTCGTTCTCGTCGCGCCCGAACGGGTCTTCCAGTTCGTTGCCAATCGCATCCAGCCCGAAGAACGTGTACCCCACGATGGTGGTGAACAGCGGCGCCAGCCAGCCCAGCGGTTCGGCCAGGGCAAACGGCAGCAGCAGGCAGAAGATGTAGATGGTGCGGTGCAGCAACAGCGTGTAGGGGAACGGCAACGGTGTGCCCTTGATCCGCTCGCAGGTGGCCTGCACTTCGGTCAGGCCCACCAGCCGCTGTTCCAGCAGGCTGTAGCGCCAGTCGCTGATCTGCTGCTGTGCGGCCAGCCGCGAGCAGTGCCCGCCGATTTCGCGCAGGATGGCGTCGCACACGTTGTGCGGGCTGATCGCTTCGGGCCGGGCCAGCCAGGGCCGGGCGGCGGCCAGTTCGTCCTCATTGCGCAGCCGTGCATTCAGTGCATGGGCAAAGCCGCACAGGCTGCGCAACAGTTCGGCCCGCAGAGGTTCGTCGGTAATCACCAGGCTTTCGCGTACGAACGAACGGGTTTCGATGATCAGCTTGCCCCAGGCCTTGCGCCCCTCCCACCAGCGGTCATAGCAGGCGTTGTTGCGAAAGCTCATGAAAATCGACAGCGACAGGCCCAGCAAGGTGAACGGCGTGGCGCTGACCGGGTAGAAAAACGCCGGGAAATGCCGCTCGACCAACACGATCAGCGCGGCCAGCAGGGTGATTGTCAGGCAACGCAGGGCAATGCGCTTGACGATCGAACCCTTGAGGGTGAACAGCACACGCAGCACATCGGGGGTGGGGTGGACGATCATGGCAATCCAGAGACGGCTGTCTAGCCGCCGGTCATGTTCATGAAGCGCAGGATCTGCACATCGCCACCGACTTCGAAATGATGGCGGTAGGGCTTGAGGTGCAGCGAGTCACGAATGGCCTTTTCCAGGCGTTCGGGGTTGCCGGGGTGGGCGCGCAGCACCTGCTTCAGGTCCACCGAGTGTTCATTGCCCAGGCACAGCAGCAGGCGGCCTTCGACGGTGAGGCGCACGCGGTTGCAGGTGGCACAGAAGTTGTGGCTGTGTGGCGAAATGAAGCCGACCCGAGTGTTGGCGGCTTCGGCCAGGCGCCAGTAGCGGGCCGGGCCCTGGGACGACTCGGTCGATTCGACCAGGGTGAATTGCTCGGCCAGCAGTGCGCGTACTTCATCGCTGGAGCAGAACGACTCGCCGCGTTCATGTTCGCTGATCACGCCCAAGGGCATTTCTTCGATGAAGGTGATGTCCAGCTCGCGGTCGATGGCAAAGCGCACCAGGTCGACCAGTTCGTGGTCGTTGCGGCCCTTGAGGACCACGCAGTTGAGCTTGGTGCGCTTGAAGCCGGCCTGGCGAGCGGCGTCGATGCCGGCGATCACCTGGTGCAGGTCGCCGGTGCGGGTCAGTTGCTTGAAGCGCTCGGCGTCCAGGCTGTCGAGGCTGATGTTCAGGCGCGTGACGCCAGCGTCGAACAGCGGCTGGGCCAGGCGCCCGAGTTGCGAGCCGTTGCTGGTCAGGCACAATTCGCGCAGGCCGGGCAGGGCGGCGATGCGCCCGCACAGGTCGACGATGCCCTGGCGCACCAGCGGCTCGCCGCCAGTCAGGCGGATCTTGCGGGTGCCGAGGGCGACGAAGCGCTCGGCCACCTGGAACAGTTCCTCGAGGCTGAGGATTTGCTGGCGCGGCAGGAACTGCATGTCTTCGGCCATGCAGTACACGCAACGGAAGTCGCAGCGGTCGGTGACCGACATCCGCAGGTAGTCGATTTTCCGGTTGAAGCCGTCGATCAGGGCCCGGCTGTTCTGTTCCACGTTCGCGCTCGAATGGGTTGGGACTTGAGTCCAAGCTATAACCTGGCCGCAGGGCCGTCAAATTGCTTTGTCCGACCGATTGATCGATGGCCTCTATCATGGCTGCAGGCCAGGTATTTCAAAGTGTTGACCGCGTCGCCCAATTCGCGGGTAAACCCGCTCCCACAGGTAAAGCGCAGGACTCGAAACTTGTGGGATCCCTGTGGGAGCGGGTTCACCCGCGAAGGCCACGCCGCGGTTTCAGCCCATGATCGAAACCGCCTATCACCCCGTAAGATCTTTCGATTGGACGGCTCTACCTCACGCTCCATAGGCTGAAAAAAAGCATCGAAGCGTGAGGATTCATCGCATGAGCCAGGACCAACACATCAGGGAGTACAAGGGCGCCGCCGCCGGCTGGGGGGCGCTCAAGAGCGTGACCAAGAGCTGGCTGGGCAGCGACAATGCCTTCAAGAACCTGCGGGCCATGCTCAAGACCAACCAGAACGGCGGCTTTGACTGCCCCGGCTGCGCCTGGGGCGAGTCGCCGGAAAACGACATGGTCAAGTTCTGCGAAAACGGCGCCAAGGCGGTCAACTGGGAAGCCACCGGCCGCTCGGTGGACCCGGCGTTCTTCGCCAGGTACAGCGTCAGTGCGCTGGCCGAGCAGACCGACTACTGGCTGGAATACCAGGGCCGCCTGACCCACCCGATGCGCTACGACGCGGCCACCGACCACTATGTAGAAACCAGCTGGGAAGAAGCCTTTGCGCTGGTTGCCCAACACTTGCGCGCACTCGAATCGCCCGACCAGGCCGAGTTCTACACCTCGGGCCGGGCCAGCAACGAGGCGGCGTTCCTCTATCAGCTGTTCGTTCGCGCCTACGGCACCAACAACTTCCCCGACTGCTCGAACATGTGCCACGAGGCCAGCGGCGTGGGCATGTCGGAAACCCTCGGCGTGGGCAAGGGCACCGTGGTGTTCCACGACCTGGAGCTGGCCGACGCCATCTTCGTCATCGGCCAGAACCCCGGCACCAACCATCCGCGCATGCTCGAACCGCTGCGTGAAGCGGTGAAGCGTGGTGCCCAGGTGGTCTGCTTCAACCCGCTCAAGGAGCGCGGCCTGGAGCGCTTCCAGCACCCGCAGCACCCGTTCGAAATGCTCAGCAATGGCTCTGAACCAACCAATACGGCCTACTTCCGCCCGGCCCTGGGCGGCGACATGGCAGTGATGCGCGGCATTGCCAAGTACCTGCTGCAGTGGGAGCGCGAAGCCCAGGCCAATGGCGAACCGGCGGTGTTCGACCATGCCTTCATCGCCGAGCATACCAGTGGCATCGACGCGTACCTGGAAGCCGTGGATGCCACACCCTGGCAGCATATCGTCGAGCAATCGGGCCTGACCCAGGCCGAGATCGAACTGGCCGCGCGCATGTACCGCAAGGCCGAACGGGTAATCATGTGCTGGGCCATGGGCGTCACCCAGCATCGCCACTCGGTGCCGACCGTTCAGGAAATCGTCAACTTGCAGCTGTTGCGCGGCAACGTCGGCAAGCCCGGCGCCGGCCTGTCACCGGTGCGTGGCCACAGCAACGTGCAGGGCGACCGCACCATGGGCATCGACGAGAAGCCCGGGTCGGCACTGCTCGATGCCATCGAGAAACGCTTCCGGTTCCGTGTGCCACGTGCCCACGGGCACAACGCCGTGCTGGCGATCAAGGCCATGGAAGAAGGGCGGGCCAAGGTGTTCATCGGCCTGGGCGGCAACTTTGCCCAGGCCACGCCGGATACGCCGCGCACCCATGCGGCCATGCGCAATTGCGCGCTGACCGTGCAGATATCCACCAAGCTCAACCGCTCGCACCTGGTCACCGGCCGCGATGCGTTGATCCTGCCGTGCCTGGGCCGTACCGAAATCGACATGCAGGCCAACGGGCCGCAAGGCGTGACCGTGGAGGACACCTTCAGCATGGTGCATATTTCCCATGGCCAGCTGCGCCCACGCTCGCCGCATCTGCGCTCGGAGCCGTGGATCATCGCCGGCATGGCCCAGGCGACCTTGGGCAAGCAGCCGATCGACTGGGAATACGCAGTTGCCGACTACGGCCGCATCCGCAGCATGATTGCCGATGTGATCCCCGGCTTTACTGATTTCAACGAGCGCCTGCAGCACCCGGGCGGCTTCCACCTGGGCAACAATGCCGCCGACCGTACCTGGCGCACGGCCACAGGCAAGGCGCGCTTCAGCCCGCACCAGTTGCCGGAGCAACTGGTGAATGCCAAGGTGCTGGCGCGCGGTGACAAGCCTGACCTGATCCTGCAGACCTTGCGCTCGCACGACCAGTACAACACCACCCTGTATGGCCTGGACGACCGTTATCGCGGGGTGTTCGGCCTGCGTGAAGTGCTGTTCGTCAACGAGGTGGACATCCGTCGGATGGGCTTCGAGCCGGGCGAGCATGTGGACCTGGTGTCGCTGTGGGAGGATGGCGTGGAGCGACGGGTGTCGGGCTTCCGCCTGGTGGCGTATGACGTACCCGAGGGGCAGGCGGCGGCCTATTACCCAGAGACCAACCCGCTGGTGCCGCTGGAAAGCTATGGCGAGGGGACCTATACGCCGACCTCGAAGTTTGTGGCGATCAAGGTCGAGAAAGCCAAGGCGGGTAACCGGATTGCGGCGGTGCTTGCTTCGGAATGATGGGTTGCCTGTACCGGCCTCTTCGCGGGTAAACCCGCTCCCACAGGGACCTCACAGGCCTGAGGGCAAGGTGATCCTTGTGGGAGCGGGCAAGCCCGCGAAGAATCCAGCACCGATCAGGAACGATGCACCGGGTAAGCCGTGGTGTATTTCATCTGCTCCATGGCAAAACTGGATGTGATGTTCGACAGCCCGTCAGTACTGGTGATCAGCTTTTTGTAAAACCGGTCATATGCCGCAATATCCCCCACCACCACCCGCAGCATGTAATCCCAGTCCCCCGACATGCGGTAGAACTCCATCACTTCCTCGAACCCGGTCACGGTGGCGGCAAACTGCTCCAGCCAGGCGCTGTCGTGGCGCTGGGTCTTGAGCTGGACGAACACCGTCAGCCCCAACCCCAGCCGTTCCGGGTCGAGCAGCGCAACACGGCCGACAATGTAGCCGTCTTCCTCCAGGCGCTTGACCCGTTTCCAGCACGGAGTGGTAGACAGGTTGACGGCCTCGGCCAGGTCCTTGAGCGAGATCGAGGCATCGCGCTGAAGCAGGGTGAGAATGTGCTGGTCGAAGCTGTCCATATCGCGCGTGGGCCGTGGCGAAAAATATTTCACAGATTACCCCAAGGCCAGAAGATTTGGGTTGTGCGATAGTGGCAACTTTCACTCTGCCAATGGGCCTGACCATGTCCGACAAGCCGCGCAATTTCGCCACCCGTACCATTCACGCCGGTGAGCAGTTCAGCGTTGCCGATAACGCTATTTTCCCGGCGATCGTTACCGCCAGCTCGTTCACCAAGCGCAGCCTGGACGACAAGCCGGAATACTCCTACAGCCGCGTCGGCAACCCCACCCGGCATGCCTATGAAACCTGTGTCGCCGCCCTGGAAGAGGGCGTTGGCGCCGTCGCCTGCGCCTCGGGTGTGAATGCTACCGCCACCGTGCTGGAGCTGCTGCCCAAGGACGCCCACGTGGTGGTGATGAACGGCGTGTACGGCGGCACCTTCCGCATCATGGAAGACTACCGCAGCCGCACATCGGGCCTGACCACCACCTACGTCGACCTCAACGACCTCGAGGCGGTAGCCGCCGCCATCAAGCCGGAAACCCAGCTGATCTGGATCGAATCGCCGACCAACCCGTTGCTGCACCTGGTCGACATCAAGGCGGTGTGCGACCTGGCCAGGGCGCGGGGTATCCTTACCTGCATCGACAACACCTTCTGCTCGCCGTGGAACCAGCGCCCCATCACCTTGGGCGTGGACCTGGTGATGCACTCGGCCAGCAAGTACATCGGTGGCCACTCCGACCTTACCGGTGGCGTGGTGGTAGCTGCCAATGATGCGCTGTTGGCGCGCCTGCGTCGCATCAGCATGGCGATTGGCGCGGTGCAGGGGCCGTTCGACTGCTACCTGGCCCTGCGTGGCCTGAAGACCCTGGATGTGCGCATGGAGCGCCAGTGTGCCAATGCCTTGCAGGTAGCGCGCTTCCTCGAAAGCCACGCGCAGATCGAGCAGGTGTACTACCCGGGGCTGGAAAGCCACCCACAGCATGAGCTGTGCAAACGGCAGATGCGCAGTGGCGGGGCGGTGGTGGCGATGAAGGTCAAGGGCGACCGGGCCGCGCTCAACCGCCTGGTGGAGGCGCTGCAGATCTTTGTGCTGGCCGACTCGCTGGGCGGGGTGGAAAGCATGATCAACCACTCCTGGAGCATGTCGCATTGCTCGCTGAGCCCGGAGCAGAAAGGCGTGATGGGGATCAGCGAGAACCTGCTGCGGTTGTCGGTGGGGATCGAGGATTATCGCGACCTGATCGACGACCTGGATGGGGCGTTGACGGCTGCGGCAGCTGTGTGAGGGCTGCTGGCCTCTTCGCGGGTGAACCCGCTCCCACAGGTACTCCACAGGCCTTGAGGGCAGTGGTGACCCTGTGGGAGCGGGTTTACCCGCGAAGAGGCCGGTGGATTCAATGAATTCCTGTCAGGATTTGGGCGGATGGATGATCCGTTCGATCTTGTCCTTGATCAGCAACCGCTCCTTGCGCAGGCGGTTGACGGCTTCGTCGTTGGTGCCGTTGCCTTCGGCGGCTACCACCTCTTTGTCCTTTGCGTTGTATTCCTTGTGCAGTGAGTGCAGCGTCTGGTCCTTGTCGATGAGCGCCTGGAATGCATCAGCGGTAACGTGCAGGTCAGCGAGCAGATCATGCGGAACTGGCATTTCTTCACCTCTGTCAGGGTTGGCGGATGGTTCTGACCATTGAGGATAGTCGTCTTTGCGCAGGTAGGGGACTGGGGTAGGCTGTCGCATCTCCCCTTACCCGGAACCTGCGCCATGCCTCACGTGAATCTGGAATACAGCGACAACCTGGGCGAGCTCAATGTCGACGTCCTGCTGCTGCGTCTGAACCACGCCCTGGTCGGCAGCGGCCAGTTCGCCGACGAGGCCGATATCAAAAGCCGCGCCGAAGCCTTCAAGCACTATCGGGTGGGCACCGCGCCCGGCGAGCGTGCCTTTGCCCATGTGCGCCTTGCCATCCTCAGCGGGCGCTCGCCCGAGGTGAAGACGCAACTGTCCGCCAGCCTGCTGGATGTGCTGCGAGAGGCCATCCCCGAGCAACCCGGGCTGGACATCCAGCTGTGCGTGGAAGTGCTGGACATCGACCGCGAGCCCTACGCCAAGGCTCGCCTGCGCGGCTGAACAAGCGTTGGATGAACTTCTTTTAATGTAGAAAAGGCGCCGGTTCACGAATTTGTTGGCGCCTTTTTCACGAAATATTGATGGCACGCTTTCTAGAGTTCAGCCAAGTTTCCCAGGTGCCGCGCAGGCCCTCGGGCTGATAATCACTCTTGATTGCGAACACCGATGCTCAACTTCAAATCCCTGCGGACTGAATGGGTCACGCTGCTGGCCAGCCTTTACCTGCTGATCGGCTTCAATGTCTTCCTCTGGCAGCATCTTGAACAGGTCGTGCCGCCCGGTTTGCCTGGGCTTTGGCTGAGCCTGGCGTTTGCCGTGCTGATGTTGTTCGCCTTCAACCTGATCCTTACATTGGTTGCCTTCCGTTATATATTGAAACCGGTACTTATCGTGTTGTTCATGAGCGGCGCGGGCGTGGCTTACTTCATGAATCAATACGGTGTACTTATTGATGCGGGCATGTTCCGCAATATGGCGGAAACCAATGTGGCGGAAGTGCGCGACTTGCTCTCGCTGAAGTTCGCCTTGTATATCCTGGGGTTGGGTGTAGTGCCTTCGGTCCTGTTGTGGAAGGCGCCTGTCGCCTATCGCGCCTGGCACCGTGAACTGCTTGGCAAGTTGGTGGTTGGCGGTGCCTGCGTGGTGGCCCTGGGCTCGGTGGCACTGGTCAACTACCAGGGCCTGTCGTCGCTGTTTCGCAACCACCACGAACTGCGCCTGATGCTCACCCCCAGCAATATCGTGGGGGCCTCCATCGGTTATGTCAGCGAGCGTGTCGGCACCGCATCGCACCCCTTCCAGCATTATGGCGAAGATGCCAAGCGTGATGCCGCCTGGCAAAAGCATGAACGCAAGTCGCTGACCGTGCTGGTGGTGGGGGAAAGTGCGCGGGCAGACCACTTCGGCGTGCTTGGCTACAACCGCGATACCACACCGAACCTTGCCAGGGAACAGGGCCTGCTGGCGTTCTCCGATGTGCACTCCTGCGGCACGGAAACCGCTGTCTCGGTGCCGTGCATGTTCTCTGGCATGCAGCGCAAGGACTACGATGCCCGTGTGGCGAAGAACCGCGAAGGGTTGCTGGACATCCTCCAGCGTGCCGGCCTGGCGGTGCAGTGGCGGGACAACCAGTCGGGCTGCAAGGGCACCTGCGACCGCGTGCAATTCATCGATGTCAGCAACCTCAAGGACCCGCAGTTGTGCACTGATGGTGAATGCCATGACCAGATCCTGCTGCAGGGCCTGGCTGAGCTGATCGACAACCTCGACAAGGACACCGTGCTGGTGCTGCACCAGATGGGCAGCCACGGACCGGAATACTTCAAGCGCTACCCTGGCGCCGACCAGCGCTTTGCACCGGTGTGCCAGAGCAACGCGCTGGACCAGTGCAGCGAGCAGGAAATCGTCAACGGCTACGACAACACCTTGGCCTATACCGACAAGGTACTGGCCTCGCTGATCGACACCCTGCGCAGCAAGCAGGACAAGGTCGACACGGCGATGATCTACCTGTCCGACCATGGCGAGTCGCTGGGTGAATACAACCTGTTCCTGCATGGCACGCCTTACGCCATCGCCCCCGAGCAGCAGAAGCACGTGCCGTTGCTGACCTGGTTCTCCGACAGCTACAAGGAGGACTTCGGCGTCGATACCGACTGCCTGGCCAAGCTCAGCGATGCGCCGCTGTCGCAGGACAACCTGTTCCACTCGATGCTCGGCCTGTTGCAGGTACGCACCGAGGTCTACCAGCAGTCGCTGGACATGTTCGCCAGCTGCCGGCCGTGGATGGCGGCCAAGCGCTGAGGCGAAGCGCGTTCCATACTTGGGCTTGCGCGGTCTTTGTGGGAGCGGGCATGCCCGCGAAGCAGGCGACGCGGTGCATGGCACGGGCTTCGCCCGTGTTCGCGGGCATGCCCGCTCCCACAGGGATTACGCGCACCAGAGTTGCTCCTGCCTGAGCATGCACAACAGCACCATTGATCGATATCAAGGATGGCCCGGGTTTCACCAGCAGTGCCCGCGCCGTATATACTGCGCGCCAATGTTAGTGGGAGAGCCTCGTGGCCATCGAAATACACTGGATCCGTGACGACCAGAGCCTGGCCGAACACTGCCGCGACTGGCACCAGCTGCCCTTTGTCGCCGTCGATACCGAATTCATGCGGGTCGACACCTTCTACCCGAAAGCCGGGCTGATCCAGATCGGCGATGGCCAGCGTGCCTTCCTGATCGACCCGTTGCTGATCGGTAACTGGCAACCCTTGGCTGACCTGCTGGATGACAGCGGCGTGGTCAAGGTGCTGCACGCCTGCAGCGAAGACCTCGAGGTGCTGCTGCGCCTGACTGGCAAGCTGCCACAGCCGCTGTTCGACACCCAGCTGGCCGCTGGCTACCTGAACCTGGGCTTCTCCATGGGCTATTCGCGCCTGGTGCAGGAAGTGCTGGGTATCGACCTGCCCAAGGGCGAAACCCGCTCCGACTGGCTGCAGCGGCCGCTCTCGGAAACCCAGGTCAGCTATGCCGCCGAGGATGCCGTACACCTGGCCGAGCTGTTCACCGTGTTGCGCCCGCGCCTGAGTGACGACAAGTACGCCTGGGTGCTGGAGGACGGCGCCGAGCTGGTGGCTGCATTGCGCCGCGAAGTCGAACCCGAAAGCCTGTACCGCGACGTCAAGCTGGCCTGGAAGCTGGCACCCCAGCAACTGGCGGTGCTGCGCGAGCTGTGCGCCTGGCGCGAGCGTGAAGCGCGCAACCGCGATGTGCCGCGCAACCGCATCCTCAAGGAGCACTCGCTGTGGCCCATGGCCAAGAGCCAGCCGAGCAACCTGTCGGCGCTGGCCAAGATCGACGAGATGCATCCGCGCACCATTCGTCAGGACGGTGAGTTCCTCATCCAGCTGATCAAGCGTGCCGCCAGCCTGCCAGCCGAACAATGGCCACAGGCCTTGCCCGAGCCTTTGCCGATCGAGGCCGCAGGCATCCTCAAGCAGCTGCGTGCCATCGGCCAGGCCGAAGGTGAGCGCCTGGGCATTGCCCCCGAACTGATGCTGCGCAAGAAAGCCCTGGAAGCGCTGCTCAAGAGCGGCTACCCCAATGGCCCCTATCAATTGCCCGATTCGCTGCGCGGCTGGCGCCGTGAGCGCATGGGCCAGGCCCTGCTGGACAGCCTGGCAGGCGCCGGAGAGACCCGATGAAACGCATTTGCTCTATCTACAAGAGCCCCCGCAAGAACGAAATGTACCTGTACGTGCTCAAGGCTGACGGCCTGGAGCGCGTGCCCGAAGGCCTGCTGCCGTTTTTCGGCACCCCCAAGCACGCCTTCGACCTGGTGCTTACCCCCGAGCGCAAGCTGGCCCGCGAGGACATCGCCAAGGTGCTGGAAAACCTCGACAACCAGGGTTACCACCTGCAGATGCCGCCGCCGGAAGACGACTACATCGAGCACCTGCCCGAAGAGTTGCTGCGCCGTAACGACCCTGCCTGATCATGCGAGTACTGATTGCTGAGCATGATCATGCTCGATACGCCGAGATCTTGCGCGCAGCCGCGCCTGAGCTGGAAATCCTGACCAGCGGCGACTCCGCCGAACTGGCCCGCCAGGCGGCACGGTGCCCAGTGTGGCTGGGCCAGCCGGACCTGCTGGCAAGCCTGCTGCGCCAGGGCCACAAGCCGGGCTGGATGCAGTCCACCTGGGCTGGTATTACCCCGCTGCTGGCCGAGGGCCTGCCACGTGACTATCGCCTGACCCGCGCCGTGGGCATCTTTGGCCAGGTGATGGCCGAGTACATGCTCACCTACATGCTCGGCCATGAGCGCGAGGTGCTGTCGCGCCTGGTCAGCCAGGTCGAGCGGCGTTGGGATGACCGCCCGGGGCGTACCCTGGAAGGGCGCAAGGTGCTGATCGTCGGCACTGGCGACATTGGCCAGCGGGTGGCCGAGTTCCTGCAGCCGTTTGGCGTGGTGCTGTATGGCGTTGCCAGCAGCGCCCGCGAGCAGGCGCCCTTCGTCGAGGTAGCGGCGCTGGCCGACCTGCCGCGCATGGTTGGCCAGGTCGACTATGTGCTCAACCTGCTGCCGGATACCCCGGCTACCCACGACCTGTATGACGCGGCACTGTTCAAGTGCTTCCAGCCCACGGCGCTGTTCATCAATGCCGGGCGTGGGGCGGCGGTGGTCGACGCTGATCTGGTCGAGGCGCTGAAGGAAGGGCACCTGGCAGGGGCGGTGATCGATGTCTGCCGACAGGAGCCGTTGCCCAGGCAACACCCGTTCTGGACGGCGTGGGGCTTGCTGCTGACCGGGCACAGCTCGGCGCCCACCTCGCCGGCGGCGATGGTGCGGTTGTTTGTCGAGAATGTGCGGGCGTATGTGGCGGGGCAGGGGTTGCGAGGCGAAGTGGACTTCGCCCGGGGTTATTGATTGTGTAATGCCTGTGCCGGCCTCTTCGCGGGTAAACCCGCTCCCACAGGATCTCCGCTACCCTCAGGTCCTGTGGGAGGCTGGTGTTGGCTGTGCTGGTACAGGATCAACACAGGCCCCATGAGGCAGTGGAGATCCCTGTGGGAGCGGGTTTACCCGCGAAGAGGCCGGTACAGCCAATGCAAGGCTTACAGGCTGAAATCACCCTCGGCAGCCAGCTCGCTCAGTGGCTTGCGCGGGCTCGGTACTTCACGCGCCTGCAGGGCTTCGTTCAGGCTGGCCTTGTCGCCCAGCTTGCCGATTGCCACCATGGCATGCAGCACATAGCCTTCAGGGACCTTCAACTCCTGCCGTGCCAGTTCCTGGTCGAAACCGGCCATGCCATGGGTATGCCAGCCGCTGATGCTGGCTTGCAGGGCCAGGTGCCCCCAGGCTGAACCGGTGTCGAAGGTGTGCCACAGCGCCGGTTTTTCTTCCGTGGCGCCCGGGGCGGCGTAGGTGGTCTTGGAAATCACCAGCACCAGCGCCGAAGCCTGTTGCGCCCAGCTGCGGTTGGCCGGCACCAGCAGGTTCAGGTAACGCTCCCAGTTCGGCGTGTCACGGCGGGCATAGAGGAAGCGCCAAGGTTGCGAGTTGTTCGCCGACGGCGCCCAGCGAGCCGCTTCGAGGAAGCTCAGCAAGGTTTCTTCGCTGATCGGCTCGGCGGTGAAGGCACGTGGCGACCAGCGGTTGATGAACTGCTCGTTGATGGCGTAATCGGCAATGCGGGGGGTGGCGCTCATGGCGGCTCCTGCAAAAGGACGGGAAACACGCACGCTACTGCGTCGCGTCGCGACTGACAAGCGGTCTGGCTTTGCCGAAGGCCAGGCTCTAGACTGGCGCCGCCGCGCGCCGTGGCCCCAAGATGAATGCAGGAACCCCGTGTGATGACCGCTGAAAACGCGCCGTTCTGGCGGCGCAAGACCCTCGAACAACTCAGCCCGCAAGAGTGGGAGTCGCTGTGTGACGGCTGCGGCCTGTGCTGCCTGCAAAAGCTCGAGGACGAGGACGACAACAGCGTCTATTACACGCGTATCGCCTGCAAGCTGCTGGATCTGGATACCTGCCAGTGCAGCGATTACCCCAACCGCTTCGCCCAGGTACCAGACTGCATCCAGCTCACCCCGGGCAAGGCCGACCAGTTCAAGTGGCTGCCGAGCACCTGCGGCTACCGCCTGGTCAGCGAGGGCAAGGACCTGCCGGCCTGGCACCACCTGGTCTGCGGTGATCGCCAGCAGGTCCATGAACAGCGCATCTCCCAGTCGGGGCGCATGCTCAGTGAACACGATGTGCACGAAGACGACTGGGAAGACCACCTGATCTTCCGCGCCAGCTGACCGGCGCGGCCCGCTGCCATGGGGAAACAAGGAGTTTCTGTATGCGTTGCCAGCTGTTGTTGCTGTTGGGCCTGATGGCCAGCTCGTCGGCCTGGGCGAAAAAGGTCGACCTCGACTACCAGGTGCGGCTGTTGCCAACCAGTGGCCAGGCGGAGGTCCGCCTCACCTTGGCCGAAGGCAGTGCCGTGCGCAGCCTGGACTTCGACCTGGGCAAGGTCGGGGCCTACAGCGGCTTCCAGGCTGATGGCCAATGGCAACTGCAGGGCCAGCGTGGCGTGTGGCGACCGGCGGCCGGCAAGACCAGCCTCAGCTACCGCGTGCAGCTGGACCAGAAGCGCGCCAGCGGCGCCTATTCGTCGCGCATCACTCCGCATTGGGCACTGTTCCTCGGCGACCAGCTGGTGCCACCTGCACGCCTCGACCAGCAGGATGGCACCGAGCTGGTGGCGCGGCTGGCGTTCGACCTGCCTGAAGGCTGGAAGAGCATCGAAACCTCCTGGCCACGCATCGGCAAGGACAAGTTCCGCATCGACAACGTTTCGCGCCTGTTCGACCGCCCCACCGGCTGGATGCTTGCCGGCGACCTGGGCAGCCGCCGCGCCCGCCTGGGCGAAACCGAGGTCACCGTGGCAGCACCGGTGGGGCAGGGTATGCGGCGCATGGACAACCTGACCATGCTGACCTTTGTCTGGCCGCAATTGCAGGCGGTGTTCCCGCGCAACCCGCCGAAGCTGCTGTTGGTCGGTGCTCGCGATGGCATGTGGCGCGGGGCGATGGCCGCGCAGGGCTCGTTGTACCTGCACAGTGGGCGGCCGATGGTCAGCGAGAATGGCAGCAGCCCGTTGCTGCGCGAAGTGGTGCAACTGTTTGCGCAGATCCATGGGCGTGATGGCAGTGACTGGCTGGTGGAAAGCCTGACTGACTACTACGCCAGCGAGTTGCTGCG
Organism: Pseudomonas sp. 32_A; assembly: GCF_017490905.1. Classification (NCBI taxonomy): domain Bacteria; kingdom Pseudomonadati; phylum Pseudomonadota; class Gammaproteobacteria; order Pseudomonadales; family Pseudomonadaceae; genus Pseudomonas; species Pseudomonas sp. 32_A. Next base: position 222,691 of record NZ_JAFGYI010000001.1, on the reverse strand, counting down.
CCGCTCGGGCGGGGTAAGTGACGACCGTTACCAGGCCTGGCAGGCGCGCCTGAGCAAGCAGGGCGCCAAGGTCACCCGGCTCAAGGGCGAGCATGCCACCCCGGCGCAGGTGGCGCGGGGGGTGATGTTGTTGCAGGCGCTGGACAAGGAAATCCGCATCCACACCCAGGCCAAACGCTCACTTGACGATGTGGCACGCGGGCTGATGCGCCTGCCCAGTGTCAGCACCGAAGACTTCGTGCAGATCAGCGAGAACGTGCTGGGGCGGCGCTCCGAGGTGTTGCAGAGCAAGGCGTTGCGCTGAGCATCTCTTTCGCCCCTACCGGCCTCTTCGCGGGTGAACCCGCTCCCACAGGTTTTTCGTTGCCTTGTAGGAGCAGCCTTGTGCTGCGAAGAGGCACTTACAGCCACAGACCTCTTTGATCATACCGGCCCTTTCGCAGCACAAGGCTGTTCCTCCAGGTAATGTACTGCCCTCAAGACGGTGCGGTCCCTGTGGGAGCGGGTTCACCCGCGAAGGGGCCAGCACAGGCAGCGAAAAAATCAACTGCCAGCCAACGGATCCTTCCCGGTCACCGTCACCCCCCGCGTTGCCGCGTCGGCACTGGCCTTCAACGTCTCCAGCTCCGCCGCACTGCGCTCGATGTCCGCACGCAACCGCTGGTATTCCTGACGATGGCGCTGCCACCAGGCCTTGGTCGAGCAATGCCCGCTGACCCCGCGCGCCACCGCCAAACCTCCCACCACCATCTGCAGCAAGCCGACCAGGCCGCCATGGCGCAGCCCCTTGCTGAACATAAGCGCTCCCCCGGCCAGCGAGCTGACCCGTTCCAGCCCATGAACATTGTGCTGCGACGATGCAGTCGCGGAATGGATATCGAGCATGGCAAGGCCTCCGTCTGAAGTGTATGCAGGTGACCTGTCGGCCGCCGTCATCGTTCAGTCGGTTACTTGAACCTGGGGCCTGAACGGGTATTCAGCCCTTTGGCCATGCGGTCATACAGCACCACGTTCACCGTCGCTGCCAGATTCATGCAGCCCTCGGTCGGAATGTAGATGGTCTCTTCGCACCACGCCCGCACATCGGCACTGAGGCTGCCGTCTTCCGGCCCGAAGATGTAGATGGCCCGGTCGGGGTGGGTGTATTCCGGCAATGGCCGCGCACCTTCCACCAATTCCACGGCCACCGGTGTGCAGCCCAGCGGGATGATGCGCTGCAGGTCATCGATACCGATCAGCGGGATGTCGTAGTGCACGCGCTTGGTGTCGGTGATGAAGTCACGGGCACGCTCGTAGCGTTTGCCGGTGTAGAACACCGAATTGACGCCATAGCAACCCGCGGCGCGCATCACCGAGCCGACATTTTCTGCCGACTTGGGGTTGAACAGGCCGATGCAGCTGTATCGTTTGTTTGCCACGTACCGGGGCCCTTCGCGAAAAAAGCGCGATTATACGGGCTGCCCGGCAGCAGCGGGGGGCGAATCGATGGTCAGTCTTTCTTCAGCATGCCCGCCAGCCCGGCGAACGGGTTGTGGGTGGCCTTGGCGATGCTCGGGGTGCTGGTTGAGCCTTCGCTGAAGTACTGCTGGTCGGTATAGCGCGAGTGCTCGTTGTCGTGGCAGTACAGGCACAGCAACTCCCAGTTGGAGCCGTCCTGCGGGTTGTTGTCGTGGTTGTGGTCGCGGTGGTGCACGGTCAGCTCGCTCAGACGCTTGCCGGAGAACTCGCGGGCGCAGCGGCCGCAGACGTGCGGGTACATTTTCAGGGCCTTGTCGCGGTAGCCCATTTCCTTGTCGCGCTTGGCATCGGCCAGGATGCGGTCCAGGCGCGCGGTGGCGGCGGCGGAAGAGGTGGAGCTCATGGTGTTTCCTTTGTTCTGATCAGGCAAATGACGGTTATGCCACTGAGTCTAGCGCGCTTGCGGGGCAGGCGGACAGGCGAAAGCTTTGTTTTAGGCGTAGCCTGTAGGAAGGTTCCCGACAGGAGGTTGCTGATGTTTCGCGCGATCCTCGTTGTGCTGTTGTTCGCCGGCCTGCCCATGGCCGAAGCTGCCAGCACGCCACCCCGGCTGAACACGCCGGTGCCCGGTGCACCGGGTACGCCTACGCCTACGCCATATCCGCAGATTACCCCGAGTACGCCGCCCAAGGCCTATGGCAGCCAGCCGGGGGCGCCACTGTTACCGCCGATGCCGGTGCCCGGGCCGCCGAAGGACCAGCCATTGCCGGGGTTGCGGCCGGAGCCGCCGAAGCCGGCGGTGGATGATGATTAAATAAAATCAGCCTGCACCGGATCCTGTGGGAGCGGGCGTGCCCGCGAACACCGGTGAAGCCGGTGCCAACCACCGCGTTGAGTTCTTCGCGGGCATGCCCGCTCCCACAGGGATCGGCGCGGGTGCTCAACCCTGGGTTTTACGCCACACCCAGCTCACCAAACACGAACGCATACTCCAGCGCCACATCCTTCAAGCCCTGGTACCGCCCGCTCATCCCGCCATGCCCAGCCCCCATCTCGGTCTTGAGCAGCAGCAGGTTGTCGTCGGTCTTGCGCGTGCGCAGCCGCGCCACCCATTTGGCCGCTTCCCAGTACTGCACGCGGCTGTCGTTGTAGCCCGCCACCACCAGCATTGCCGGGTAGGCCTGTGCCTTCACGTTCTCGTACGGCGCGTAGGCCTTGATCCGCTCATACACCTGCGGCTCTTCAGGGTTGCCCCATTCGTCGTACTCGGTCACGGTCAGCGGCAGCTCTGGGTCGAGCATGGTGTTGAGCACATCGACGAACGGCACTTCGGCAATCGCACAGCGGAACAGCTCGGGTCGCAGGTTGAGCACTGCACCCATCAGCAGGCCGCCGGCGCTGCCGCCACTGATGGCCAGGCGATCGGCAGCCGTCACACCTTCGGCGATCAGGTGCTCGGCACAGGCGATGAAGTCGCTGAAGGTGTTGTGCTTGTGCTCCTGCTTGCCAGCGCGGTACCAGGCTTCGCCCAGTTCGCCGCCGCCACGCACGTGGGCGATGGCAAAGGCCACGCCGCGCTCCAGCAGGCTCAGGCGCGCATGCGAAAACCACGGGTCGAGGCTTTCGCCATAGGCACCGTAGCCATACAGGTACAACGGCACGGTCCGGCCCAGGTCCTGACGGCGGCGCACCAGGCTGATGGGCACCCGGGTGCCGTCCGCTGCCGTGGCCCACAGGCGCTCGCTGACATAGTCGTCGGCATCGAACGGCCCCAGCACCGGGGTTTGCTTGAGTACCGCCTGGGCACCGCTGGCCAACTCCAGCTGGCGCACCTGGGCCGGGCGGTTGAGTGCTTCGTAGCGCAGGCGCAGGCGCGTGCTGCTGAACTCCAGGCTGTCCTGCACGTACAGGCTGTAGGCGGCATCGGGTAGTTCGACGCGGTAGGCCGCCAGGCCCTGCGGGCGCACTTCGATGATCGGCAGGCCGCCTTCGCGCAGGCTCAGGGTCAGCGCGCCGGCATTCAGGCTGAGGCCCTCGAGCATGATCGCGTCGCGGTGCGGCACCAGCACCTGCCATTGTTCACGGCTGGGCACCGGCGCGACCGGGGCGTGGTACAGGGCGAAGTTGATGCCGTCCTGGTTGGTGCGGATGAACCAGCGCCACTGGCCGTCGAGCTGGCCGTGGTCAGGGAAGTACTCGTGGCCTTCGACGCGTGGCGCCAGGCAGGTGAACGGTGCCAGCGGGGTCTGCGCATCCAGCACCCAGGCTTCGCTGGTGGTCTTGCTGTTGAGCAGCAGCACCAGTTGGCGTTCGGAGCTGGTGCGGTAGCAGTGCAGGAAGAAGCGCCCGTCGGGTTCCTCGAACACGGTCTGCGCACCTGCGTTGCCCAGCGTGTGACGACGCAGGCGCCACGGGCGGTGGGTGTCGTCCAGTTCGGCGAAGAACAGCGTCTGGCTGTCGTTGGCCCAGGTCAGGCTGCCGTCGCAGTCGTCGAAGGGCAGGGCGGTGACGCTGCCACTGGCCAGGTCCTTCACGTACAGGGTGAAGATTTCGTCGCCGCTGGTGTCCAGGCTATACGCCAGCAGGCGGTGGTCGGGGCTGACGTTGAACGCGCCGAGGGACAGGAAACCGCCATTGGCCAGGGCGTTGGGGTCGAGCAGCAGTTCCTCCTGGCCTTCATCGACCGTGTTGGAGTCGTCGGCCGGGCGCGGGCAGCGGTAGTGACGCGGGTACTCGTCGCCCGCGGTGGTACGGGTGTAGTACAGGTAGGGGCCCCAGGGCGCCGGCAGCGAGAGGTCGGTTTCCAGGATGCGACCCTTGATTTCTTCGAACAGTTGTTCGCGCAGCGGCGCCTGGTCGGCCAGGCAGGCTTCCTGGTAGGCGTTCTCGGCCTGCAGGTAGGCAAGCACCTCGGGGGTGTCGCGCTGTTGCAGCCAGGCGTACGGGTCGGCGGTGTTGTCGGCGTGGGCAATCGGGGGTTGGGGCTTGGTTTGCATTGAAGATCTCATGTTTGGGGTCGCCTGTACCGGCCTCTTCGCGGGTAATGCGCATGGCTCGAAGTCTGCAGTGATCCTGTGGGAGCGGGTTTACCCGCGAAGAGGCCGGCACAGGCAAACACTGTCTGCGCCCGGAAAAGTGTTTATCATAGGCATCTCTTTGCCTGGCTTGCACGAACACCATGACCGAGAACGACTACACCCTCGCCTGGGGCCTTTACGCCGTTGCTGCCCTGGGCTGCCTGATGGTGGGCTTCAAGCTCACCGGCTGGATGTGGCGCTGGCTGCGCGAACCGCTGCGGGTGGTGCTGGCAGTGCTGCTGCTGACCCCGACCATCGTCGACCCGGTCAAGGACAGCTTCGCCCCGGCCATTGCCATCACCGCCCTGGATGTTGCCTTCAAGGTCGGCAACAACGCCTGGCGCGCGGTGTCCGACTTCGCCATGTACGGCATGGGCGCCTTCTCCCTGTATTTCCTCTTCGTACTGCTGCGCTTGCCGCTGGAAAAGCGCGCCCGCGAGCGCCGCGCGCAAGCCGAGGCCGCTGCCCAGCGCCAGGCTGCCGAAGATGACCAGCTTGGCGCCCAGGCCCCGCTGGCCGCAGAGCGTCGCGACCGATACCGTGATGCGCCACCCCCTGCCGCCCCGGCCGTCTCCCGAGGCGGCGGCCGGGTCGAGCCCCGTCTGTAAGCGGAGACACGCCTATGTGCGAACTGCTGGGCATGAGTGCCAACGTCCCCACCGACATCGTCTTCAGCTTCACCGGCCTGATGCAGCGCGGCGGCCGTACCGGCCCGCACCGTGACGGCTGGGGCATCGGCTTCTACGAAGGCCGTGGCCTGCGCCTGTTCCAGGACCCGGCTGCCAGCAGCGAGTCGGAAGTGGCCAACCTGGTACAGCGTTATCCGATCAAGAGCGAAGTGGTCATCGGCCACATCCGTCAGGCCAACGTCGGCAAGGTGTGCCTGTCCAACACCCACCCGTTCGTGCGGGAGATGTGGGGTCGCAACTGGTGCTTCGCGCACAATGGCCAGCTGGGCGACTTCAAGGGCCTGGCCAGCTTCTACCGGCCGGTGGGCGACACCGACAGCGAGGCGGCCTTCTGCGACCTGCTCAACCGCATCCGCAGTGCCTTCCCCGAGCCCGTGCCGGTGGAACAGCTGCTGCCGGTGCTGGTCGAAGCCTGTGCCGGCTACCGCAGCCAGGGCGTGTTCAACTGCATGCTCAGCGACGGTGACTGGCTGTTCTGCTTCTGTTCGACCAAGCTGGTGCACATTACCCGCCGTGCACCCTTTGGTGCGGCACGGTTGAAGGATGTCGACCTGATCGTCGATTTTCACACCGAAACCACCCCCAACGACGTGGTCACGGTGATCGCCACCGAGGCCTTGACCGAGAACGAGACCTGGCAGCGCTACGAGCCGGGTCAGTGGGCCCTGTGGCGGCACGGCGAGTGCGTGGCGCACGGCCAGAGCTAAGGATGCGGCATGTTCAGAAGTTACCTGCGGTTGCTGCTGTTCACCTTCGGCCTGCTGGCCGGTATCCAGGTTCCGGGGCTGGTGAAGGACTACAGCCAGCGGGTCGAGGCGCACCTGTTCGAATCACGCGAGGCGCTCGATGGCTTCCGGCAGACTGCCGAACGCTTTTTCAATGGCGACCTGCAGGCGCTGCTGCGGCATTACCGCAGTAGCGACGATCCGGTGTTCCTCAGTGACGCCAACAGCATCGAAAGCCTGATGATCCGCAACCAATTGCTGGAAAACGAATGGCAGGCGCTGCAAGGGGCATGGGCGCAGCGCACCTGGCATGTGCTGGTGCAGGCGGACCCGCAACTGCGGGAAGAGACCCTGAACGGCTATAGCTATCAGATATTGCTAGTGCCCGAGGCGATTGGCTGGGGCGTAGGCGCAGGGTTTGTGCTGGCCTTCGTGGTCGAGAGCCTGCTGCTGGGGATTGGCTGGGTGATTCTGGGTGGGCGGCGCAGGGCGGTGAAAGAGAGCTGGCGCTGATTACTGCTTGCCTGTACTGGCCTCTTCGCGGGTAAACCCGCTCCCACAGGGTTTGCACAGGATTCAAGCTTATGCAGTACCTGTGGGAGCGGGTTTACCCGCGAAAGGGCCAGCACAGGCAGCACAGCTGGTTCACACCAGCACTATCCGCTGAGCCCCCACATCCCGCGCATACCTTTCCAGCACCTGCCGGCATACCCCGACCACTTCATCCACCAGCACCACCCCGGTCTGCCAGGCCACCACCAGTTCCAGGCTCGGCGGCGGTTGCAGCCCCTGCAGCAACACCAGCTCACCTCGGCTCAACTCGGCATCCACCAGCGCCGGCGGCAACGCACCAATGCCGAACCCGTCGCGCAACAACCGGGTAATCGCCGCCACCGAGTTCACGCAATTCAGCCGCGGCGTTTCGGCACCGGCACCCAGTAGCAGGCTCAGCACTTCCTGGTGCGGCCGCGAGTTCTTCGAGAAGGTGATGATCCGCTCACGCCCAAGCTCGGCCAGTGAGGCGTAGTCGCGGTGCTGGTGCGAGCCGGCGGCCACCACCCAGCCCATCGGGTAGCGCGCCAGGTCCAGGCTGCGGATCGACTGCTCGCGCAGCAGGTCGGTCTGCAGGATCACGTCGAGAAAGCCCTTCTGCAATTGCTCGCGAAGGTTCAGCGCAGTGTCGGCCACCAGTTCGATTTCCACCTGCGGGTAACGCTCGGTCAGCTCCGCCACCAGCGCGCTCATCCAGGTGTGGATCACCGTGTCCATCACCCCGATACGGATGCGCCCGACCTTGGCCCGGTCGCTGTCCAGCGACTGTTTCATGGCCTTGGCGGTTTCCAGCATGCGCTCGGCATATTCCAGTACCTTGCCGCCCTCCGGGGTCAGGCTGACGCCGCGTGAGTCGCGCAGCAGCAGCTTCACGCCCAGGTCGGCTTCCAGCGCGGCAATGCGGCTGGACACCGAGGCCTGGGTGGTGAACAGCTTTTCCGCGGTCAGGCGGAAGCTCTTGAGCCGGGCGACCCAGACGAAGGTTTCGAGGAAGCGAAGGTTCATGATCAGTTTTTCTTGTTCCAGACCGGCGGTTTTTCTCGTTGGACGCAAATGGCGCGGCGTCTGAACAATGGCAGCCAGGCCGCGACTCATTGTCGCCCATAAAACAATACCAACAAGCCGAGGCAAGCATGAACCCCACCGGCGTGCAGCAGCAGGTCAGTTCCCCATCTTCGTCCGGGCCTTTCGCCTGGTATCGCGACATCGACTCACAGCAGCGCCGGACGTTCTGGAGCTGCAAGATCGGCTACGGCCTGGACGGCATGGACACACAGATGCTCAGTTTCGTCATCCCGACGCTGATCATGCTGTGGGGCATCACAACCACCGAAGCCGGGTTGATCCACACCAGCACCTTGATCGCCTCGGCCGTGGGTGGCTGGGTGGCCGGCATTCTCTCCGACCGCATCGGCCGCGTGCGCACCCTGCAACTGACGGTGCTGTGGTTTGCCTTCTTCACCTTCCTCTGCGGTTTCGCCCAGAACTACGAACAGCTGCTGATCGCCCGTACCCTGATGGGCTTCGGCTTTGGCGGTGAGTGGACTGCCGGCGCGGTGCTGATCGGCGAGGTGATCCGTGCCCAGGACCGTGGCAAGGCGGTGGGCATGGTGCAGTCCGGCTGGGCGCTTGGCTGGGGCCTCACCGCCATCCTCTACGCGCTGCTGTTCTCCTGGCTGCCGGCAGAGCAGGCCTGGCGCGCGCTGTTCCTGCTGGGCCTGGTGCCGGCGATTTTCGTGATCTTCGTCCGCCGCCTGGTCAAGGACCCCGAGGTGTACCGCGAGGCCAAGGCGGTGGAAAGCGCCGAGGCTCCTGCGCAGTTCTACGAAATCTTTGCCCCGGGCATGCTCTGGACCACCGTGCGTGCGTCGCTGCTGACCACCGGTGCACTGGGCGGCTACTACGCCATTACCTCATGGCTGCCGACCTTCCTGAAGAACGAGCGGGGCCTGAGTGTGCTGGGTACCGGTGGCTACCTGGCCATGGTGATCGTAGGCTCCTACGTCGGCTATGTGGTCAGTGCGTATCTGTCCGACCTGCTGGGGCGCAAGAAGAACTTCATCCTGTTCGCCGTGGGCTCGTTCGTCATCGTGCTGTTGTACACGCAAATGCCGGTCAGCGACGGCGTGATGCTGTGGCTGGGCTTCCCGCTAGGCTTCTTCGCCTCGGGCATCTTCAGCGGCATGGGCGCGTTTCTCACCGAACTGTTCCCCACGCGTATCCGCGGTTCGGGGCAGGGTTTCTGCTACAACATCGGCAAGGTCATTGCGGCGCTGTTCCCGCTGCTGATCGGCGTGCTCGGCCAGAAAGTGCCGCTGGGCCTGGGTATCGGCGTGTTTTCGGCCGTGTCCTACGGCGTGGTGATCGTGGCGGCGCTGAGCCTGCCGGAAACCCGCGGCAAACAACTGCAGGCGCGGTAAGGTAGGCATATGAACAACGACAACGGAGGCCGCGCGGTGGAACGCCTGCTACTCAATTGCGACATGGGCGAGAGTTTCGGCAGCTGGCGCATGGGCCTGGATGCCGAGGTCATGCCTTACATCGATTGCGCCAACATCGCCTGCGGCTACCACGCCGGGGACCCCGGCATCATGCGCCGCACCGTGGCCCTGGCGCTGCAGCACGGCGTGACCATCGGCGCGCACCCGGCCTACCCGGACCTGGTCGGCTTCGGCCGCCGCTCCATGGCCTGCAGCCCGGAGGAAATCCGCGACCTGCTGCATTACCAGATCGGTGCGCTGGACGGCATCTGCAAAGTGTTGGGCGGCCGCGTGGCGTACGTGAAACCCCATGGTGCGCTGTACAACGACATGATGGCCGACCCGCTCAAGCTGCGTACCGTACTGGAGGCTGTGGCGGCCTATGGCGGCGGCCTGCCACTGATGCTGATGGCTACCGCCGACAACCGCGCCGCCCAGGCCCTGGGCGATGAAATTGGCGTGCCGCTGTGGTTCGAAGCATTCGCCGACCGCGCCTATACCGCCAGCGGGCACCTGGTGTCGCGGCGCCTGCCCGGCGCGGTGCACCACGACCCGGCGCTGGTGGTGGAGCAGGCCGTGCGCCTGGCCCGTGGCGACACGCTGGTGGCGGACGATGGCAGTGCGTTGACGCTGGCGGCCAGCACCCTGTGCGTACACGGCGACAACGACAGTTCGGTGGCGGCGGTGCGGCAGATTCGCCAGGCCCTCGATGCCCTGGAGTCGCGATGAAGCCGCGTATTGAAGTTGTGGCCATCGACAGCCTGATGGTGCGCCTGTTCGACTCCATCGACGAGGGCAACATGCCGTGGATGCTTGCCGCCAGCCAGCGCTTGCACGCGGCGTTCGGCGAGCACTTGCTGGACCTGGTGCCGTCCTACACCACGCTGATGGTGCAGTTCGACCTGCCACCGAGTGAGGCGAGGGCGCTGATCATCCGTTCACTGGAGGGCTTGCAGCCAGACACGGGCAGCGGTGGCCGCCGCCATGAGATCCCGGTGTGGTACGACGCCAGCGTCGGCCCGGAGCTGCCGGTGTTGGCGGCCCGCAGTGGCTTGAGTGAAGCAGAGGTGATCCGTTTGCACAGCGAGCGCGAGTACCCGGTGTTCGCCCTGGGTTTCGCCCCCGGTTTCGGCTTCATGGGCCTGGTGGACGAACGCCTGGCCAGCCCGCGCCTTAGCACCCCGCGCAAGCGCGTGGCGGCCGGCAGCGTCGGCATTGCCGAGCGCCAGACGGCGGCCTATCCGGCGGTATCGCCGGGGGGCTGGAACCTGATCGGGCGTACCCCGGTGCGCCTGTTCGACCGTGAACGCGAGGGCTACAGCCTGTTGCAACCCGGTGACCGGGTGCGCTTCGTGCCGGTTTCGCGCAGCGAGTTCGTGGCGTTGGGCGGTGATGTGGAGGCACAAGCATGAAGCAGTTGAAGATCGAGGCCAGTACGCCGCTGTGCCAGTTGCAGGATGCCGGGCGCTTCGGCGTACGCCACCTGGGCGTGACCCAGGGCGGGGCGCTGGACTGGGTGGCGATGCACTGGGCCAACTGGCTGCTGGGCAACCCGTTGACGGCGCCGGTGGTCGAGGTGGCGCTAGGTGGTTTCTGTGTGGTCGCAGAGCAGGATTGTGTGCTGGCCCTGGCCGGTGCCGACCTGGATGCGCGGGTCGATGATCAGCCGCTGGCGCCCTGGCGCAGCTTTGCATTGGCCAAGGGGCAGCGGTTGACCCTGAAGCAGCCGAAGCAGGGCGTGCGGGCGTACCTGGCAGCACCTGGCGGGTTCCTGGGCGAGGATGTGCTGGGCAGTCGTGCCACGGTCGTGCGGGAAGAACTGGGCGGTATCGATGGCCAGGGCTCTGCGCTCGGCAAAGGCCAGCTGCTGGCATTTTCCAGCGCTTCAGCGACCTTGCGTGAGGTACCGGCAGCGCTGCGGCCACAGTACGCACAAAAGCCAGTGCTTGACCTGGTGATCGGCGCACAGATCGGTGACTTCAGCGGTACCAGCCTGTTCGAGGCGTTCAACCGCGAGTGGACGCTGGACAGCCGTGCCGACCGCATGGGCATCCGCCTGCTGGGGCCGCAGCTGGTCTACCAGGGTGCGCCGATGATTTCCGAGGGGATTCCGCTGGGGGCGGTGCAGGTGCCGCCGGATGGGCAGCCGATCGTGTTGCTCAATGACCGGCAGACCATTGGCGGCTATCCGCGGCTGGGGGCATTGACGCCGTTGGCGCTGGCGCAACTGGCGCAGTGCATGCCGGGGGCGGTGGTGCGGTTCAGGGCGGTGGTGCAGGATGAGGCGTGGCGGGAGCAGCAGGTATACCTGGACCGTTGGCGTCAAGGCTGCCGGCCTCTTCGCGGGTGAACCCGCTCCCACATGTACCCCACAGGCCTCAAGGCTTGCGCAATACCTGTGGGAGCGGGTTCACCCGCGAAAGGGCCGGCACTGGCAAAATCACTTGGACAGGTAACGCATCCCTTCCTCCAACCCCTGCAAGGTCAGCGGGTACATCTTGTCTTCGATCAAGTCCCGCACCAGATGGGTCGATGCGGTGTAGTCCCAGGCCTGCTTCGGGTACGGGTTGATCCAGATGATCTTCCTGAATTTCTCCATGAAACGCTGCATCCACACATACCCGGCCTCTTCGTTCCAGTGCTCCACGCTGCCACCCGGCTGGGTAATCTCGTAGGGCGCCATGGCCGCGTCGCCGACGAACACAACCTTGTAGTCATCGCCGTACTTGTGCAGCAGGTCGAAGGTGGAATAGCGCTCCGAGGTGCGGCGCAGGTTGTTCTTCCACACCGACTCGTACACGAAGTTGTGGAAGTAGTAGTACTCCAGGTGCTTGAACTCGGTCTTGCACGCCGAGAACAGTTCTTCGCAGACCTTGACGTGGGCGTCCATCGAGCCACCGATGTCGAACAGCAACAGCAGCTTCACCGTGTTGCGCCGCTCGGGGCGCATCTGGATGTTCAGCAGCCCGGCATCCCGCGCGGTGTGGTCGATGGTGCCGTCGATGTCCAGCTCTTCGGCGGCGCCTTCACGGGCGAACTTGCGCAGCCGGCGCAAGGCCAGCTTGATGTTGCGCGTGCCCAGCTCCACCTGGTCGTCCAGGTTCTTGTATTCGCGCTGGTCCCACACCTTCACCGCCTTGCCCTGGCGCTTGCCGGCCTCACCCACGCGGATGCCCTCGGGGTTGAAGCCGCCCGAACCGAACGGGCTGGTGCCGCCGGTGCCGATCCACTTGTTGCCGCCGGCGTGACGCTCCTTCTGCTCCTCGAGGCGCTTCTTGAACTCCTCGATCAGCTTGTCCAGGCCACCCAGCGACTGGATCTGCGCGCGCTCCTCATCGGTCAGCGAACGCTCGAACTCCTTGCGCAGCCAGTCTTCGGGGATCAACGCCTCGATGTGCCGGTCGAGGTTCTCCAGGCCCTTGAAGTAGGCAGAGAAGGCGCGGTCGAACTTGTCGAAGTGGCGCTCGTCCTTCACCAGGATGGCGCGGGCGAGGTAGTAGAACTCGTCCATGTCGGCAAACACCACGCGCTTTTGCAGGGCCTGGTGCAGGTCGAGCAGTTCGCGTACCGACACCGGCACCTTGGCCGCGCGCATTTCATTGAACAGGTTGAGCAGCATGGCCCGGCTCCTGTCAGCGGTTGCCGCGCCGGCTCATGAAGGCCAGGCGCTCGAGCAGTTGTACGTCCTGCTCGTTCTTCACCAGTGCACCAGCCAGCGGCGGAATGGCCTTGGTCGGGTCGCGCTCGCGCAGCACCGCTTCACCGATGTTGTCAGCCATCAGCAGCTTGAGCCAATCGACCAGTTCGGAGGTGGACGGCTTTTTCTTCAGGCCCGGTACCTTGCGCACGTCGAAGAATACGTCCAGCGCCTCGCTGACCAGCGACTGGCTGATGTTCGGGTAGTGCACGTCGACGATCTGCTGCAGGGTGGTCCGGTCGGGGAAGGCGATGTAGTGGAAGAAGCAGCGGCGCAGGAAGGCGTCTGGCAGCTCCTTTTCGTTGTTCGAGGTGATGATGATGATCGGGCGCTGTCTGGCCTTGATGGTCTCGTCGATTTCGTAGACGTAGAATTCCATCTTGTCGAGTTCTTGCAGCAGGTCGTTGGGGAACTCGATGTCGGCCTTGTCGATTTCGTCGATCAGCAGGATGACCCGTTCCTCGGCTTCGAAGGCCTCCCACAGCTTGCCCTTTTTCAGGTAGTTGCGCACATCGTGGACCTTGTCCACGCCCAGCTGCGAGTCACGCAGGCGGCTGACCGCGTCGTACTCGTAGAGGCCCTGGTGGGCCTTGGTGGTGGACTTGATGTGCCAAGTGATCAGGCGCGCACCGAACGAGGCTGCCAGCTGCTCGGCGAGCATGGTCTTGCCGGTGCCGGGTTCGCCCTTGACCAGCAAGGGGCGTTCGAGGGTGATGGCCGCGTTTACCGCCAGTTTCAGGTCGTCTGTGGCGACGTAGTCGCGGGTGCCTTCGAACTTCATGGGTCTGTCCTCTGCGGTAAGCCTGTAGCGGCCCTTTCGCGGGTAAACCCGCTCCCACAAGTACCCCACCTTCCCTGAGGTTTGTCGAATACCTGTGGGAGCGGGTTTACCCGCGAAGGGGCCAGTACAGGCAGCATCTATTTTCGATTTGTCACCGACTATAACGCGGGCTTCGCCGACTGGAAACGCAGACCGGGTATTCAGTCCCTGAATGCCCCGTCACTCGATCCTAGTCGGAATCCGGCGCGTCACGCTCGTACCGGGCATTGAACGCCTGGATGAACCCGTTGCGCAGTATCTGCAGAAACGCCTCGAAGGCGCTGACATCCTGCTTGTGCACGCTACCGCTGAGCTCTACACGGGTCGCGAACTGGTTCTTTGGCTGGTTCTTCAATACTGTCTCGGTCGCGCCCACCAGCGCTTCCCAGACTGAGCGGAAGAAGCCTTTGTCCTTTTCCTGCACATCCTGCTGCCAGTCGAACACATCCACATCCCGCAACAGCGGCTTGATGTACCCGTTCAGTCGGCCGTTGGTCGCCTCGGCCTCTATCACCACATCGCCGTGCCCGGCATTGAAGTCGAACTTGCCGTAGGCGCTGGCGAAGTCATTGAGCTTGCGCAGCTCGATACCCGTGGCGCGCAGGCGGAACTCGAAGTCATCGAAATCGCTGAATGGGTCGAAAGTGGCGCGGCTTTCCACCTTGGCATCGCCTACGATCAGCGCCGTGCCATCAAAGCTTGCATCGCGTCGGCCCTTTTCGTCACGAATGTTGGTGAGGTTGCGAATACTGGCATCGAGCTGGGTGGCCTTGAGGTTGACCGGTGGCCTGGAGTTGAAGTTACGGAATGTCAGCACGCCTTTGTCGATGCGAACCTCGTTCAGGGTGATCGGCAGCAGTTTTTCCAGTTGCTGGCGCCAGTCGGTGCCCTGACCAGTCTGCGAGTTCTGTTTGTTGCCGCCATCGACGAAGTTGAGTTCCGGCCGGTCGAACACCACTTCGGCAACCACTGCGCGGTCGTACCACAGGGCGTGCCAGCTTACCGACAGGTCGATCAGCGGAGCGTCGAGAAACGGCACCGGCACCTTGCCGGTGGTCTTGACGATCTTCAGGCCGTTGATCTGGTACGCGCCGCGCCACCAGGCCAGGTCCACATCAGTCACCTGGCCACGGTAGTCGCCCATGTCGGCCAGTTTGTCGTTGAGGTAGTTGCGCACCAGATAGGGCAGGGCCAGGTGCAGCGCCAGCAACAGCACGATCAGGCTGGCCAGGCCGATCAACGGCCAGCGATAACGGGCTCTCATCGGAGTGTCTCCAAGGCAGGATATGCGGTTGACCGCAACGCGTCCGGGGGAGTTCGAACAGGCTTTACGGGCCACCGGCCCAGGCTTACCCTTGAGGTCTTTCCCTGCTTACTTTCATGCCAAGGACCCCTGCCATGAGCCGTATCTTTGCAGACAACGCCCACTCCATCGGTAACACGCCGCTGGTGCAGATCAACCGCATTGCCCCGCGCGGCGTGACCATCCTGGCCAAGATCGAAGGGCGTAACCCGGGCTATTCGGTCAAATGCCGCATCGGCGCGAACATGGTCTGGGACGCCGAAAGCAGCGGCAAGCTCAAGCCGGGCATGACCATCGTCGAGCCCACCTCGGGCAACACCGGCATCGGCCTGGCCTTCGTCGCCGCAGCCCGTGGCTACAAACTGATGCTGACAATGCCTGCCTCCATGAGCCTGGAGCGCCGCAAGGTGTTGAAGGCGCTGGGTGCCGAGCTGGTGCTGACCGACCCGGCCAAGGGCATGAAGGGCGCCATCGAGAAGGCCAACGAAATCGTCGCCTCCGACCCGGCCCAGTACTTCCTGCCGGGCCAGTTCGAAAACCCGGCCAACCCTGCGATCCACGAAAAAACCACCGGCCCGGAAATCTGGAACGACACCGACGGCGCGGTCGATGTGCTGGTTGCAGGCGTCGGCACCGGCGGCACCATCACCGGTGTTTCGCGCTACATCAAGCATACGCAGGGCAAGGCGATCCTGTCGGTGGCGGTGGAACCCGTGGCATCGCCGCTGATCACTCAGACCCTGGCCGGCGAGGAGCTCAAGCCCAGCCCGCACAAGATCCAGGGCATCGGGGCAGGCTTCGTGCCGAAGAACCTCGACCTGTCGATTGTCGACCAGGTGGAAACGGTGACTGACGAAGAGTCCAAGGCCATGGCCATCCGCCTGATGCAGGAAGAGGGCATCCTCTGTGGCATTTCCTGTGGTGCGGCGATGGCGGTGGCCGTGCGGCTGGCCGAAAAGCCGGAAATGCAGGGCAAGACCATCGTCGTGATTTTGCCGGACTCCGGCGAGCGCTACCTGTCGAGCATGCTGTTCAGCGACATGTTCAGCGAGCAGGAAAACCAGCAGTGATGGCCTTGCCGCTGATCCGGCGCAACGTTTGGCGGCTTGGTTTATTGCAAAATCTTCATGATTGAGTTGCCGCCCAGGCTGTTTTTACCCCGGCGGCATCAGTTTATGATGGCAGGATGATTTATCGGAGAGCAGGGCGCACAGCCCTGTTTCTTCCTCAAGGAGTGAAAGCATGACCTTTTCCTTTGCAGCCAAGGCGGGTGTCTTGCTGGTGTTTTTTGGCAGCGTGCTGTTCGTGCACCTGCGCGGCAAGGCTCGCTTGCCGATGTTGCGCCAGTTCGTCAACCATTCGGCGCTGTTCGCCCCTTATAACAGCCTGATGTACCTGTTCTCCGGCGTACCGTCCAAGCCCTACCTGGACCGCCAGCGCTTCCCCGAGCTGGACGTGCTGAAGGACAACTGGCAGGAGATCCGCGAAGAGGCCATGCGCCTGTTCGACGAGGGCTACATCCGCGCCGCCGAGAAGGATAACGACGCCGGCTTCGGTTCGTTCTTCAAGAAAGGCTGGAAGCGCTTTTACCTGAAGTGGTACGACAAACCGTTGCCGTCGGCCGAAGCCCTGTGCCCGCGTACTGTCGAGCTGGTCAGCAGCATCCCCAACGTCAAGGGTGCGATGTTCGCCCTGCTGCCAGGCGGCAGCCACCTGAACCCGCACCGCGACCCGTTCGCCGGTTCCCTGCGCTACCACCTGGGCCTGTCCACGCCCAACTCCGATGCCTGCCGCATCTACGTCGATGGTGAGCAGTACGCTTGGCGTGACGGCGAGGACGTGATGTTCGATGAAACCTACGTGCACTGGGTCAAGAACGAGACCGACGTTACGCGGGTGATCCTGTTCTGCGATATCGAGCGCCCGCTGAGCAGCCCGCTGATGACCCGCATCAACCGCCAGGTCAGCGCGTTCCTGGGGCGTGCCACCGCGCCGCAGAATACCGATGACGAGCGTGTCGGCGGGATCAACCAGGCGTATGCCTGGAGCAAGCGCTTCAGTAACCGGGTCAGTGGCCAGGTGAAGCAGTTCAAGCGCGCCAACCCCAAGGCTTACCGCGTGCTGCGGCCGGTGCTGGCGGTGGTGGTGGCATATCTGCTGTATCGCTGGTTGTTCTGATTCTGCCTGTTGGGGCTGCTTCGCAGCCCATCGCGACACAAGGCCGCTCCTACAGGTGATCGTGTACCCCTGTAGGAGCGGCCTTGTGTCGCGAAAGGGGCGCAAAGCGCCCCCGGCGTTCTCCTAGGAATGTTGTCTCAAGCCGGCTCCAATGCCTCGACTACCTTCCCCCGGCTCAGGTGCACCACCTTGTCCGCCGTATCGAAATACCGGTCATCATGCGAAATCACGATGATGGTCTTGCCCATGCGCTTCAGGTCCGGCAGCAGCTCGGTGTAGAACACCCGGCGGAAGGTCGGGTCCTGGTCCGCCGCCCATTCGTCGAACACCAGCACCGGCCGGCCGTCCAGCCAGGCATTGACCAGCGCCAGGCGCTTGCGCTGGCCGGTCGACAGGTCGGTGGTGGTGAAGGCGCCATCGCGCACGCTCACCTTGTGGGCGATCTCCAGCCGTTCCAGGTAGCGCGTGGCATCGCTGGGCAGGCTGTGCTCGTGCTCGGGCAGGTCGTCGAACAGGTAATAGTCGGCGAACACCGTGGTGAACAGCTGGCGATAGTCATCCAGCCCCTCCGGGCCGACCGCCTTGCCGTTCAGGCGCACTTCGCCGCGTTGCGGGGTGTACAGGCCCAGCAGCAGCTTGATCAGCGAAGTCTTGCCGCAGCCGTTCTCGCCGACGATGAACAGGATCTCGCCCGGTTCGATGCTCAGGTTCACCGGCCCGACGCGGAACGGCTCGTTGCCGTCCACCGGCGGGTAGGCGTACTCGACGTCGTGCAGCTCCAGATGCGCGCTGGCCGGGGCGGCGCGCTTGACCGGCGGCTCCAGCAGCAGGTGCGGCTCGGGCGAGGAGAAGCGCTCGGACAGGTCGGCAATGCGGCGGAACGCCACCTGGGCGCGGCCGAGGATCGGCAGGTTGCCGATCAAGGTTTCCAGCGGGCCTTTCATGTACAGCAGCACCAGCACGAAGCCGCTCATCACCGCCGGGTCGTTGCTCGGCCATAGCGATTGCAGGGCCAGGGTCAGGCCGATGACCACGAAGAACAGCATCGACCCCAGGCTCTTGGCCGCGACGAAGATGTTGATGGCGCGGATATGGGTGTTGGCGATGAAGTCGGCGGTGCCCTGGATGTTGCGGGTCAGCATGGCATGGCGGCGGCGGCGGTCGATGCGCAGCTCCTTGGCGCCCTCGGCGATGGCCGAGTAGTGCTTCTGCAGGTTGTCTTCGGCATCGCGGGCGGCGTTGAAGCCGGCCACGCCTTTCTGCCTGGCCACGTACTGGATGCCACTGCCAATGCCGATGGCCGCCAGGGTGATGAGGAAGATCGGCCACGACAGCCAGGCCAGGTAGGCCATGCAGCCAGTCACGGTGGTGAGCGAGATGGCCAGCGGGGCGAAGGCGAAGGCAAAGTCGCTGATGGTATCGACGTCGCGGGTCAGCACCGGGATCAGGCGGTGGGTGCGGTAGCGCTCGATCTGCTCGATCGGCGCCGACAGCACCTTGGCGCCGAGGTCCTTGCGCAGCCTGGCGATGACTTTCTGCCCAACGTAGTTGGTGCCGCTGTCAGCCGCCACGCTGCTGACCAGGGCCAGCACGCACAGGCCGGCGAAGGCCAGGATCACGCCCTGGCTCATGCCGTCAGCGGCATGCAGGCCCTGGTTGACGGTGGCCAGCAGGGCGGTCACGGCCAGGCCGCCGAGCATGCCCAGCAGCACCGAGACGATTACCGCCGGGCGGTAGGGTTTCAGCAGGCCCAGCAATTCGCGGATGGCCCCGGGGGAGGAGGTTTTCATGAAGCGTGATCTCGCTGGTGAGGTGGGGGCGGGGTCAGCTGCCTAGGGTCAGGGAGCCTTTCATCAAGGTGCCGTGGAATGGGAACGAGCAGTAGAAGCTGTACGCGGTACCTGCCTTCAGCGACCGGACGTCGAGGCTGATGCTGTCTGTTTCACCGCCGCCGATCAGGCGGGTGTGGGCGATCACCCGGGTGTCGCCGGGCTTCACGTAGTCCAGTGCCTCGCCGGCTTTCTGGCCGTCGTCGAGCACGCCTTGCATGTCGGCCTGGGTACTCAGCACCCAGTTGTGGCCCATCACGTTCTTCGGCATGTCGCCAGGGTGGGTGAGCGTGACGGTGAACACGGCGCAGGCCTTGGGCACCGTGATGGCGGCCTTGTCGAAGGTCATCTGGTCGGTGCCATGGATTTCCACGGCGCATGGCTCTGCCGACCACGCGGCAGGGGCCACGGCGAGCAGGGCGAAGAGCAGAAGCTGGCGAGTCATGTACGGTTCCTGGGCGATAGAAGGGTGCACATCGTTCAGACGAACCGGCGCGCGCCGGCTTTACCTGTGTGTGCGGCCCAGGTGAATTTCCCCATCGCCCGCTCGTTCATTCAGTCAGGCGCCGACATGGCGCACATCCCGATTTCGCCGCCTATGCGGCCCTGGCCTGAGGTGACCGGACATGAGTGAACTGCTGAGCTTTGCGATCGAACCCCTGGACGCCGCACGCGGCAACCTGCCGCTGCTGGTGCGCGCGCCAGAGCCGGGTATCGACCTGCTGGAAGCCTTTGCCGAGTTGCAGCCGCTGGTGGACCGGCACCTGCTGCAGGCTGGCGGCATCCTGTTTCGCGGCTTCGAGGTGGGTGGTGCCGAAGCTTTCCGCCAGTTCGCCGCTTCCTTCGGTCACCCGCTGCTCAACTACGAGTTTGGCTCCACCCCGCGCAGCAACGTGACCAAGGGCGTGTACACCTCCACCGAGTACCCGGCGCACCAGAGCATCCCCCTGCACAACGAGCAGGCCTACACCCTGGAATGGCCGATGAAGATCTGGTTCTACAGCGTGATCCCCGCCGCGACCGGTGGCGAGACGCCGATTGCCGACAGCCGCGAGGTGTACCGGCGCATGCCGGCGCGCATTCGTGAGCGGCTGGTGGAGAAGGGGCTGATGTACGTGCGCAACTACGGCAACGGCCTTGATGTGGAATGGTCGCAGGTGTTCAACACTGAAGACCCGCGCCAGGTCGAGGCCTATTGCCGGGCGCATGCCATCGAGTGCATCTGGAAGGATGACGGCGAATTGCGCACCCGCCAGCGCTGCCAGGTGGTGGCGCGCCACCCGGTGACCGGGGAGGATGTGTGGTTCAACCAGGCGCACCTGTTCCATGTTTCGAACCTGCAGCCAGAAGTGCGCGAGTCGTTGATGGACATCGTCGAGGAAGAGGACCTGCCGCGTAACGTGTATTACGGCGACGGTACGACCATCGAGGATTCGCTGCTCGATGAAGTGCGCGGGGTGCTGGACGAATGCACCATCAGCTTTCCGTGGCTGGAGAACGATGTGCTGATGTTGGACAACATGCTTGCGGCACATGCGCGGTCGCCGTTTACCGGCAAGCGCAAGGTGGTGGTGGCGATGGCGCAGGGGTATTCCGAGTTTTTGCGCTGATTAGGGAGTGAGGGCTGCCATGTGCCTGCCTTGAGAGGTGTGGTGTCTGTGAGATCGAGCGCCGCCCGCGCGGCGCTTCGCGGGACAAGCCCGCTCCCACATTTGTTGCAACGTGCCGAACCTGTCAGGCCATGGTTGCCAGCCTTGGTGGGTTGACTGGATTTCTGAGTTGGCATTGCTGCCGCATCACCTGTCTCAAGCCATGCACCCAGGCTGACAACGCCTCTCCCACAGGCATGGCCACGTTGCAACAAATGTGGGAGCGGGCTTGTCCCGCGAAGCGCCGCGCGGGCGGCGCTCGATCTCATAGGCACCGAAAGGGTTGTGGCGAACACCTGTCAGCCCAGATGCATTCCCCAGACATGCCTCCTGCAGCCTTCAAAAATCCCAGACTCTTCCTACGCCTCGGGACTGGCAACTCCACCCCTGCGAAATATCCTACAACCTCTGTCGACATGCGTCTGATTGTTCCTGCAAATCCCGCACTCTAGGCTTTGCCCGTCGCTGACGGTTCAGCGATCGGGTGTGGAAACCTGTAGTAAGCATTTCAGGGTTTGTCGTTACATTCAGGAGAACCCATGACCGACGATACCAAAACCACCCCCGGCGTTACCTACTTCTACCAAGGCGAAGGCCAAACCCATCCGCTGTTCCGTATCGCTGAGGGCATCCCCTGCCGCAGCGCCCGGGAGCAAGCCTCGGAGCTGATGGGCTATGCACGCGACTTGTCACTGACCGGCTTGATGGATGGCGATCAGCAGATGCTCTGGGCTTCGCATTACTTCGCAGCCATGGCCAAGGCGCTGCTGGATGATGCCGAGTTGGGTTTGCTGCGCTGATCCTTGTATTGGCTGGGCTGGCCCTTTCGCGGCTAAAGCCGCTCCTACAGGGATTGTGCATGCCTCAGGTTATGCAGAATGCTTCAGGGTATGCACAACTCCTGTGGGAATGGGTTCATCTGGGTCAGGTTCCAGCAGGCAAGGTTTGGCTGATCGAGTTATTTCGTGAATGGTGCGTAACCTGACAAGAATCCAAAGAGCGCGGCCATAGGCATCCAGCAAGCAATTAACCACATAACATTTGCCCAAGTTATTTGTGAATTTTGCAGCCCGCACGCATCACCTTCGCAGACATTGACTGCCTGCTGTACTTGTATCATTGCTACCACAAAAAATGTGATGTAGGTGAGCATGAGCATGATCGGAGCCATGATCAAGATTGAGGACGGAAGATTAGCAAAATAGGATTCGGAAAGTGAGAACTCCCAGCACATCATCATTAGTGGAGGGATGCAATACATAAGGGTGACGCCGAATGCACTACCTTCTACCGGCTGGTTCGCTTGGCGGCATCGATCGATAATCTTTTTCATCAAGAAGTATATTGTTAGGGCGCCAAAAATTGTACATAGGAGTGGAATGAGTTTAAAGCCACGCTGACCCCGGATGAGTAACCAGTGTTTGTAATTCCAGTAATAAAGATAGAGTCCCGCTGATAGACCTCCCATGATGATGAACTTTGATATGGAGGTTACGTAGAGCTGCGTTCTGGTGTGTGGTAACTCGGCTGGCGAACTCTCAGATGTGTGCATTGCGTTGTCTCTGTTGTGGCTAAATTATGAAGTAGTTTATGACTAGCCAAGTGAGCCCGGTTGTATTTAACCATGATGCGATAACTATTTTGGTTTTCAATGGGCTGGGGAGTTGCTCATAATCTTCTTTGTCAAGTAGGCCTCTGCGAATACTTGAGATTGGGAAGGTGATGGCGCCTGCTACCATGAAAATCACCAGCATTCTTGAGCGTATGCTTTTCTCTCCCCAAAGGGTTATGGCGTATGAAAGACATGGGCTTCGGTGAAGTGCTGTGACCATTTCTTTATACTGCTGAGAACTTGCAATGTGAAAGTCCATTGCAAGTGCGGTCAGGCCGAGGCAGAAAGGTGAGGCTACTATAAATATCCTAAATTTTATGTCCAGATGATCAATCATCTTGAAAGGCCTCGAAGATTACTTCACCTAACTCTTCGCCGCCGTCCATGCCTGCAATGCTTCCCGCTAGTGCGCCTGCGCCAGTAATCACAATTCCGCATGCCAAGCCGGCGGCTCCGGCTTTCCAACAAACTTTTGTGGCGGCTTTACCTGCTATCTTTCCGCCTAGCCAGCCCGCAGCTAGCCCGCCTGAAAAATTCCCCGCTTCAGTATTTTTTACCTTTTGACAATCCTTGATATTGCCTGCCTGGCAAACTTCCGATATTTTCAATGCCGAGCCAGTGCCGCCAATGGTAATGCCTATATAACCTCCGGCCTTGAGGTATTTAGCCATTTTGGCCAGTTTGTCTAGGTGTGTCGAGTAACCAGGGATATGCGTCGGGGTCCCTGCTTTACTCCAGTGATGAACTAGGCTTCTTGATGATATCCCCAAGTCTCGTCGTAGGTTTTCATAGCTTCCAAGATTGAGTTGCTTGTTCAGAGTGGTTGCTTTCAGGTTCGCATTCAATTGCTTGAACAGTCTTTGACGCTCCGCAAAGAATTCAGGGTGGCGGAGATGCCCGTGCTTGATGAATTGCTCTTTATGTAGATCCTCTATTTTTTGCAATAGGGTGCTGAGTTCATCCAGCGACTTGGCAACCATCGCCTCGCTCACCCCCATCGCCAGGCTCACATCGCTGAGCAACGCAGCAATCTCGGCTTGATGGCGCATCATGAATTCCGCCTCTTCGGGCGTCAGTTCCGCCAGTGCTTCACGAGCTTGTTTTGCTGCACTCATCGCAGACAGTTCTTCCCGAGTGCACACCGGGCGCCTCAAACCATCGCCAATGACAAAGATCTCGCCCGCCTTGAACCCCTGCTGATAGGTCGGGTTCAGCCGCTCTAGAATTGACCGAGGCAGGTTGGCCTACGGCGCGCCAAGCTCTGCCAGGACTTCCTGGTATGACATGCAGCGCGGAACGATGTAGAAGCCGGGCTCCATGCCTTGAGGAGTGGGCGAGGGCTGAACCACCTCAGGCTGATAGGTACTTCTTATCGGGTTACCCGTCTGGGCGTGTGCTGGTGCCTCACGAACAGGCTCAGATGCGGGTGCCCCGCGCGAAGCCGGAGGTGCGTACCCATTTGCAACCAGGCGATTGCTGCCCTGTGGGCACCCGCATTGCACCAGTGCTCCGTCCAGAGCTGTGGGAATACCATCCTGCCGCCAGCGGACTTCGCCCTCGACGATGGTGCCCGCTTGTCCACATAGCGGGCAGGGTGTGGTCGGGTCGCCTTGAAGTAGCCAGTTGCGGCCATGCACACGGCCCCTGGCTTGGCTGGCAATGCAGATGGCGCCTGTGGTGGTTTCGTCGCCGTCCAGGCCTTGGTATCGGCCGAAGATGTTCATGCGCATGCTCATGGCTCGCCTCTTTTTCAGGTGGAAGCCAGGAACCTAGCAGGCGGTTGGCGGGTATTTTCGGGGTGGTGGGGGTTTAGGAAGGGTCCTACAAGGAATAGAGATTTGGACTACGTTATTTTATTGATGGCAATGCCGGCCTCTTCGCGGGCATGCCCGCTCTCATAGAACAACACATAAATCATCGATTTAGCAGGGCTCTGTGGGAGCGGGCGCGCCCGCGAACACCGGCGTAGCCGGTGCCATACACCGCGTTAGGCCCTTCGCGGGCGCGCCCGCTCCCACAGTGAATGTGACACGCTCTCGAACCTTGTTCTCTATGCAATCTCCCTGCGCGGTCGGTGTGGGAGCTGGCTTGCCGGCGATCACCGGCGCAGCCGGTGCCATACACCGCGTCGCCTGATTCGCGGGCACGCCCGCTCCCACAGGGATGGTGCGGGGCCTAAGGTCGGCGCCACTAAATCACCCCCCCACACCTTCGTCTGACAGTTACCGCTCGACTGCCAGGACATCGCTCGACATGAATGCCGACCAAACGCTCAAGCTCGCCCGCCGCTTCATCGAACTCAGCCCCGACAAGCGCCGCCTGTTCCTCAAGGCGCTGCAGGGCGAGGGCATGGATTTTTCCGTGCTGCCGATTGCGCCCGGGGTGGAGGTGGCCGAGCGTGATCAGCTGTCATACACCCAGCGGCGCATGTGGTTCCTCTGGCAGCTCGACCCGCAAGGTGCGGCGTACAACCTGCCCATGGCCGTGCGCCTGAATGGCCCGCTGGACCTGGCCGCCCTGCAGCACGCCTTCGATGCCCTGGTGGCCCGCCACGAAACCCTGCGCACCCGCTTTGTCGCCGACGGTGATGACGTGCGCCAGCAGGTCGATACCGTCGCCACCCCGTTGCAGCTGCACCAAGATGCCCTGGCCGACCTGGACGAGGGGGCCCGTCAGGCCGCCATCGAAACCATCGCCGAAGCCGAAGCCCTGGCCCCCTTCGACCTGGCCTGCGGCCCGCTGCTGCGTGTGCGCCTGCTGCAACTGGCGGCACAGGAACACATCCTGCTGCTCACCCTGCACCACATCGTCGCCGACGGCTGGTCGATGAACGTGCTGATCGACGAATTCCTGCACCTGTACGACGCCGCCGTGGTAGGCAGCGAAGCCCGCCTGGAACCGTTGCCGATCCAGTACCGCGACTACGCCCTGTGGCAGCGCAGCTGGCTCCAGGCCGGTGAGCAGGAGCGCCAGCTGGTCTACTGGCAGGCGCGCCTGGGCGACGACCATTCGCCGCTTGAGCTGCCACTGGACCGCACCCGTCAGGGCCACCCCAGCTACCGCGGCGCTCGCCACGAATTCCCGATCGCCGCCGACGTCGCCGAACGCCTGCGCGGTGTGGCCCGCAAGCACAACGTCACCCTGTTCATGGTCCTGCTGGCCGCCTTCAAGCTGTTGCTGCAACGCTACAGCGGCCAGGCCGCGATCCGCGTCGGCGTGCCCATCGCCAACCGCAACCGTGTGGAAAGCCAGGGCCTGATCGGCTGCTTCATCAATACTCAGGTGCTGCATACTGAGATCGACCCACTGCTGGACATCACCGGCCTGCTCCAGCGCGTGCGCGAAACTGCCGTAGGCGCGCAAAGCCACCAGGACTTGCCGTTCGAGCAACTGGTCGAGGCCCTGGACCTGCCGCGCAGCAGCGAAAGCCCGCTGTTCCGGGTGCTGTTCAACCATCAGGCGCAGGTGGCGGATGTGCAGGCCATCGAGACCCGCTCCGGCCTGAGCCTGGCTCCGATTGCCCTGGAAAAGCGCAGCGCACGTTTCGACCTGGCGTTGGACACCCACGAGCGCGGCGGGCAGTTGCATGCAGCGTTCACCTATGCGACCGATGTATTCGATGCGGCTACCGTCGAAACCCTCGGTGAGCAGTGGATGACCCTGGTGCAAGCGCTGGCCGCCGAAACGGCTGGCGCCGTAGGCGAGCTGGCATTGCCGGGCCTGGCCACAGCCATTGGCGTAGCAGCACCGGCTAACGAAGTACCCATGGTGCAGGAGCGCTTTGCTGCTGCGGCCCGCCGTCACCCTGAGCGTATCGCGGTGATGGCTGCCTGCGAGCAGGCCAGCTTCGCTGAACTCGATGCCCGCGCCGAGGCCATCGCCGGCCGGCTGGCCGAAGCCGGCGTGGGGCCGGACTCGCTGGTCGGCGTGCTGGCTGACCGCAGCGTCGGCATGCTCGCCAGCATCCTCGGCGTGCTCAAGGCCGGTGGCGCCTACCTGCCGCTGGAGCCTGAGCAACCAGCCGAACGCCTGGCCTACATGCTTGCCGACAGTGGCACGCGGCTGGTGCTGGCCCCCGGCAGCTGGCAGGCCGAGCTACCCGCAGCCGCGCAGCACCTTGACTGGGCGCAAGCCGGCAATGGCCAGGCCACGCGCATCGCTCCAGCACCGGCCAACCTGGCCTATGTGATCTACACCTCCGGCACCACCGGCCAGCCCAAGGGCGTGGCGATCAGCCACGGCGCCCTGGCCAACTACATCGAGGGCATCGCCGCGCGCCTGCCGCTCGAGCGTATCCGCAGCATGGCCCAGGTCTCGACCCCGGCAGCCGACCTTGGCCACACCATGCTGTTCGGCGCCTTGTGCGGCGGCCATACCCTGCATTTGCTGCTACGCGAGCAGGTGCTGGATGCCGAAGGCTTCGCCGCCTACCTGGCCGAGCATCAGGTAGACGCGCTGAAGATCGTACCGTCGCACCTGGAGGCCATGTTGGTGGCTGGCCGCTCGGCGCTGCCGGCACAGTGCCTGGTGCTCGGCGGCGAGGCCATCAGCCCGAGCCTGTTGGACAAGGTCCGCAACCTGGCCCCGGCGCTCAAGGTGTTCAACCACTACGGCCCGACCGAAACCACCGTCGGTGTGCTGGTTGCTGAACTGAACGGGCAGGCCAGCCTCGGCCAGCCCCTGGCCAACACCCGTGTCGCGGTGCTCGACCGCTGCCTGCAACCCTTGCCGGCCAAAGCCAAGGGCGAGCTGTACATCGGTGGCGCCGGCCTGGCCCGTGGCTACCTGAACCGCCCGGCACTCACCGCCGAGCGCTTCGTTCCCGACCCGAACGGCCAGGGCCAGCGCCTGTACCGCAGCGGTGACTGGGTTCGCCAAGGCAGCGACCTGCAGTTCGCCGGGCGCATGGATGGCCAGGTGAAGATCCGGGGCTATCGCGTGGAACTGGCCGAAATCGAGAACCAGCTGCGTGCCCTGGGCGGTGTCGCCAATGCCCTGGTGCGCGTGCATGGCCAGGCGCCGCAACTGCAACTGGCTGCCTGGCTGGTGCCCAGCCAGATGCCGGCCGATATCCTGACCTGGCAGGAATCGATCCGCGCCAGCCTCAAGAGCCTGCTGCCCGAACACATGGTGCCGACCCACCTGATAGTGCTGGAGCACCTGCCGGTCACGGTCAACGGCAAGGTTGACGTCAAGGCGCTGCCGGAACCCGTCGCCACCCAGGTGGCCTATCAAGCGCCGCAGACCCCGCTGCAAACGCAATTGGCGCAGATCTGGGCGCAAGTCCTGCAAGTACCGCAGGTAGGCCTGGGCGACAACTTCTTTGCCCTTGGCGGCCATTCGCTGCTGGCCACCCAGGCGGTATCGCGGATACGCAAGCAATTGGGCGTGGATATTCCGCTGCGCAGCCTGTTCGACACCGTCGACCTGCAGGCCTTTGCCCAGGCAGTGGCCGAAGGCGAGCAGGGCGCAGGCCTGGACATCGAGATCCTCGACCGCCAGCAACCGCTGCCGGTGTCCCGCTCGCAAAACCGCCAGTGGCTGTTCTGGAAGCTCAACCCTGAAAGCCTGGCCTACAACACGCCGATGGCCGTGCGCATGCAGGGCCACCTCGACCACTGCGCCGTGCAGGCTGCGCTGGATGCCTTGGTAACCCGCCACGAATCGTTGCGCACGGTGTTCGTCGAGGCCGACGGCCTGCCCTGGCAGCGCATCCTGCCGGCTGCCACGGTAGCGATCGGCTTCGAAGACCTCAGCGGCCAGGACCACGCCGCGCAGATGCGCAAGCTGGAAGCCGAAGCCTTCGTCCCGTTCGACCTGGAGCGCGGCCCGCTGCTGCGTGCACGGCTGTTCAAGGTGCATGCGCAGGAGCACCTGCTGTCGCTGACCTTGCACCATATCGTCTCCGATGGCTGGTCGATGAGCCTGCTGGTGCGCGAGTTCGCCGCCGCCTACAACGCCGCCGCCACGGGCCAGGCGCAAACCATCGAGCCACTTCCGGTGCAGTACGCCGACTTCGCCGCCTGGCAGCGCAAGTGGCTGGCCGAGGGGCAGATGCAGGCGCAGATCGACTACTGGAAGGCGCGCCTGGAAGACGACTTCGAAGTGCTGGAACTGCCTGCCGACCGCATTCGCCCGCAGGTCAAAAGCTACCAGGGCAGCCGCTTCGACGTGCGCCTGCCACAGGCCCTCACCGAGCGCCTGCGCGCCCTGGCGGTGGCATCCAACGCCACGCTGTTCCATGTGTTCCTGGCGGCCTATGCCATCGTGCTGTCGCGCTACAGCCGCAAGGGCACGCTCAACATCGGCGTGCCGGTCACCAACCGCAACCGCCTGGAACTGGAAGGCCTGATCGGCTTCTTCATCAACGTGGTGGTGGCCCGTATCAGTGTCGATGGCAGCCAGCCCTTTCCGCAGTTGCTGGCGGCGATCAAGGAAACCACCTTACAGGCCCAGGCCAACAAGGATGTGCCGTTCCTCGAGGTAGCCGAGGCGCTGTACCCCGACCGCAGCCAAGGTGTGAACCCGTTCTTCCAGGTGCTGTACAACCACCTGCGCGACCTTGGCGAGCAGGTGTCCAGCGATGCGCTGCACGGCCTGCAGGTCAAGGAAGTGGACCTGCTGGAGCCGGGCGCGCAGTACGACATCTCGCTCAATACCCTGGAGCGCGCCGATGGCGTGACTGCCTCGTTCAACTATTCCACCGACCTGTTCGATGCTGCACGTATCGAGCGCATGGCCGGGCATTGGCAAGCATTGCTGCAAGCCATCTGCGCCGAGCCACGGCGCTGCATTGCCGAGCTGGACTTCCTTGGCAGTGCCGAACGCCAGCAGCTGACCCACGGCTGGAACCCGGCGCCCCAGGCTGGCAGCGGCTTGTGCGCGCACCAGCTGCTGGCGCGCCAGGCCCACGAGCGGCCGGATGCGCTGGCGCTGATCTTCGACGACCAGCAGATGACCTACGCCGAACTGGACCGCAGCAGCAACCAGCTGGCCCACCGCCTTCGGGCGCTGGGCGTGGGGCCGGACTCGCTGGTCGGCGTGGCTGTCGAGCGCGGCCTGGGCATGGCCCTGGCGCTGGTCGCCATCCACAAGGCGGGTGGTGCCTATGTGCCGCTGGACCCGGACTACCCGCAAGAACGCCTGGCCTACATGGTCGAGGACAGCAATATCGGCCTGCTGCTGGCCGATGCGCCCTCGCGTGAGCGCCTGCAACTGGGCAGGCAACTCCCCTGCGTGGTACTGGAACCGGGCACCGAGTGGCTGCACGCCTGGCCCGCCGAACCGCCGGCCAACCTGGCGGCACCGCACAACCTCGCCTATGTCATCTACACCTCCGGCTCCACCGGCATGCCCAAGGGCGTGGCCATCGACCACCACGCCCTGTCGCTGTTCTGCCAGGTGGCAGGCGACTATTCGCGCCTCACCCCGGGCGACCGCGTGCTGCAGTTCGCCACCATCAGCTTCGACGGCTTCATCGAGCAGTTCTTCCCGCCGCTGGCCCAGGGCGCCTGCGTGGTGCTGCGCGACCTGCGACTGTGGGACACCGCCACGCTGCTGGACGAGATCAATCGTCACGGCGTGACCGTTGCCGATCTGCCGGCAGCCTACTGGCGCCTGCTGGCGCTGGAGCGCCGAGCCCCCGAGGCCTATGGCCGGCTGAAGCAGATTCACGTGGGGGGAGAGGCGGTGCCGGAAGATGCCCTGCGCGCCTGGCTGGTCGATGGCCCGCCAGCCGTGCGCCTGCTGAACACCTACGGCCCGACCGAAGCCACCGTGGTCGCCACCACCTACGACTGCTCGCAGATGACCGTGGAGCAGGTCAGCCAGGGTGGGGTGCCGATCGGCCGTGCCTTGCCGGGGCGTACCCTGCATGCCCTGGACGATGGCCTGGCGCCGACACCGGTGGGCGTGCCCGGCGAGCTGTTCATCGGCGGGGCAGGGTGCCTGGCGCGCGGTTATCACCAGCGGCCGTCACTCACCGCTGAGCGTTTCATCCCCGACCCGTTCGACCCGGTCGGCGGTGGCCGGCTGTACCGCACTGGCGACCTTGGCTGCTACGACGAAAACGGCCAGCTGGCCTATCGTGGCCGAGTCGACCACCAGGTTAAGGTGCGTGGTTTCCGTATCGAACTGGGCGAGATCGAGCAGTACCTGCGGGCGCACCCGGATGTCCGCGAAGCCGCCGTGCTGGCCATCGACTTGCCCAGTGGCAAGCAGCTGTGCGCCTATGCGGTGCCGGCCGAAGGCTACCGCGGCGATCTGCGCCAGGCCCTGAAGCAGTACCTCAAGGCCAGCTTGCCTGACTACATGATCCCGGCCTACCTGGTGACCCTGCCGAGCATACCGCTGACCCCCAGCGGCAAACTCGATCGCAAGGCGCTGCCGCTGCCCGACCCGAACCAGCCACAGCACGACTACCAGGCGCCGCAGACCGAGCGGCAGCAGCAGCTGGCGAACATCTGGGCGCAGTTGCTGAGCGTTGCCCGGGTCGGCCTGAACGACAACTTCTTCGAGCTGGGCGGCCACTCCTTGCTGGCTGCCCAGGCCGTGTCGCGGATCAACGTCGAACTGGGGCTGGACATACCCCTGCGGCTGATCTTCAGCCACCCCGAGCTACGCGCGTTCGCCCAGGCGCTGGACGAGCAGGGCCTGTCGCTCTCCGACGACGGCCTGAGCGATATCGAACAAATGATGAATGCATTCACAGAGGCCTGACATGGAACTCACCGCCGCACAACGCATCGCCCAACGTTTCGTTGGCCTCCCCGTGGAGCAACGCCAGCAGATCCTGGAAAAGATGCAGGCCACCGGGCAGAGCTTCCGCCTGCTGCCCATCGTGCCCGCGCGCCAGGGCCTGGCGCGTATTCCGCTGTCGTACGCCCAGCAACGCCTGCTGTTTCTCTGGCAGCTGGAGCCCGACAGCCCGGCCTACAACGTGCCGATGGCAGTACGCCTGAAGGGCGCCCTGGACCAGGCGCTGCTGCAACAGGCGCTGGATGCGCTGGTGCAACGCCACGAGTCGCTGCGTACGCGCTTCGCCTCGGAGGAGGGTGAGTTCTACCAGGAAATCCTCGAACACTGCCCGCTGGCGCTGGTGATGCTCGACGCTGCCGCCGATGAGGCAGCGCTGAGCGTGGCCGTGGATGCCGCCCTCAAGCAGCCTTTCGACCTGCTGACCGGCCCGCTGCTGCGGGTGACCCTGCTGCGCGTGGCCGCCGATCACCACGTGCTGGGGCTGAGCATGCACCACATCATCTCCGATGGCTGGTCAAGCGATGTGCTGGTGCGGGAATTCATCCAGCTGTACAGCGCCCTGGCCGAAGGCCGGCAGGCCGAGTTGCCGGCTCTGCCGATCCAGTACGCCGACTACGCCATCTGGCAGCGCGCCTGGCTCGAGGCCGGTGAAGCGCAGCGCCAGTTGGCCTACTGGCAGGCGCAGTTGGGCGATGAGCAGCCGGTGCTGAGCCTGCCGCTGGACTTCGAGCGCCCGGCCACGCCCAGCCAGCGTGGCGCGGTGGTGCGCGTGGATATCGGCACCGAACAGGCCGAGGCCCTGCGCAGCCAGGCGCGCAAAGGTGGCCACACGTTGTTCGTGCTGGTACTGGCGGCCATGGCGGTGGTGCTGTCGCGCTACAGCGGCCAGGCCGACATCCGCATCGGCGCCCCGAACGCAGGGCGCAACCGCAAGGAGCTGGAAGGCCTGATCGGCTTTTTCATCAACACCCAGGTGCTGCGCGTGCAGGTAGACGAGCGCGCCACCTTTGCCGCGCTGCTGGAGCAGGTAAAGGATGTGATCGGCGGCGCCCAGTCGCACCAGGAACTGCCGTTCGAGCACCTGGTCGATGCCTTGCTGCCCGAGCGCAACCTGGCCCACAACCCGCTGTTCCAGTTCAAGATCAACCAGCACGTGGCTGCCAGCGATGCGGGGCGCAAGCGCCTGGGCGCGCTGGAGGTGGAGGGCTTTGCCCGTGACGGCGGCGATGCCCGCTTCGACCTGGCGTTCGATTTCTCCGACAAGGCCGACGGCATCGAAGGCTACTTCACCTACGCCACCGACCTGTTCGAGCAGGCCACCATCGAACGCATGGCCGCTTCGCTGCGCCAGGTACTGGATGCGCTGATCCGTGACCCGCAGCAGGCGATCGTCGACAGCCCGCAAGTGGCGACGCTGCTACCGGCGACCACGCAGGCCTACCCGCATGGTGACTTCCTCGCCCTGTGGCGCCAGGCAATGGCGCAAGGTCAGGCACACGGTGGTGTGCGTGCCGGTGACCGGTTCATGACCCAGGCCGGTCTGGAGGCGGCGTCCAACCGGCTGGCCAACTACCTGCGCCAGCGCGGCATCGGCGTCGGCAACATCGTTGCCCTGTGCCTGCCGCGCTCCATCGAGTGGGTCAGCGCCTTGCTCGCAGTGCTCAAGACCGGCGCTGCCTACCTGCCGCTGGACGCCCAGCAACCGCAGGAGCGCCTGCAACAACTGATTGCCGACAGTAGCGCCGCTGTCCTAGTGCATGCGCCGGACGACCAGCGCTTCGCAAGCCTGGACAGCGTGCAGCTGATTGCCTGCGATCACACCGCCTGGGCAACCTGCAGCGACAGCCCGGTCGAGGTGGCCATCGCCGCCGAACAACCGGCCTATCTGATCTACACCTCGGGCTCGACTGGTCAGCCGAAAGGCGTGGTGATCAGCCACGGGGCGCTGGCCAGCTACACCCAGGCGGTGCTGGAGCGCCTGCAACTGCCGGCCGCAGCGAGCATGGCGATGGTCTCCACCACCGCAGCCGACCTGGGCCACACGGTGCTGTTCGGTGCCCTGGCCTCAGGCCGCCTGCTGCACTTGTTGCCACAGGAACTGGCGTTCGACCCCGATGGCTTCGCCAGCTACATGGCACAGCACCAGGTCGGCGTGCTCAAGCTGGTGCCGAGCCACCTGCAAGGTTTGCTGCAAGCGGCACGCGCCGCCGATGTGCTGCCCGCCGAGGCACTGATCCTGGGCGGTGAGGCATGCAGCTGGAGCCTGTTGGAAAAAATCCGCGAACTGCGCCCGGCCTGCCGGGTCATCAACCACTACGGCCCGACCGAAACCACAGTCGGCGTGCTCACGTTCGAGCCGGGGCAGCCACAGCCTGGCTGCCGCACGGTGCCGGTCGGGCGCCCGCTGGGCAACGCCTGCGCCCAGGTCCTGGATGGCTACCTCAACCCGTTGGCGACGCGGGTGCCCGGTGAGCTTTACCTGGGTGGGCAAGGCGTCGCCCAGGGCTACCTGGGCCAGCCGGCTTTGACCGCCGAACGCTTCGTGCCGACCGAGGGTGGTGCCCGCTTGTACCGCACCGGCGACCGCGCGCGGCTGACGGCCGATGGCCTGGTCGAGTTCATCGGCCGTGCCGATGACCAGGTGAAGATCCGTGGCTATCGCGTGGAGCCTGGTGAAGTCGGCCGGGTGCTGGCTGGCCTGCCCGGTGTCAGCGAGGCCGTCGTACTGGCCTTGCCACTGGAGGGTGACGCCGAGCGCTTGCAACTGGTGGCCTACGGGGTGGCCGATGCGGGTGTGACCGTGCAGCAGCTGCAGGCGCAATTGCAGGCACGCCTGCCGGACTACATGGTGCCGGCGCAGATACTGCTGCTGGAGCGTCTGCCACTGACTGCCAACGGCAAGCTAGACAAGCGCGCACTGCCGTTACCGGGCGCTGTCAGCCGTGGCTATGTGGCGCCACAAGGTGAAATCGAGGAAAAACTGGCCGCGGTGTGGGCCGATGTGCTCAAGCTGGAACAGGTTGGCAGCACTGACAACTTCTTCGAACTGGGCGGCGACTCGATCCTCAGCCTGCAAATCATCGCCCGGGCCAAACGCCAGGGCATCAGGATCACCCCCAAGCAGCTGTTCGAACAACAGACCATCGCCCAGCTGGCCCAGGTGGCCAAGCGCATCGAACCGAAGCCAGCGGTAGCCGCCGTGGACATTGCCATCAGCGGCGAGACAGGGTTGTTGCCAGCGCAGGCGCGGTTCTTCGAGATGGAGATCGCCCAGCCGGCGCATTGGAACCAGTCGGTACTGCTCAAGCCGACCAGCCCGGTGCAGGTGCAACATCTGGAGGCAGCCCTGCGCGCCGTGGTCGAGCAGCACGATGCCCTGCGCCTGCGCTTCAGCCGTGGCGAAAGCCAGTGGCAGGCACGCTTCCAGCCGCTGGACAATGCACCACTGCTGCACCAGCGCAGCCTGGCCGTCCTGAATGAACTGGATGCCGCCGGCAATCAGGTGCAGGCCAGCCTGAACCTGGAGCACGGGCCGTTGCTGCGCGCCGAACTGTTCGACTTCGCCGATGGCCAGCAGCGCCTGCTGCTGGTGGTCCATCACCTGGTGGTCGACGGCGTGTCGTGGCGGGTGTTGCTGGAAGATCTGCAAGCGGCCTACCGGCAACTGCTGGGCGGCCAGGCCGTGAGCCTGCCCGCCAAGACCACCTCGGTGAAGACCTGGGCCGAGCGCCTGGCCAGCCATGCCGGCAGCCCGACGCTGCAAGCACAGCGCGGCTACTGGTTGCAGGCGCTGGCCGGCGACTCCGGCGAACTGCCGCGGGACAACCCGCAGGGCAGCCTGGCCAACACCCATGCGCGTACCGCCGCCACACGGCTGAATGCCGAGCGCACTGCCAAGCTGCTGAAACAAGCCCCGGCGGCGTATCGCACGCAGATCAACGAGCTGCTGCTGACCGCGCTGGCGCGCACCCTGTGCCAGTGGAGCGCACAGGGCAACGTGCAGGTACTGCTGGAGGGCCATGGCCGCGAAGACCTGTTCGACGACCTCGACCTCAGCCGCACCGTGGGCTGGTTCACCAGCCTGTTCCCGGTGCGTCTTACACCCGGCCAGGACCTTGCCCAGTCGATCAAGGCGATCAAGGAGCAACTGCGCGGCGTGCCGGACAAAGGCCTCGGCTACGGCTTGCTGCGTTACTTCGGTGATGCTGAAGTGCGTGACCGGCTCGAGCGTGCCGCCCAGGCTCGTGTCACCTTCAACTACCTGGGCCAGTTCGATGCCAGTTTCGATGCCGGGGCCGGCGCCCTGTTCACCCCAAGCGGGGAAAGCGCAGGCCGTACCCAATGTGCCGGCGCACAACTGGGCAACTGGCTGAGCATCACCGGCCAGGTGTACGGCGGCGAGCTGTTCCTGGAGTGGACCTACAGCGCCGACATTCATCACCCGGCCACCATCGAGAAGCTGGCCCAGGCCTACGGGCAGGCCTTGGCAGAGCTGGTCGAGCACTGCTGCGATGCGCGGCACCAGGGCGTGACGCCGTCGGACTTCCCGCTGGCCGCGCTGACCCAGGCGCAACTGGACAGCCTGCCGCTGGAGGCCGGGCAGATCGCCGATGTATACCCGCTGTCACCCATGCAGCAAGGGATGTTGTTCCACACCCTTTACGACCAGCAGGCCGGCAACTACATCAACCAGCTGCGCGTGGATGTGGATGGGCTGGATGTGCAGCGTTTCCTGCAGGCGTGGCAGGCCACGCTCGATGCCCACGACATCCTGCGCAGCGGTTTTATCCTGCAAGGCGAGCTGGAACAGGCCGTACAAGTGGTACGCAAGGCCGTCGGATTGCCATGCAGCGAGCATGACTGGCGTGGCCAGCCGGCGCTGGAGCAGGCATTGCAGGCCCTTGCCGAGGGCGAGCGCCAGCGCGGCTTCGACCTTGCTGCCGCGCCGCTGCTGCGTCTGGTTCTGGTACGCACAGGCGATACCCGCCACCACCTGATCTACACCAACCACCACATCCTCATGGACGGCTGGAGCACCTCGCGCCTGTTGGGCGAAGTGCTGCAGCGTTACGCCGGCCTGGTGCCGCAGGCCCAGGCCACGCACTATCGCGACTACATTGCCTGGTTGCAGGGCCAGGACGCAGCCGTTGCCGAAGCCTTCTGGAAAGCCCAGCTTGCGGCCTTGGACGAGCCGACCCGCCTGGCTCAGGCCATCGCCGGCAGCGCAGGCGCGGGCGGAAGTGGCCATGGCGACCACCGCGTGGCCTTCGACCCTGAGCAGACCGCCCGTATCGAAGCCTTCGCCCGGGCCAACCGGGTCACGGTCAACACTCTGGTGCAATCGGCCTGGCTGCTGCTGTTGCAGCGCTGCACTGGCCAGGCCAGCGTGTGCTTCGGCGCCACGGTCGCCGGCCGCCCGGCAGACCTGCCGGGGGTAGAGGAGCAGATCGGCCTGTTCATCAATACCTTGCCGGTTATCGGCACCCCGCGTGCCGAGCAGACCGTGGCCGAGTGGATCGGCCAGGTGCAGGCCGGCAACCTAGCCGTGCGCGAATTCGAGCACACCCCGCTGTACGATGTGCAACGCTGGGCGGGGCAGGGCGGTGACGCCTTGTTCGACAGCATCCTGGTGTTCGAGAACTACCCGGTGGCCGAGGCGCTGCAACAGGGCGTGCCCGGTGGCCTGCGCTTCGGCGACGTGGCCGTGCAGGAACAGACCAACTACCCGCTGACCCTGGTGGTGGAGCTGGGCACCACGCTGTCGATGCAGTACAGCCACGACCGTGCGCTGTGGAGCGACGAGAGCGTTGGCCGCCTGGCTGGCTACTTTGCCAACCTGTTGCAGGCGCTGGTGGAGAATGCTGACGCGAGGATTGGCGAGCTGCCAATGCTGGGGCTGGCAGAACAGCAACAGATGGTCGAAGGCTGGAACGAAACCCACGCGGCGTACCCGGACGAGCGCAGCGTCCACCAGTTGATCGAAGCCCAGGTACTCGCCACCCCGGATGCAGCGGCGCTGGCCTTTGGCGAGCAGACCCTGAGCTATGCCGAGCTCAACCGCCGTAGCAACCAGCTGGCGCACAAGCTGCGCGAGCAGGGCGTGGGCCCGGATGTGCTGGTGGGCATCGCCATGGAGCGTAGCCTGGAGATGGTCGTCGGTTTGCTGGGTATTTTGAAGGCCGGTGGCGCCTATGTGCCACTGGACCCGGAGTACCCCCAGGACCGCCTCAGCTACATGTTCGAGGACAGCGGCATCGCCTTGCTGCTGACCCAGTCGCACCTGCACGAAGCCCTGCCGATCCCGGCCGGCCTGCGCCGCCTGGACCTGGATATGGTGGACCTGAGCGGCTACAGCGATGCCAACCCGAACATCGACGTGGCCCCGCTGAACCTCGCCTATGTGATCTACACCTCCGGTTCCACCGGTCGCCCGAAGGGCGCTGGCAACAGCCATCAGGCGCTGGTCAACCGCCTGTGCTGGATGCAGAAGGCCTACGGCCTGGGCGCCAGCGACAGCGTGCTGCAGAAAACCCCGTTCAGCTTCGACGTGTCGGTGTGGGAGTTCTTCTGGCCGCTGTTGACCGGGGCGCGCCTGGTCATGGCCCAGCCCGGGGCGCACCGCGACCCGCAGCTGCTGGTGGAATGCATCAACCATTACGGCATCAGCACGCTGCACTTCGTACCGTCGATGCTGCAGGCGTTCATGACCCACGAAGCGGTCGAGAGCTGCGTCAGCCTCAAGCGCGTGGTGTGCAGCGGCGAAGCGTTGCCGGCCGAACTGGCCCGCCAGACCCTGCAACGCCTGCCGGCGGCGGGCCTGTACAACCTGTATGGCCCGACCGAAGCGGCGATCGACGTCACCCACTGGACCTGCCAACCGGACGAAAGCATCAGCGTGCCGATCGGCCAGCCGATCGACAACCTCAAGACCCACATCCTTGAAGGCAGCCTGCAACCGGCGGTGCGCGGCAGTGCCGGCGAGCTGTACCTCGGTGGCGTGGGCCTGGCACGTGGTTACCACCAGCGTCCGGCGCTGACCGCCGAACGCTTCGTACCAGACCCGTTCAGCGACAACGGCGGCCGCCTGTACCGCACCGGTGACCTGGCGCGCTACCGCGCCGATGGCGTGATCGACTACGCCGGGCGCATCGACCACCAGGTGAAGATTCGCGGCCTGCGCATCGAATTGGGCGAGATCGAGGCGCGCCTGCTGGAATTGCCGAGTGTGCAGGAGGCCGTGGTGCTGGCCCAGGACGGACCAAGCGGCAAGCAGCTGGTGGGCTATGTGGTGCCTGCCGACAGCACGCAAGACGAAGGCGCCTTGCGCGACAGCCTGCGCGAGGCGCTCAAGGCCGGTTTGCCGGACTACATGGTGCCGGCACACCTGCTGCTGCTCGACAAGCTGCCAGTGACGCCTAACGGCAAGCTTGACCGCAAGGCCCTGCCGCAGCCGGATGCCAGCCAGACGCAGGGCGAGTACATCGCGCCACAGAGAGAGCTGGAGCAGCAGATTGCGGCGATCTGGGCGGATGTGCTGAAGCTGGAGAGGGTCGGCCTGGGTGACAACTTCTTCGAGCTTGGCGGGCACTCGTTGCTGGCCACCTCGGTGATCGTGCGCATCCGGGAGCAGGTGGGGGTAGTGGCCGAATTGAAAGAACTCTTCGAGTTCCCGGTGCTGGCTGACTTCAGTCGCCAGTTGGAGGCCAGGACGCCCTTGGTCGATTCCACCCAGGACCAGCTGGCCAGATCCCTGGCGTTGCTCGATAGCCTGAGCATGGATGAGCTCGATGAGCTGATTTCCTGAGGCCCTGATGTGATCTGTGCGGGCGGGTAAACCCGCATCCACAGGTACAGCGTATTCCTTGAGCTGGCGGGTTCCCTGTGGGAGCGGGCATGCCCGCGAAGCAAGCGACGCGGTAGATGGCACCGGCTGCGCCGGTGTTCGCGGGCGCGCCCGCTCCCACAGGTACAGCGCATTGCTTCAGCTGGCGGGGGGCCTGTGGGAGCGGGTTCACCCGCGAAGCAGGCGACGCGGTGGATGGCACCGGCTGCGCCGGTGTTCGCGGGTAAACCCGCTCCCACAGGTATGGCGCATTGCTTCAGCTGGCGGGGGGCCTGTGGGAGCGGGTTTACCCGCGAAGCAGGCGACGCGGTGGATGGCACCGGCTGCGCCGGTGTTCGCGGGTAAACCCGCTCCCACAGGTATGGCGCATTGCTTCAGCTGGTGGGGTCCCTGTGGGAGCGGGCATGCCCGCGAAGCAAGCGACGCGGTGGATGGCACCGGCTGTGCCGGTGTTCGCGGGCGCGCCCGCTCCCACAGGTACAGCGCATTGCTTCAGCTGGTGGGGTCCCTGTGGGAGCGGGTTTACCCGCGAAGCAAGCGACGCGGTGGATGGCACCGGCTGTGCCGGTGTTCGCGGGCGCGCCCGCTCCCACAGGTATGGCGCATTGCTTCAGCTGGTGGGGTCCCTGTGGGAGCGGGTTTACCCGCGAAGCAGGCGACGCGGTGGAAGGCACCGGCTGCGCCGGTGTTCGCGGGCGCTACTGCCCTGAATTTCCGTCTAAATCCATGCCACCACTCAACCGTCTAACTACGGAGGAAATTGATGAGCTGATTTCTTAGGAGATTCCCTGTGCAAGAGCTGCTCGATACAGTCGTATCGTTGTCCACCCAAAAACGTAAGGCGTTGGCAGCCTTGCTCAAGAAACAAGGCGTGAACCTGTACGGTGTCACGCCGATCTTCCCGAGGGATCCTGCAGAGCCGGTGCTGCTTTCCTACGCTCAGCAGCGCTTGTGGATACTGTCGCAACTGGGCGAGGTGGGCAGTGCGTACAACCTCTCGTCCGTCTTGCGTTTCAAAGGCCACCTGGATACCCAAGCCCTGCAGCGCAGCTTCGAGGCCCTGATCGAGCGCCACGAAACGCTGCGGACCACCTTCCGCCTGGAAGGCGAGCAGGCGGTTCAGGTGATCCACCCACATGTCCCTTTCGAACTGCCCGTTGAAGTGCTGGCGCAGGCCGATGACAACCACTTGCGCCAGCGCGTCGAAGCCGAAGCCCACCTGCCTTTCGACCTGCAACAGGGCCCGCTGCTGCGTGTGCGCCTGTTGCACCTGGCAGCAGACGAACATGTGCTGGTGCTGACCCTGCACCACATTGTCTCCGACGGCTGGTCGATGCCGGTGATGGTCAACGAGCTGGTGCAGCTCTACCACGGCCACAGCCAGGGCCAACCCGTGGAATTGCCGGCGCTGCCGGTGCAGTACGCCGATTACGCCACCTGGCAGCGCAACTGGATGGAGGCCGGCGAACAGGCAAAGCAACTGGCCTACTGGACCGCGCAACTGGGGGAAGAGCAGCCAGTGCTGGAGCTGCCCGCCGACCGCCCGCGGCCCGCCGTGAGCAGCCATCAGGGCGCACGGGTAAAGGTCGCGCTGGGCCAGGAACTGGCCGAGGCACTCAAGCATCTGGCCCAGCAGCAGGGCGTGACGCCGTTCATGTTGTTGCTGGCCAGCTTCCAGGCGCTGCTGCACCGCTACAGCGGCCAGCCAGACATCCGCGTCGGCGTACCGGTTGCCAACCGCAACCGGGTCGAGACCGAGCGCCTGATCGGCTTTTTCGTCAACACCCAGGTGTTACGCGCCGAGTTCGACTTGCAGATGACTTTCATTGACGTGCTGCAGCAGGTGAAGCAACGTGCATTGGGTGCCCAGGCCCATCAGGACCTGCCATTCGAGCAGTTGGTCGAGACCTTGCAGGTCGAGCGCAACCTTGGCCACAGCCCGCTGTTCCAGGTGATGTACAACCACCAGACCCAGGCCAAGGGCGAGCGCCGTAGCCTGCAAGGGCTGCAGATGGAAGAGCTGGCCTGGGACAACCACACCGCCAAGTTCGACCTGACCCTGGATACCTTCGAGCACGAGCAGGGTATTGGCGCGGCACTGACCTACGCCACCGACCTGTTTGACGCCGCGACCGTCGAGGGCATGGCCCGGCATTGGTTGAGCCTGCTGCAGGGGATCGTGTGCGAACCCGGGCAGCGGGTTGCCGACCTGCCGCTGCTGGACGAGCCTGAGCGGCGCATCATCGTGCGCGACTGGAACGCCACCGAAGCGGACTACCCGGCAGGGCACAGCATCCATCAGCTGATCGAAGCCCAAGTGTTCGCCAACCCGGATGCACCGGCGCTGGCCTTTGGCGAGCAGACCCTGAGCTATGCCGAGCTCAACCGCCGTAGCAACCAGCTGGCGCACAAGCTGCGC
Organism: Pseudomonas sp. 32_A; assembly: GCF_017490905.1. Lineage (NCBI taxonomy): Bacteria > Pseudomonadati > Pseudomonadota > Gammaproteobacteria > Pseudomonadales > Pseudomonadaceae > Pseudomonas > Pseudomonas sp. 32_A. Next base: position 181,603 of record NZ_JAFGYI010000001.1, on the reverse strand, counting down.
GAGCTGGGCGTGGGCCCGGATGTGCTGGTGGGCATCGCCATGGAGCGCAGCCTGGAGATGGTCGTCGGTTTGCTGGGTATTTTGAAGGCCGGTGGCGCCTATGTGCCACTGGACCCGGAGTACCCCCAGGACCGTTTGAGCTACATGTTCGAGGACAGCGGCATCGCCTTGCTGCTGACCCAGTCGCACCTGCACGAAGCCCTGCCGATCCCGGCCGGCCTGCGCAGCCTGGACCTGGATATGGTGGACCTGAGCGGCTACAGCGACGCCAACCCGAACATCGACGTGGCCCCGCTTAACCTCGCCTACGTGATCTACACCTCCGGTTCCTCCGGTCGCCCGAAGGGCGCTGGCAACAGCCATCAGGCGCTGGTCAACCGCCTGTGCTGGATGCAGAAGGCCTACGGTCTGGGCGCCAGCGACAGCGTGCTGCAGAAAACCCCGTTCAGCTTCGACGTGTCGGTGTGGGAGTTCTTCTGGCCGCTGCTGACCGGGGCGCGCCTGGTCATGGCCCAGCCCGGGGCGCACCGCGACCCGCAGCTGCTGGTGGAATGCATCAACCATTACGGCATCAGCACGCTGCACTTCGTACCGTCGATGCTGCAGGCGTTCATGACCCACGAAGCGGTCGAAAGCTGCGTCAGCCTCAAGCGCGTGGTGTGCAGCGGCGAAGCGTTGCCGGCCGAACTGGCCCGCCAGACCCTGCAACGCCTGCCGGCGGCGGGCCTGTACAACCTGTATGGCCCGACCGAAGCGGCGATCGACGTCACCCACTGGACCTGCCAACCGGACGAAAGCATCAGCGTGCCGATCGGCCAGCCGATCGACAACCTCAAGACCCACATCCTTGAAGGCAGCCTGCAACCGGCGGTGCGCGGCAGTGCCGGCGAGCTGTACCTCGGTGGCGTGGGCCTGGCGCGTGGTTACCACCAGCGTCCGGCGCTGACCGCCGAACGCTTCGTACCAGACCCGTTCAGCGACAACGGCGGGCGCCTGTACCGCACCGGTGACTTGGCGCGTTATCGCGCCGATGGCGTGATCGACTACGCCGGGCGCATCGACCACCAGGTGAAGATTCGCGGCCTGCGCATCGAACTGGGCGAGATCGAGGCACGCTTGCTGGAACTGCCGAGTGTGCAGGAGGCCGTGGTGCTGGCGCAGGACGGACCAAGCGGCAAGCAGCTGGTGGGCTATGTGGTGCCTGCCGACGGCACGCAAGACGAAAGCGCCTTGCGCGACAGCCTGCGCGAGGCGCTCAAGGCCGGCCTGCCGGACTACATGGTGCCGGCGCACCTGCTGCTGCTCGGCAAGCTGCCAGTGACGCCGAACGGCAAGCTGGACCGCAAGGCCCTGCCGCAGCCGGATGCCAGCCAGACGCAGGGCCAGTACATCGCCCCGCAGAGCGAGCTGGAGCAGCAGATTGCCGCGATCTGGGCGGATGTGCTGAAGCTGGAGAGGGTCGGCCTCGACGACCATTTCTTCATGCAGGGAGGGCACTCTCTGCTGGCAGTTTCGGTGATTGCCCGCATTCGTCAGCACCTGGGGCTGGATGTGCAGCTGCTTACCCTGTTCGAGGCTCCGGTGTTGAGGAACTTTGCCAAACGTGCCGAGCTTGGTGAGCGGGCACCGGCTGCTGCCATCGAATGCGTGAGCAGGGCTCGGCCGCTGGCGCTTTCCTACGCCCAGCAACGCCAGTGGTTCCTGTGGCAGTGGGCACCGCACAGTGCCACCTACAACATTCCGGCAGCACTGAAGCTGGCCGGGGCGCTGGATATCGCTGCCCTGCAGCAAGCCTTCGGCGCCTTGATCGAGCGTCACGAAACCCTGCGCACCACCTTCCGCCTGGACGGCGAGCAGGCGGTGCAGGTCGTTCATGCCCAGGTGCCGTTCGCGCTGGCCATCGAGGAGCAGGCGCACGCCGATGAGGCCGCTGTGCGTGCCTGGGTCGAAGCCGAAGCCGGGCAACCGTTCGACCTGGAGCAGGGGCCGCTGCTGCGCGCCCGGCTGCTGCGCCTGGCGGCGGACCAGCATGTGCTGGTACTGACCCTGCACCATATCGTCGCCGACGGCTGGTCGATGCCAGTGCTGGTCGATGAGCTGGTGCAACTGTATGCGGGCTACAGCCAGGGCCAGGAGCCGACACTGCCGGTCCTGCCGATCCAGTACGCGGACTTCGCCGTGTGGCAGCGCAACTGGATGGAAGCCGGCGAGCAGGCGCGGCAGCTGGCCTACTGGACCGAACAACTGGGTGATGAGCAGCCGGTGCTGGAACTGCCCTTGGATCATCCGCGCCCGGCTGTACCGAGCCACAGAGGGGCGCGGTTACCGATCGTGCTGGACGATGAGTTGGTCACCAACCTGAAGCGCGTTGCCCAGCAGCAGGGCGTGACGCCGTTCATGCTGTTGCTGGCCAGCTTTCAGACCTTGCTGCATCGCTACTCGGGCCAGGCCGATATCCGTGTTGGTGTGCCCACGGCCAACCGCAACCGGGTCGAGACCGAGCGCCTGATCGGCTTCTTCGTCAACACCCAGGTGCTGCGTGCCGAGTTCGATGTGCAGCTGACTTTCGGCGAGCTGCTGCAACAGGTCAGGCAACGTGTCCTGGGCGCGCAGGCCCATCAGGACCTGCCGTTCGAGCAGTTGGTCGAAGCCTTGCAGCCTGAGCGTAACCTTGGGCACAACCCGTTGTTCCAGGTGCTGTACAACCACCAGACAGAACTCAAGGGTAGCCAGCACCGCTTGCCCGGCCTGGAAATGTCCGGCCTGGACTGGAGCACGAACACAGCCAAGTTCGACCTGAGCCTGGATACCTACGAAGCCGAGCAAGGGATCGGTGCGGCGCTGACCTATGCCACTGATCTGTTCGACGCCAGCACCATCGAGCGCATGGCGCGGCACTGGGTCAACCTGCTCGAAGCCATCGTGCGCCAACCGGGCCAGCGTATCAGTGAGCTGCCGTTGCTGGGCGAGGACGAGCAGCAGGCAGTGCTGCATGACTGGAACCGCAACACAGCCGCCTTCCCGGATGAGCGCAGCATTCATGAGCTGATCGAGGCCCGGGTGGCCGCTGCCCCCGAGGCGCCGGCGGTCACCTTCGGCGAGCAGACCCTGAGCTATGGTGAGCTGAACCGCAGGGCCAACCAGCTGGCGCACAAGTTGATCGAGCGTGGCGTTGGCCCTGATGTGCTGGTGGGCATCGCCATGGAGCGCAGCCTGGAAATGGTCATCGGCCTGCTGGGTATCCTCAAGGCCGGTGGCGCCTATGTGCCGCTGGACCCGGAATACCCACAAGACCGCCTCAGCTACATGTTCGCCGACAGTGGCATTGCCTTGCTGCTGACCCAGTCGCACCTGCGCGAGGTGCTGCCAATTCCGGCCGCTATCGAGTGCCTGGAGCTGGATGAGCAGGTTCTGGCCAGCTACAGCGATGCCAATCCGAATATCGAAGTGGCCCCGCAGAACCTGGCCTACGTGATCTACACCTCCGGCTCTACCGGCAAGCCCAAGGGCACGCTGCTGCCGCACCAGAACGTGGTCCGGTTGTTCGCGGCGACGCAGGCGTGGTTCCGCTTCGATGCCAGCGATGTGTGGACGGTGTTCCACTCCTACGCCTTCGACTTCTCGGTGTGGGAGCTGTTCGGCGCGCTGCTGTATGGCGGCCGGGCGGTGATGGTGGCCAAGGACGTGGCTCGTTCCAGCGAGGACTTCCATGCGCTGCTGCAGCGTGAGCAGGTCACGGTGCTGAACCAGACGCCGTCGGCGTTCCGCCAGTTGATCCCGGTGGCCTGCGCGGCAGCGCGGCAGGGGCAGGGCCTGGCCCTGCGGCATGTGGTGTTCGGCGGTGAAGCGCTGGATGTGAGCAGCCTCGCCCCCTGGTTCGAAGCGTTTGGTGATCAGCAGCCACGGCTGATCAACATGTACGGCATCACCGAGACCACGGTACACGTGACCTACCGGCCGATCACCAAGGCCGACCTGGCCAAGGGTGCGAGCAGCCCGATCGGCGAGGTGATTCCGGACCTGTCGTGGTACCTGCTGGATGCTGCGCTGAACCCGGTGGCCCCGGGCAGCCACGGCGAACTGGTGATCGGCCAGGCCGGCCTGGCGCGGGGGTATCACGGGCGCCCGGGGCTGACCGCCGAGCGCTTCGTGCCGAACCCGTTCGACAGCCAGGGTGGTCGCCTGTACCGCTCGGGCGACCTGGCCCGCTACGGCGGCGCGGGAGTGGTGGAGTACCTGGGGCGGATCGACCATCAGGTGAAGATCCGAGGTTTTCGCATCGAGCTGGGCGAGATCGAGGCGCGGCTGCAGGCGCAGGCCAGCGTGGCCCAGGGTTTGGTGTTGGCCCAGGACGGCCCTGGCGGCAAGCAGTTGGTGGGGTATGTGGTGCCTGTCGACAGCACGCAAGACGAAGGCGCATTGCGCAACAGCCTGCGCGAGGCGCTCAAGGCCGGTTTGCCGGACTACATGGTGCCGGCCCACCTGCTGTTCCTGGCCAAGCTGCCGTTGACCGCCAACGGCAAGCTGGACCGCCGTGCGCTGCCGCAGCCGGACGCCAGCCTGCTGCAAGCGGCCTACGTGGCCCCGCAGAGTGAGCTGGAACAACGGATCGCGGCGATCTGGGCCGATGTGCTGAAGCTGGAGCGGGTCGGCCTGGGCGACAACTTCTTCGAACTGGGTGGGCACTCCTTGCTCGCCGTCCAGGTGATCTCCCGGGTACGTCAGAGCCTGGGCGTGGAGCTGCAGTTGCGCGTGCTGTTCGAAACGTCGAGCCTGGCCGACTTCGCCAGGCTTGCAGCGCAAGGTGAGCGAGCTGGCTCTACCGGTATTGCACGGGTTTCTCGGGAGCAACCACTGGCGCTTTCCTACGCCCAGCAACGGCAGTGGTTCCTGTGGCAATGGGCACCGCACAGTGCCACCTACAACATTCCGGCAGCACTGAAGCTGGCCGGGGCGCTGGATATCGCTGCCCTGCAGCAAGCCTTCGGCGCCTTGATCGAGCGTCACGAAACCCTGCGCACCACCTTCCGCCTGGACGGCGAGCAGGCGGTGCAGGTCGTTCATGCCCAGGTGCCGTTCGCGCTGGCCATCGAGGAGCAGGCGCACGCCGATGAGGCCGCTGTGCGTGCCTGGGTCGAAGCCGAAGCCGGGCAACCGTTCGACCTGGAGCAGGGGCCGCTGCTGCGCGCCCGGCTGCTGCGCCTGGCGGCGGACCAGCATGTGCTGGTACTGACACTGCACCATATCGTCGCGGATGGCTGGTCGATGCCGGTGCTGGTCGATGAGCTGGTGCAACTGTATGCGGGCTACAGCCAGGGCCAGGAGCCGACACTGCCGGTCCTGCCGATCCAGTACGCGGACTTCGCCGTGTGGCAGCGCAACTGGATGGAAGCCGGCGAGCAGGCGCGGCAGATGGCCTACTGGACCGAACAATTGGGGGGTGAGCAGCCGGTGCTGGAACTGCCCCTGGATCATCCGCGCCCGGCTGTACCGAGCCACCAAGGCGCGCGTTGGCCGATTGAGTTGGGTAATGAGCTGGCGGTCAACCTCAAGCGCGTTGCCCAGCAGCAGGGCGTGACGCCGTTCATGCTGCTGCTGGCCAGCTTCCAGACCTTGCTGCATCGCTACTCGGGCCAGGTCGATATCCGTGTTGGTGTGCCCACGGCCAACCGCAACCGGGTCGAGACCGAGCGCCTGATCGGCTTCTTCGTCAACACCCAGGTGCTGCGTGCCGAGTTCGATGTGCAGCTGACTTTCGGCGAGCTGCTGCAACAGGTCAGGCAACGTGTCCTGGGCGCGCAGGCCCATCAGGACCTGCCGTTCGAGCAGTTGGTCGAAGCCTTGCAGCCGGAGCGCAACCTTGGGCACAACCCATTGTTCCAGGTGTTGTACAACCACCAGACAGAACTCAAGGGTAGCCAGCACCGCTTGCCGGGCCTGGAAATGTCCGGCCTGGACTGGAGCACGAACACAGCCAAGTTCGACCTGAGCCTGGATACCTACGAAGCCGAGCAAGGGATCGGTGCGGCGCTGACCTATGCCACTGATCTCTTCGACGCCAGGACCATCGAGCGCATGGCGCGGCATTGGGTCAACCTGCTGGAAGCCATCGTGCGCCAACCGGGCCAGCGTATCAGCGAGCTGCCGTTACTGGGCGAGGAGGAGCAGCAGGCAGTACTGCATGACTGGAATCGCAACACCGTCGCTTTCCCGGATGAACGCAGCATTCACGAGCTGATCGAGGCCCGGGTGGCGGCTGCCCCCGAGGCCCCGGCAGTCACTTTCGGCGAGCAGACCCTGAGCTACGGCGAGCTGAACCGCAGGGCCAACCGGCTGGCGCACAAGTTGATCGAGCGTGGCGTTGGCCCTGACGTGCTGGTGGGCATCGCCATGGAGCGCAGCCTGGAAATGGTCATCGGCCTGCTGGGGATTCTCAAGGCCGGTGGCGCCTATGTGCCGCTGGACCCGGAGTACCCAGAGGACCGCCTCAGCTACATGTTCGCCGACAGTGGCATTGCCTTGCTGCTGACCCAGTCGCACCTGCGCAAAGCCCTGCCGATCCCGGTTGGCCTGCACAGCCTGGATCTGGATGTCGAAGACCTGACCGGCTACAGCGATGCCAACCCGAACATCGAAGTAGCCCCGCAGAACCTGGCCTACGTGATCTACACCTCCGGCTCCACCGGCAAGCCCAAGGGCACGCTGCTGCCGCACCAGAACGTGGTCCGGCTGTTCGCGGCGACGCAGGACTGGTTCCGCTTCGATGCCAGTGACGTGTGGACGGTGTTCCACTCCTACGCCTTCGACTTCTCGGTATGGGAGCTGTTCGGCGCGCTGCTGTACGGCGGCCGGGCGGTGATGGTGGCCAAGGATGTGGCACGTTCCACCGAGGACTTCCATGCGCTGCTGCAGCGCGAGCAGGTGACGGTGCTGAACCAGACGCCGTCGGCGTTCCGCCAGTTGATCCCGGTGGCCTGCGCGGCAGCGCGGCAGGGGCAGGGGCAGGGCCTGGCCCTGCGGCATGTGGTGTTCGGCGGTGAAGCGCTGGATGTGAGCAGCCTCGCCCCCTGGTTCGAAGCGTTTGGTGATCAGCAGCCACGGCTGATCAACATGTACGGCATCACCGAAACCACGGTACACGTGACCCACCGGCCGATCACCAAGGCCGACCTGGCCAAGGGTGCGAGCAGCCCGATCGGCGAGGTGATCCCGGACCTGTCGTGGTACCTGCTGGATGCCGCGCTGAACCCGGTGGCCCCGGGCAGCCACGGCGAACTGGTGATCGGCCAGGCCGGCCTGGCGCGGGGCTATCACGGGCGCCCGGGGCTGACCGCCGAGCGCTTCGTGCCGAACCCGTTCGACAGCCAGGGTGGCCGGCTGTATCGCTCGGGCGACCTGGCCCGCTACGGCGGCGCGGGAGTGGTGGAGTACCTGGGACGGATCGACCATCAGGTGAAGATTCGAGGTTTTCGCATCGAGCTGGGCGAGATCGAGGCGCGGTTGCAGGCGCAGGCCAGCGTGGCCCAAGGAGTGGTGCTGGCCCAGGACGGCCCTGGCGGCAAGCAGCTGGTGGGGTATGTGGTGCCTGCCGATGCAGCCGTGATGGCCAGCATCGAGGCCCAGGCTGCCGAGCGTGAAGCGCTGCGTACTGCGCTGAAGGCGAGCCTGCCGGACTACATGGTGCCGGCCCACCTGCTGTTCCTGGCCAAGCTGCCGTTGACCGCCAACGGCAAGCTGGACCGCCGTGCGCTGCCGCAACCGGATGCCAGCCAGTTGCAGCGTGACTACCTCGCACCACAAAGCGAACTGGAGCAACGGATCGCGGCGATCTGGGCCGATGTGTTGAAGCTGGAGCGGGTCGGCCTGGGCGACAACTTCTTCGAACTGGGCGGGCACTCCTTGCTGGCAACCCAGGTCATGGCGCGGCTACAGGTCGAGCTTGGCACGAGCCTGCCCCTGGCGTTGTTGTTCCAGGCGCAAACGCTGCAGGACTACGCAGCAATGATCAATGGCTTGAATACCCATAGCGATGCAGACCTGGATGAACTCCAGGACTTCATGAGCGAGCTTGAGGCAGTCTGAAATGCAAACGGATAACAGAAACATGGCTCTGGTGCAGCGCTTCATCGGCCTGCCGCTGCCACAGCGCAAACTCTTCCTCGAGAAACTGGCGGCGAAGGGCATGAGCCTGGCCCAGTTGCCGATCCCCGAGGTGCGCGGCGAGCATCCATTGCCGGCGCTTTCATACGCCCAGCAACGGCAGTGGTTCCTGTGGCAATGGGAGCCTGCCAGTGCCACCTACAACATCCCGGCTGCCTTGAAATTCAAGGGGGCTCTGAACACCACAGCTCTGCAACTGGCCTTCGAGGCCCTGATCGAGCGACATGAAACCCTGCGTACCACGTTCCGTCGCGACGGTGAGCAGGCGGTGCAGGTCATTCATGGCCAGATGCCGTTCGACCTGCTCATCGAGGAGCAGGCGCACGCCGACGAGGCCGCGGTGCGGGCCTGGGTCGAGACCGAAGCGGGGATACCGTTCGACCTGGAGCAGGGGCCGCTGCTGCGGGCCCGGCTGCTGCGCCTGGCGGCGGACCAGCATGTGCTGGTACTGACCCTGCACCATATCGTCGCCGATGGCTGGTCGATGCCGGTGCTGGTCAATGAGCTGGTACAGTTCTATCAAGGTTTCAGCCAGGGCCAGGTGCCGCAACTGCCGGCCCTGCCGATCCAGTATGCCGACTATGCCATCTGGCAGCGTAGCTGGATGGAAGCTGGCGAACAGGCACGGCAACTGGCTTACTGGACCGAACAATTGGGTGATGAGCAACCGGTGCTGGAGCTGCCGCTGGACCATCCGCGCCCGGCCATGCCAAGTCACAGAGGGGCACGGTTGCCGATCGTGCTGGACGATGAGCTGGCCACCCACCTGAAACGGGTTGCCCAGCAGCAGGGCGTGACGCCTTTCATGCTGTTGCTGGCCAGCTTCCAGACCCTGCTGCATCGCTACTCGGGCCAGGCGGACATCCGCGTTGGGGTACCGATTGCCAACCGCAACCGGGTCGAGACCGAGCGCCTGATCGGCTTCTTCGTCAACACCCAGGTGCTGCGTGCCGAGTTCGATGTGCAGCTGACCTTCGGCGAGCTGCTGCAACAGGTCAAGCAACGAGCCCTGGGTGCCCAGGCCCACCAGGACCTGCCGTTCGAGCAGTTGGTCGATGCGCTGCAACCGGAGCGCAACCTCAGTTACAACCCGCTGTTTCAAGTGCTGTACAACCACCAGACCCAGGCCAAGGGCGAGCCTCGACGTATAGCAGGGCTGGAGATGGAGGCGTTGGCCTGGGACAACCACACCGCCAAGTTCGACCTGGCTTTGGACACCTCCGAGCATGAACAGGGCATCGGGGCTTCGTTGATCTACGCCACCGACCTGTTCGACGCCAGCACCATCGAGCGCATGGCGCGGCATTGGGTCAACCTGCTGGAAGCTATCGTGCGCCAACCGGGCCAGCGTATCAGCGAGCTGCCGTTGCTCGGCGAAGACGAGCAGCAAGCCGTGCTGCGTGACTGGAACCGCAACACCGTCGCCTTCCCGGATGAGCGAACCATTCATGAACTGATCGAGGCCCGGGTGGCCGCCGCTCCCGAGGCGCCGGCAGTCACTTTCGGCGAGCAGACCCTGAGCTATGGCGAGCTGAACCGTCGGGCCAACCAGCTGGCGCACAAGTTGATCGAGCGTGGCGTTGGCCCTGATGTGCTGGTGGGCATCGCCATGGAGCGCAGCCTGGAAATGGTCATCGGCCTGCTGGGTATCCTCAAGGCCGGTGGCGCCTATGTGCCGCTGGACCCGGAGTACCCAGAGGACCGCCTCAGCTACATGTTCGCCGACAGTGGCATTGCCTTGCTGCTGACTCAGTCGCACCTGCGCCAGGTGCTGCCAATTCCGGCCGCTATCGAGTGCCTGGAGCTGGATGAGCAGGCTCTGGCCAGCTACAGCGACGCCAACCCCGGGGTTGCAGTAGCCCCGCAGAACCTGGCCTACGTGATCTACACCTCCGGCTCCACCGGCAAGCCCAAGGGCACGCTGCTGCCGCACCAGAACGTGGTCCGCCTGTTCGCGGCGACGCAGGACTGGTTCCGCTTCGATGCCAGCGATGTGTGGACGGTGTTCCACTCCTACGCTTTCGACTTCTCGGTATGGGAGCTGTTCGGCGCGCTGCTGTACGGCGGCCGGGCGGTGATGGTGGCCAAGGATGTGGCACGTTCCACCGAGGACTTCCATGCGCTGCTGCAGCGCGAGCAGGTGACGGTCCTGAACCAGACGCCGTCGGCGTTCCGCCAGTTGATCCCGGTGGCTTGCGCGGCAGCGCGGCAGGGGCAGGGCCTGGCCCTGCGGCACGTGGTGTTCGGCGGTGAAGCGCTGGACGTGAGCAGCCTCGCTCCCTGGTTCGAGGTATTCGGCGACCAGCAGCCACGGCTGATCAACATGTACGGCATCACCGAAACCACGGTGCATGTGACCTACCGGCCGATCACCAAGGCCGACCTGACCAAGGGCGCGAGCAGCCCGATCGGCGAGGTGATCCCGGACCTGTCGTGGTATCTGCTGGATGCCGCGCTGAACCCGGTGGCCCCGGGCAGCCATGGCGAACTGGTGATCGGCCAGGCCGGCCTGGCGCGGGGCTATCACGGGCGCCCGGGGCTGACCGCCGAGCGCTTCGTGCCGAACCCGTTCGACAGCCAGGGTGGCCGCCTGTATCGCTCGGGCGACCTGGCCCGCTACGGCGGCGCGGGAGTGGTGGAGTACCTGGGACGGATCGACCATCAGGTGAAGATCCGAGGTTTTCGCATCGAGCTGGGCGAGATCGAGGCGCGGCTGCAGGCGCAGGCCAGCGTGGCCCAGGGTGTGGTGCTGGCCCAGGACGGCCCTGGCGGCAAGCAGTTGGTGGGTTATGTAGTACCTGCCGATGCGGCCGTGATGGCCAGCATCGAGGCCCAGGCTGCCGAGCGTGAAGCGCTGCGTACTGCGCTGAAGGCGAGCCTGCCGGACTACATGGTGCCGGCCCACCTGCTGTTCCTGGCCAAGCTGCCGTTGACCGCCAACGGCAAGCTGGACCGCCGTGCGCTGCCGCAACCGGATGCCAGCCAGTTGCAGCGTGACTACCTCGCACCACAAAGCGAACTGGAGCAACGGATCGCGGCGATCTGGGCCGATGTGTTGAAGCTGGACCGGGTGGGCCTGGACGACAACTTTTTCGAACTGGGTGGCGACTCCATCGTTTCCCTGCAGGTCGTGGGCAAGGCCCGTCAGGCCGGCGTACAGTTCACCCCCAAGCAATTGTTCCAGCATCAGACCGTACAAGGCCTGGCCACGGTGGCACGGCGTGTTGTCGCAGGTGCGAGCGAACAAGGGCCGATCACGGGCAGCACACCGCTGACACCGATTCAGCACTGGTTCTTCGAGGCCGATATTGGCCAGCGCGGGCACTGGAACCAGTCGGTTATGCTGACACCCAGCGAACCCCTGCAGGCGAACCGCCTGCACGATGCGTTGCTGGCACTGGTCGCCCATCATGATGCACTGCGCCTGGGCTTCGAGCAGCAGGCGGGGGCCTGGCAAGCGGAATACAAGCCACAGCAACAGGCCCGGATACTCTGGGAGCATGCCTGCGCGGACGAGGAGGCGTTGACCGTACTCGCTGACCAGGCCCAACGCAGCCTGGACCTGCAGCAAGGCTCGCTGGTCCGTGCGCTGCTGGCCAGCCTGCCCGATGGCAGCCAGCGTCTGCTGCTGGTCATTCATCACCTGGCGGTGGATGGTGTGTCGTGGCGCCTGTTGCTGGAGGACCTGCAACAGGCCTACCAGGCCCTGGGCAACCGGCAGCCGGTGCAATTGCCAGCCAAGACCAGCGCCTACAAGGCCTGGGCGCAGCAGTTGCAGGCCTATGCCCAAAGTGAGGCGCTGCAAGCGGAACTTGCCTACTGGCAAGCGCAGTTGCAGGGCACCAGCGACCATCTGCCGTGCGCCAATGCGCTGGGTGGCAACCAGCAGCAGCACGCAGCGTCGGTCAGTACGCGGCTGGGCCGCGAGGCCACGCGGCAGTTGTTGCATGATGCCCCGGCGGCCTATCGCACGCAGATCAATGATTTGCTGCTGACAGCCCTGGCTCGAGTGATCGCCCGCTGGGCCGAGCAGCCACAGGTGCTGGTCAGGCTGGAAGGCCATGGCCGGGAAGACCTGTTCGACGACATTGACCTGAGCCGCACGGTGGGCTGGTTCACCAGCATGTACCCAGTGAAGTTGAGCCCCTTGGGGGGCATCGGCGAATCGATCAAGGCGATCAAGGAGCAGTTGCGGGCCGTGCCGAACAAAGGCCTGGGCTATGGCGCGCTGAAGTACATGGGGCCGACTGGTGCGCGTGAAGCCCTGGCTGCGTTGCCTCAGGGGGAGATCGTGTTCAACTACCTCGGGCAGTTCGACGGTAGCTTCGACGAGCAGTCGGGCTTGTTCGCACCCGCCCGGGAATACGGTGGTGCGGCCAAACCGGCCGATGCGCCGCTCGATAGCCAGATCGCCCTGAACGGCCAGGTATATGGCGGCGAGCTGAAACTTGGCTGGACCTTCAGTGCGCAGCGCTACGACACGGCGGTCATGCAGCGGTTGGCAGATGACTATGCCGCAGAGCTTGGCGCGCTCATCGCTCATTGCTGCGAGCCTGGCAACCGTGGTGTAACGCCTTCGGACTTCCCACTGGCCGCGCTGAGCCAACAGCAACTGGATGACCTGCCGGCAGTTGCACGGCAGGTGGCCGATATCTACCCACTGTCGCCGATGCAGCAGGGCATGCTGTTCCATTCGCTACAGGGGCCTGAAGGCGCGCTTTACATCAACCAGACGTCGGTGGAAGTCAAAGGTCTGGAAATCGATCGGTTCGTGGCAGCCTGGCAGCAGGTGATCGGCTGCCACGATATCCTGCGCAGTGCGTTCTGGTCGGCGCCCCACCTGGCCGAGCCTTTGCAGCTTGTCTACCGCAAGGTCGAATTGCCGGTGGTCGTGCATGACTGGCGCGACCGCCCGGTGAGTGCGCAGATGCTGCAGGCGCTGGCCGAGGCCGACGCCGCACAAGGCCTGGACCTGAGTGTCGCGCCGTTGATGCGCCTGACGCTGGTGCGGCTGGACGACGAGCGTCTGCACCTGCTGTGGACCCGTCATCACATTCTGATGGACGGCTGGAGCACTTCACGACTGCTCGGTGAGGTGTTGCAGACCTACCATGGTCACCCTGCACGAGCACCGGCAGGGCGGTTTGGCGATTACATCCGCTGGCTTGCCGGGCAACCCAAGGCGGCGCTGGAGCAGTTCTGGCGAGGCAAGCTGCAAGAGCTGGAAAGCCCTACCTGGCTGGCGGACAGCCTGGCGGCTCGCCCGTCGGCAGACCTGCAGGGGCACGCCGCGCTGTACCTGCGCTGGGATGCCTCGCGTACCCGGCAACTGCGTGAGCAGGCCCAGCGCCTGCGCATCACTGCCAACACCTTGATCCAAGCGACCTGGCTGCTGCTGCTTCAGCGCTATACCGGGCAAGCCACGGTGTGCTTCGGCGCCACCGTGGCCGGCCGGCCGGCCGGCTTGCCCGGCGCCGACGAAATGCTGGGGTTGTTCATCAACACCTTGCCGGTGGTGCAGACGCCTCAACCGCAGCAACGGACTGTCGACTGGCTGCAGCAACTGCAGGCCTACAACCTGGAACTGCGGGACCACGAACATGCAGCCTTGGCCGATGTGCAGCGCTGGGCGGGGCAGGCCGGGCAAGCATTGTTCGACAGCATCGTGGTATTCGAGAACTACCCGGTGGACGAGCGCCTGCAAGAGGGCGGGGGTGGCTCGCTGCAGTTCGGTGAGGTGAGCAACCGCGACGTGACCAACTACGCCATGGACCTGGCGGTGCATCTGGGCGAGACGCTCTCGGTCGAGTTCCTCTACCTGCGCAACCGCTTCACGGAGCAAGCCACCGACAGCATTCGTGGCAGTTTCGAACGGCTGCTCGCGGGCATGCTCGACAACCCTGACGCCACCGTGGGCAGCCTGGACATGCTGACCCCGGCGCAAGCGCAGCAGGCCCAGGCTCGCAATGCCCTGCAGCCACGCGAGCGGGCCATGCCCAGGCTGGCCGAGCTGATCGGCCGGCATGCCCAGGCGCGGCCCGAGGCAATCGCGGTGGCCTGTGGCGAGCGACAGTTGAGCTATGCCCAACTGGATGAGCGTGCCAACCGCCTGGCACACCACCTGATTGCCTTGGGCGCGCGCCCGGAGGTTACGGTCGGCATCGCCCTGGAACGCTCGGTGGAGGTGATCGTGGCTTTCCTGGCAGTGATGAAAACCGGCGCCGCCTATGTGCCGCTGGATATCGACTACCCGCAGGATCGCTTGCAGTGGATTGTCGAGGATTCGGCCATGCACCTGCTGCTGACCAGCAGCGGCTTGCGCCAGCGTTTTGCCGGCGTGGAGCACTGCGTGGAGCTGGACCTTCTGGCTATCGCCAGCCTGCCGTCCGATGCCCCCCAGGTGCTGGTGCACGACGCCAACCTGGCGTACCTGATCTACACCTCCGGCTCCACCGGCAAACCCAAGGGCGTGGCGGTCAGCCATGGGCAGATCGGCATGCACTGCCAGGCAATCGCCCGCCTTTACCAGATGGATGAAAGCACTCGTGAGCTGTTGTTCATGTCGTTCGCTTTCGATGGTGCCCAGGAGCGCTGGCTGTCGACCTTGTCGTCGGGCGGTTGCCTGGTGGTGCGCGATAGCCAGCTGTGGACTGCCGAGCAGACCTGGCAGGTACTGCATGCCGAACGCATCGACATTGCCTGCTTCCCGCCGGCGTACCTGCAGCAACTGGCCGAGTTCGCGCAAACCCGGCAGGAGGTTGCACCGCCGGTGCGTATCTATTGCTTTGGCGGTGACGCGGTGCCCGATGCACTGTTCGAGCTGGTCAAGCGGACCTTGCGCCCGCAGTTCCTGACCAATGGCTACGGGCCTACGGAAACGGTCGTGACCCCCCTGTTGTGGAAAGTATCGGCACAGCAGTCATGCCAGGCGGTGTACGCGCCGATCGGTGAGCGGGTTGGCCAACGCACGCTGCATGTACTGGACCAGGGCCTGAACCCGGTGCCCGATGGCGTGGCCGGGGAGCTCTACATTGGTGGCGAGGGTGTAGCGCGCGGGTATCACCAGCGCCCGTCACTGACCGCCGAGCGCTTTGTCGCCGACCCGTTTGCCCAGGGCGGGCGGCTGTACCGCACCGGTGACCGGGTGCGTCGTCGGGCCGATGGCGTGATCGACTTCATCGGCCGCCTGGACAACCAGTTGAAGGTTCGCGGTTTCCGCATCGAGCCCGGGGAAATCGAAGCACGGCTGCGGAACCTGGCGGATGTGCGGGATGCCGTGGTGGTGGCCCGGGAGGGCGCTACCGGCAAGCAACTGGTGGCTTATCTGGTCACCAGCAATGGGGCGACTTCCGCCACACCATTGCGTGACGCCTTGCGTGCCGACCTGCCGGACTACATGGTACCGACCCAGTGGGTAGTGCTGCCGGCGTTACCACTCACGCCCAACGGCAAGATCGATCGCAATGCGCTGCCGGCCCCGCAGTTGGCCGCGCGACCGGCGCGGGTGGCTCCGCGTGATGACACGGAGAGGGCATTGGCGGCTATCTGGCAGGAAGTGCTGGAAGTGGATGAAGTCGGTGTCGATGACAACTTCTTCGAGTTGGGGGGCGATTCGTTGCGTGTGCTGAAGATGCTGTCGAAGGTACGAGCGCGGCCCGACCTGTCGATCGAGCTGAAACTGCGTGATGTCATGGCCAGGCCCACCATTGGCGAGCTTTCCGGCTATACCGATGCCGAAGTCGCCCTTGATCCGCTGCTGCTGCTCAACAGCCGGGTAGCCGGGGCCAGGCCTCTGTTCTGCCTGCATGCAGGCTTTGGCACGGTGTTCGACTACGAGCCGCTGGCGCGTCGACTGGAAGGGCATTGCAGCGTTTACGGCGTGCAATGCCGCATGCTGCTCGATCGCAACTGGCAGGATGATTCGTTGCAGGCCATGGCGATCGACTATGCCCAGTACATTCGCCAGAAGCAGCCCGAAGGGCCATACCAGCTTGCCGGCTGGTCGCTGGGTGGCACGCTGGCGGTGCTGGTGGCCCAGGAGCTGGAAGCCCAGGGCCAGCAAGTATCGATGCTTGGCCTGGTCGACAGTTTCATCCCCACCGGTGCGTCGGCAACGCCGGCTGCGGACTGGAGTGACGACCTTGGCAGCTTCCTGAGTGTGCTGCTGGGGCTGGCCAAGGAGCAGGTGGCGCTGCCGGCCGTTGCGCCGGGCAGTGGTGTTCCGCTGCTTGAGCGGCTGATCGATGAGGTACGCTCGGGGCTGCGGGCATCGTCGGCCTTCGCCAGTGTAGAAAGCGCCGAACTGGCCCACACCTTTGCCGTGGCGATGCAACTGAAGGCGTTGTCGGAGCGCTTGCCGGCATTGCCGACGACCCGTGCCGCTGCCTTGTGCTGGTGGGCTGGTGACCATGGCCAACGTTTCGCGGTTCACGGAAGCCGCGAGAACCACACGGTTGCAGCGGGTCACTATGACATCCTCAAACATCGGGACGTGATCGAGGGGCTGGCGGCCAGGCTGGTGGCGGAGCCGGTCCCGGGCTGATCCGCCAAGCCCAGCTGAATGACCTGTGGGGCCCACCTTCAACCTGGGCCCCACAGGTTTTTCATGTCGGCAGTGCCGTCACCGAGACGAAAAAAAGCGGCGTCATCCTGTGTGGATGACGCCGCTTCGACTACAACGGTACAGGTGGCTGTCGGCCTAGAAGTCGTAGCGCAGGCTCATGGTGGCATTACGCGGGTCACCGTAATGGCCAACACTGCCGCCGATACCCGAGTAGTACTTCTCGTCGAAGATGTTGTTCAGGTTCAGGGTGGCGGCCAGATGGTCGGTGACCTGATAGCGCGCCATCAGGCTGGCAACCGTGTAGTCATCCTGGGTGGCTCGGGCTTTGAGGCTGTTGTAGTAGAGCGACATGCTGGAGTTCCAGGACACCCCGCCACCCACCGTCAGCCTGTTCCAGTCACCCTGGAAGCGATAGGTGTTCCAGAAGCGGAAGGTGTCCATGGAGTACTGCGTCAGCTGGCGCACGCCATCGGCGTCCTCCGTGCGGGCATGGCTGTAGCTGGTCATGACCTGCCAACCAGGCAGTACCTCACCCGACAGTTCCAGGTCGATACCCTTGGTTTCGGTACCCTTTGCGCCCTTGTAGGCTTGCTGGTCGAGCGTGCCTGGCACGATCGCGTCGCCATCCTGCACCGCCAGGTTGTCACGCTTGACCAGGAACAATGCCGTACTGGCGTTCAGACGCCCGTCGTAGAACGCCCCTTTCCAGCCTACTTCGTAGTTGCTGCCTATGACAGGGCCAATGACCGAACCGTTACGATCGAGGTTGGATTGTGGCTTGAAGATATCGGTATAGCTGGCGTACACCGATTGCTCGGGGGTCAGGTCATAGATGATGCCCGCGTACGGTGTTACTTCACCCCGCTCGTGCATTTTGACGTTCGTAGTAGGCCAGTAGTAATAGTCGTAGTCATAGTCGGAGGTGCGCGCGCCCACGATTACGTTGAGGTCGTCCATCAGGTTGAACTTGAATGCCGCGTAGGCGCCTCGCTGGCTGCTCTTGATGTCGAGAATTTCCCCCAGTGCGCCAGTATCGGTAGGCCGAGGCAGGTAGTTGTCCCAGTCATAGAAGTTGACGGTTGTGTTGCCTACGTCATAACCGGTGTGATCGTTCTTGTAATCCTGATAGTTGAAACCGGTGATGAACTCGTGGGTGCGCCCGAACAGGGAAAAAGGCCCCTGCAGCGTCAGGTCCAGGCCGCGCTGGGTCTGGTCGGCTTCAGCGTTGTAACGCAACATTCGCGCAGCGCCGGTTTCTTCATTGATCCACGCTCGGCCCGAAGAGGTCTGATAAGAGCCGTTGTAGTTATCGCGATTGGAATCCATGTAGTTCGCGGCCAGCTTGAGTTGCCAGTCATTGGCGAAAGTGTGCTCGGCGGCCATGAAATAGTTGGTGGTTTCCAGCTCGTCGTACATCCAGCGGGCGCCGGAGCTGGTCGAGCGGGAGAAGTTGGTCTGCTTGCCGTTGGTGAACAACAGCGGCACACCCGGTGAACCGGTGGCCTTGAACTTCTGGTAATCGACGCCGAAACGCACCAGGGTGGCGTCGTTCAGGTCCGCTTCGAGAACACCGTAGAGAATGTCCTTGTCTTCCTTGTACCAGTCGCGAAAGCTGCCGCTTTTCTGCTTGGCCGCCACCATGCGCCCGCGCAGGTTGCCGCCCTCGGTCAAGGGGCCGGAAACATCGACTTCGCTGCGGTAGGAGTCCCAGGAGCCGACAGTGCCCTGGATGTGCGACTGGAATTCGCGGGTCGGGCGTTTGCGAATGAGGTTGACCACGCCGCCGGGTTCACCGGCGCCGGTCATCAGGCCGGTGGCGCCGCGGACGATTTCGACGCGGTCGTAAATGGTCATGTCCAGCAAGGTGCTGGGCATGTTGCGGGTCTGGTTTTCCTGGGTGGTGGTCACGCCGTCAAGCTGGTAGGTGTTGATGGCACTGCCGCGGGAGTAGATGTTGTAGCGCAGGCCACCGTCCTGGGACATGGTGATGCCCGGTGTCTGGTTCAGCACCTGGGTCACGCTGTTGAGCTGCTGGTCGTCCATGCGCTGGCGGGTGATCACACTGATCGACTGGGGCGTCTCACGTATCGACAGGTTCATCTTGGTGGCAGTGTTGGTGACACCGGTGGTGTAGGAGCCCGTGCCTTCGGTGGTGGCACCAAGGCCCACGCTATTGACGTTGGTCGCCGAAAGCTCGACCTGGCCGGCCTGTGCGCCCGAACTGGCCGTCACCGTTACGGTGTTGCCATCGATCTGGTAACGCAGCCCGGTGCCTTGCAGCAGTGTCCGCAGCGAAGACTGCAGGTCATGCCGGCCCTTGAGGGCCGTGGAGCGCAGCCCATTGATGTCCTCCGGGCTGTACAGCAACTGGGTATCGGTCTGCCTGGCCAGTGCCTGCAACGCCGAGTTCATCGACTGCGCTGGAATGTCCAGGGTCCACTCCTGTGCCTGCACCTGGGCAACCATCGCAGCGGATATCGCCAGGCCCAGGCCGATGCGGGTTAACGCGCGCTGGGGGCGAAGGGAATGACGGATCAGTAACGCTTTGGCAAGCGGGTTGAGCGGGCCGGGGAGGGACTTGGACATCTATTGCGGTCTCGTTGGCAGAGGGTTTTTTTCTATGTCAGCTATAGGACGCAGCACCTGTGAAAAACCGGAACGATTCTTATTGGCGATTTTTTTGCCCGGTGCTGCGTTAACCGCGTCACAACTTCACAGTTCGCGTGCTACGCGAAAGCCGAGGAAGTCACCGCGGGTGGTCTTGAGGCGGTCGTTGCGGTTGGCCGAGCGGGAGAAGATCGGCGGTTCGCCCCAGTCGTTGCCGCGCATGTGCGCGCGGATGCACTTGGGGTCCTGGATCCAGGCGCTGCCGTCGGTGGGGGCGCCTTCGTAGCTGTCGTGGTAGCAGTCGGCGACCCATTCGTAGACGTTGCCGTGCATGTCGTACATGCCGAAGGCATTGGGCGGGTAGCTGCCCACCGGGGCGGTGAAGGCGTAGCCGTCCTTGGGACCATAGGTGTTGGCGTGCTTGCTGATTTCGTACTTGCCCGGTTCGTCGAAGGGGAAGGGGAACGGGCCGCTGGAGCCACCACGGGCGGCATATTCGCGTTCGGCTTCGCTGACCATGCGGTAGGGTTTGCCGGTGGTTTTCGCCAGCCATCGGGTGTAGGCCTGCACTTCGTCGTAGTCGACGCACACCGCCGGCTGGCGGGGGCCTTGCTTGTAGCTGGGCTTGCTGGCTTCGCACCAGCGGCCAGGGCGGTCGTCGCCGCTCTTGATGACGGTGCCGGTGGCCTTGATGTAGGCGTCCAGTTCGCCGGCGGTGACCTGGTAGCGGCTCATGGCGAAGGGCTTGGCGAAGGTCACGGTGTGCAGCGGGCCCTCGTCGGGCTGGCGGCCGACTTCGTCGTCGGGGGCACCCATTACATAGCTGCCGGCGGGCAGCACGACCATCTCGGGGCAGTCCTTGCAGTCTTGGAACACGTCGCCGGGCTTGGCGGCGTGGGCGTAGGCGCTGACCAGCAGCAGGCAGGTGACCTGGGCTGGCCGGTAGAGCCAGGCGGATACGTTCATTGGTGGTCCTCGAAACGGGTGAATGCGGGCTGCGTTTCGCATTCAGACGAATCGGGGTGGTGAGAAATTAACCAATACACACGCGGCCCCTTACCAGCCAGTTAACGTCACTGGGGCTGCTGCGCAGCCCATCGCCGGCAAGCCAGGCTCCCATAGGGACCGCGAAAAATCTTGAGGCCTGCGCTGTACTTGTGGGAGCCCGGCTTGCCGGCGATGGGGCGCGAAGCGGCCCCGGCAATATCGGCGTGGATGCAAAGAACTGGGGCCGCTTCGCGCCCCCTCGCGACACAAGGCCGCTCCTACACGGGATCATGGCCGGCGGGGTAGTTGCCAGCCAGGAAACACCGGGCTATAGTCCAGCCCACTGTTCTCTTCCCGAAGACCTGTTCATGCCAGCCAGCCCTTCCACCACAAGCTTTGCCATCGCGCCAGTCGCGGGCATGGTCGTGCGTGGCTGCCAGCAGCCGGCGATGATCAGTCACTATCCACCACCACCTGTCAGTGGCGTCGTAGGCGGCGTAGCTCCGCCTGCTTGCGTGGTCGTGCTGGGCTGATCGGCTTCTGGCCGCATCCCTTCGCACACGCAACCTACTGAACACGGTCGGCGACTTCCCACGCTGAAGCACACGCCGTCCGTCTGGCTTATTCGCCTTGAATCAGGTGGCAATAAATGTCTGTCTTTAGCAAAGCATCCGTGGCCTCGGCGGCCACTACCAGCCTGTTCGTCCTGCTGTGGAGCAGCGGGGCGATCGTTTCCAAACTTGGCCTGGCACACGCCAGCCCGTTCGCCTTCCTGCTGTTGCGCTCGGCGCTGGCCCTGGCCGGCCTGCTGTTGATCGGCCCGTTGCTGGGGCTACGCTGGCCGCGCAGTCGCGGGGCCATCCTGCGAGCCCTGGGTACCGGCTCTGTGTTACTCGGCGCCTATCAGATCTTCTATCTGCTGGCGCTCGATACCCACGTTACCCCCGGCGTCATGGCCACGGTGATGGGGGTACAACCGATCCTGACCGTGGTGCTGATGGAGCGCCAGCGCTCCTGGAGCCGCTTGTTCGGCCTGGGGTTGGGGCTTGGCGGGTTGATCATGGTGGTCTACCAGGGCATCAACCTGGGCGGGGTGTCGCTGGCGGGGATGCTGTTCGCCTTGCTGGCCCTGGTCAGCATGACCTTCGGCTCAATCCTGCAGAAGCGCATCACCGACAACCCCATGGGCACGCTGCCTCTGCAGTATCTGGCCGGCTTTGCCATGTGCGCGCTGTTCGCGCCGCTGCAGCCGTTGCATGTGGAGTGGACTGGTGGTTTCGTCGGCGCGCTGCTGTGGATGGGGTTGGTGGTCTCGTTGCTGGCGACCCTGCTGCTGTACCGGCTGATCGCCAAGGGTAACCTGGTCAATGTCACCAGCCTGTTCTACCTGGTGCCGGCAGTGACCGCGGTGATGGACCTGCTGATCTTCGGCAACCGCCTGGCGCCGCTCAGCCTGCTGGGCATGGGGCTGATCGTGGTGGGCCTGCTGTTCGTGTTTCGCAAGCCCGCCGCGCGCCTGGCCGAGGCGTAGGCCCTAGCGAAATTCTTCGGGGATGGCGTGGCGCAGTACGCCTTCCTCGAAGTCCAGCAGGCCGGCTTCGCGCTGGGTGAGCAGGTAGTAGAGCAAGGTGTCGAGCGAGCGCTGCGGCGGGACCTCGACCGCCAGCATCTTCACCGCCTGCTCGGTTTCGCAGTTGCAGCCGAAGTCGTGCAAGGCCGCGCATACCTGGTCCAGGGTTTCCGGGGGCTTGACGATCACCCGGAACACCGAGCTGCCGCTGCTGCGGCGCAGTTCGGCGAACCAGGTTTCGCCGGCGTCCTCACGGGTGCCGATCACGTCGCCCGGGGCGATGCCGTAGACATGGAAGGGAATGTTGTCGACGGCATAGCCGCCTTCCACGGCCTTGGCCCACAGGCCCTCGACCGAGGCGGGCGGGTAGCCGTTTTCGTCCTGCTCCAGGCGGAACAGCACCTTCTTGTACGCGTCGTTCATCCTGTACCCCGCTTCAGCTTCGTGCCGGGCGCAGCACCAGCCACAATGCCAGGCCAATCAGCAGGCCGCCGTACAGGTGCGCCATCGACAGCGGTTCGTCCAGCAGCCACGCCCCCCACAATACGCCGAATACCGGAATCAGGAAGGTCACGGTGCTGGCCTTGACCGGGCCGATCTCCTCCAGCAGGCGGAAGTACAGGATGTAGGCGAACGCTGTGCACAGCAGGCCCAGCCCCATCAACGACAGCCACACCTGCCAGCCACCCCAGCTGGCAGGCGGCTGGGTCAGCGCGCTCCAGGCGAACAGCGGGCTCAGCATCAGGGTGGCGCCGAGCATGCTGCCCAGTGCCGACAGACGGCTGTCCAGGCCGCTGACCCAGCGGCGGGCGAGGAAGCCGGCAAAGCCGTAGCAGGTGGTGGCCGCCAGGCAGGCAAGTGCGCCTTGCAGCAGGGCCAGGTCCAGGGCCACCGGGCCGGCGCCGCTGAGGATGCCGACGCCGAACAGGCCCAGGAAGATGCCGCAGAGCTTGGCCAGGGTCATTGGTTCGCGGAAGAACAGCACGCCGACCAGCACGCCCATCAACGGCGTGGTGGCGTTGAAGATTGCCGAGTAGCCGGCAGGCAGTACCTGGGCGGCCACGGAGTAGAACGTGGCGGGGATGCCGGAGTTGATCATGCCCAGCACCAGGCAGGCGCCGAGCTTGCCCTGGAAATCCCAGCGCACGCGGGCGGCGGCGAGCAGTGCAACCAGGCCCAGGCAGGCGATGGACACACGGAAGAACGCCGTCGGCACCGTACCCAGTTCGGGGGCGATGATGCGCATGAACAGGAAGCTCGCCCCCCAGACGGCGGCAAGGGTCAGCAGGCGGGCTAGGGCGATGGGGCTCACAGCGGTCTCCGGAGGCGGGGCAGGGGCGCGAGTGTACGTCAGGGGGCCAAGGGATTCTTGTGCTTTCTTGCGGTGTAAATCTGTGCCGGCCTCTTCGCGGGTAAACCCGCTCCCACAGGATTACCACAGGGCCGTGCATTGCACAGAACCTGTGGGAGCGGGTTTACCCGCGAAGAGGTCGGCACAGGCTCCGCAAAAACCAAGAGGCGACTAAGCTCTGTAACTCAACACCGCACCGAGGTCTTCGCATGTCCCAGCCCTGGCCAGCAGTCGAAATCGCCCGGATGATCCTCGCCGGCTTCGACGACTACCGCGACCACTTCCAGCGCATCACCCTCGGTGCCCGCCAGCGCTTCGAGCAGGCGCGCTGGCAGGAGATCCAGCATGCCGCCGCCGCCCGCATCAACCTCTACGAAGAGAAGGTCGCCGAGGTCAACGGCTGGCTGCGTCAGGGCTTTGCCGAGGAGGTGCTGCTCGACGTCGAGCAATGGCCACTGGTGAAGAATGCCTACATCCACCTGATCGACCCGCGGCTGGACGACGAGCTGTCCGAGACCTGGTACAACTCGCTGTTCTGCAGCCTGTTCAGCCATGACCTGATCAGCGACGGCTGCATGTTCATCCATACCACCCGGCCCTCGATGCGCGGCCGCGAGCGCGCCGCGCAGACCCGTACCTATCGGCCGGACGGCGGGCTCAAGAGCCTGCTCCGGGCGGTGTTCACCGATTACCCGTTCGATGTGCCATACGGTGACCTGGAGGGCGACCTGACACGCCTGCAAGAGCAATTGCGCGAGTGCCTGCCGGACTGGGTGTGCAAGGACCCAGCGCTGGCGCTGGAGCTGTTCGTGCCGGTGCTGTACCGCAACAAGGGTGCCTACCTGGTTGGCCGGCTGTTCAACAGCGACGAGCAGTGGCCGCTGGTAATCCCGCTGCTGCACCGCGAAGGGCACGGCATCGAGGCCGATGCGCTGATCACCGACGAGGCCGAGGTGTCGATCATCTTTTCCTTCACCCGCTCGTACTTCATGGTCGATGTGCCGGTGCCGGCGGAGTTCGTCAACTTCCTCAAGCGCATCTTGCCGGGCAAGCACGTGGCCGAGCTGTATACCTCCATCGGTTTCTACAAGCACGGCAAGTCGGAGTTCTACCGGGCGCTGATCAACCACCTGGCCAACAGCGACGACCGCTTCGTCATGGCGCCCGGGGTGCGTGGCATGGTCATGAGCGTGTTCACCCTGCCGGGCTTCAACACCGTGTTCAAGATCATCAAGGATCGCTTTTCACCGTCGAAGACGGTCGACCGTGCCACGGTGATCGACAAGTACCGGCTGGTGAAAAGCGTCGACCGCGTTGGGCGGATGGCCGATACCCAGGAGTTTGCCGATTTTCGCTTCCCGCGCAGCAAGTTCGAGCCGGAGTGCCTGGCCGAACTGCTGGAGGTGGCGCCATCGACCGTGGCGCTGGAAGGTGACACGGTGCTGATCCGCCACTGCTGGACCGAGCGGCGCATGACGCCGCTGAACCTGTATCTGGAGCACGCCAGCGAGGGCCAGGTGCTGGAGGCGCTGGAGGATTACGGCCTGGCCATCAAGCAGCTGGCGGCGGCGAATATCTTCCCTGGCGACATGCTGTTGAAGAACTTTGGCGTTACCCGCCATGGCCGGGTGGTGTTCTATGACTATGACGAGATCAGCTTTTTGACCGAGGTGAACTTCCGCCATATCCCGCCGCCGCGTTACCCGGAGGACGAGATGTCGGGCGAGCCGTGGTACTCGATCGGCCCGCATGACGTGTTCCCCGAGGAGTTCCCGCCGTTCCTGTTTGCCGATATCGGCCAGCGGCGGTTGTTCAGCCGCTTGCATGGGGAGTTGTACGATGCGGATTACTGGAAGGGGCTGCAGGCGGCGATTCGTGAAGGGAAGGTGATCGATGTGTTTCCGTATCGGCGCAAGGGGCGGTGATCTTGTTTTATCAGGCCCGGCCTCTTCGCGGGTAAACCCGCTCCCACAGGGACCCCACTGGTTTCAAATCCTGTGCCGTACCTGTGGGAGCGGGTTTACCCGCGAAGAGGCCGGCCCTGCTTTTCCCAGTTAACCCTTCAAACACTTCAACTCACTGAAATCAGTCCGGACCTTGCTCAATTTTTCCTCCAGAAACCGCCGCTGCTGCGGGGTACTCTGCTGCACCAGGTCGACCAGCAAGCTGCGCGCCTGCTGCTCGGTATTCTGATACGCCGCCCGGTACTCCGGCGTCCACAAACTCTCCTTGCGCTGTAACAACGTCGCCAGGCGCGGCTCGAAGCTGGCGTCGTTGCGCTGGTTCATCGCCAGCAGCAATTGCTGCTGCCAGTGCGCTCGATTGGCGATCCATTCGCGGTTCTGGTCGCCCAGCGCCTGGGACCAGGCCTGCACGCGTTGCTTCTGCACCGCGGTCAGCTCGCCGAACCACGGGGTCAGGCGTTTCTCCATGCGTTCGGTACGGCGGGCGATCTGCTTGGCCAACGGCGTATCCACATACTTCTTCTGCCGTTCGCTGATGTCCTCGCGGAACGCCTCGCGCATCTCCGCCACCTGGGCATCGCTCATGCCGCGCAGCAACTCGGTGGCCGAAGGGGTGATTTCCTCGGCCACCCGGCCAATTGCCTCGCGGGCTTCGCGAGTACGCTGCTGCAGGGCCTGGTCGGTCACCTGGTCGTCGGCGACCATGGCGCGTATCCGGTCCAGCCAGTCGAGGTAGCCGGGCAATTGGGTCTTGCAGTGCCAGGCCAGGTGCTCGCGCAGGCGGTCGTCAAGCAGGGCCTTCTGCTCGCTGTTCATGGCCAGGTAGTCGTCCAGCGACCACGGCACCAGGCGGTCGAGGTTGCGGTAGGCCAGGTCGATGCGGCTGCAGGCGGCCAGGGCCAGGGCGAAGCCGATGGCGATGAGCAGGGCTTTGAACAGGCGTAGCGGCATGTGCTGTTCCTTGCTGGGGGCTGGCCAGACGGTAGACGCGACGAGGGGCTGACGGTTCCACCGCATCAGCGGTCGGGCGGCGCGCTGGCTTCAGGTGTAGAATAGCCACCTTGTCTTGAGGAACATCGGAAATGGCTCTGCTTGGGCGTTACAACAGTTTGCAAATCGTGAAACACGTGGACTTCGGCCTGTATCTGGACGGCGGCGCCGACGGCGAGATCCTGCTGCCCGGGCGCTACATCCCGAAAAACGCCGAAACCGAGGTCGATGACTGGCTGAACGTGTTCATCTACCTGGACAGCGAAGACCAGCTGATCGCCACCACCGAGAAGCCCAAGGTGCAGGTCGGCGAATTCGCCAGCCTCAAGGTCAAGGACATCAACGGTGCCGGCATCTTCCTTGACTGGGGCCTGTCCAAGGACCTGCTGATGCCGTACTCGGAAGAGGCGCGGCCGCTGAAGATCGGCGACTACTGCGTGGTGCACGTGTACCTCGACAAGCGCACCCGCCGCATCACTGCCACCTCACGCCTGGACCGCTACCTGGACCGCACCCCGGCGGACTACCAGGTGGGCCAGCCGGTCGAGCTGCTGGTGGCCGGCGAGACGCCTATGGGCTTCAAGGCGATCATCAACAATCGCCACTGGGGCCTGATCCACAAGAACGAAGTTTTCAAGTTCCTGCGCTCGGGCATGCACGAGAAGGGCTTCATCAAGGAAGTGCGCCAGGACGGCAAGATCGCCCTCAGCCTGCAACCGGTCGGCGCGGCCTTGGCCGACAGCCTGCAGGAGCAGATCATGGCGCGCCTGGATGCCGAAGGCGGGGTGCTGAACGTGAGCGACAAGAGCGACCCGGCGCTGATCAGCAAGCTGTTCAACGTCAGCAAGGGCAACTTCAAGAAGGCCATCGGCGGGTTGTTCAAGCAGGGCCGCATCGTCATCCATGACGATCGCATCGAAAAGGCCTGATCAGGCCTGCACGAAGGTACGGAAGTCCAGCTGCTCGCCACCGGGGCGGGTGTCGCGCAGCAGCGAGTCGCGGTCGGCGCTGAGGGCCAGGCTGATGGTCGAGCGGCGCTTGCCCGGGTTGCGCACTTCCATTTGTTCCTGGTGAGCGCGCAGGAAGTTGGTCGGCACCTTCAGGTGCTGCAGCTCGTCGCTTTCCGGGGTGTGCAGCAGCAGGTTGACCCAGTCGGGCTGGCCCTTGCGCAGCAGGGCCACCGGCACCTCGAACCACCACAGGTTGCGCTTGCGGTCGAGGATGGCGAACAGGGTGTTGCTGCTGGTCAGCACCGGGCGGGCCAGTGCTTCGTTGCGCCGGGCGATGGCGGCGGGTTTGTCGAGTTTCATGCAGGTTCCTGCGGGTTGACGCTATGAAGGCCTGCATTGTGAGGGGTGGCGTGTAGCGGAGCAAGGTTTGCCAACCGCCTTGCCGCTCGGTTCGAAGGCAAAAAAACTGTTGGAACGCTTGGCGAAGGCGTCGGGTCCACCGACTGTCGGCACGGTCCTTGTGCCTCCAATTGCAGGAGTTTTGCCATGAGCGGTACCAAAGACAAAGCGAAAGGCCTGGCCAACGAAGCGATCGGCAACGTCAAGCAGGGTGTCGGCAAAGTGACCGACAACGAGCGGCTGCGGGCCGAGGGCGAGGCGCAGGAGCTCAAGGGCGAGGGGCAACAGATCAAGGGCAACGTGAAGGATGCGGTGAAAAAGCCTTGATGTGAGTGACCTGTCCCGGCCATTTCGCGGGTGAACCCGCTCCCACAGGTGCTGCACAGTGCTTGAACTTGCGTAGGACCTGTGGGAGCGGGTTTACCCGCGAAAAGGCCGGTACTGGCGTAAGCAAATTCTTGCAGCATGGCCGGGATCAGCACAGTAACGGCATGGTCTATTAGACTTACCCATGTACTCACGAATCAAGCGGCGAAAGGAGACGCTATGATTTTCCCCGACCTGCGCGGCCTGCCCCTGCACCGCGTGCTGGTACGCACTGTCAAGGAATTTCTCGACGACGAGATGTCGACCTACGCTTCCGCGTTGGCCTACCAGATGCTGTTCTCACTGTTTCCCTTCTTGCTGTTCCTGATCGCCCTGATCGGTTTCCTGCACCTGCCGGACTTCTTTTCCTGGCTGCGCCTGCAATCGGAACTGGTGCTGCCACCCCAGGCACTGGAACAGGTCAACCCGGTGATCGACCAGTTGCAGCAGTCCAAGGGCGGGCTGCTGTCGGTGGGTATCGTGATTGCCCTGTGGACCGCATCGGCCGGTGTGCGCCTGATGATGAGCGCGATGAACGCCGCCTACGATGTGCCCGAGGGCCGCCCGGTATGGAAGCGCATTCCGTTGTCGATCATCTACACAGTCGGCATTGCCGGCATGCTGCTGGTGGCTGCGGCGCTGATGGTGCTGGGGCCGCAGGTGATGGAGTGGATTGCCGCCCAGATCGGCATGCAGGAGGTGATCGTCACCGTGTGGACCATCCTGCGCTGGCCGGCGATCATCATCCTGATGATGGTGGCGGTGGCGCTGATCTATTACGTGATGCCGGATGTGAAGCAGGAATTCCGCTTCATCACACCGGGCTCGGTGCTGGCGGTGGTGGTGTGGATCCTGGCGTCGCTGGGCTTTGCCTACTACGTGAAGACCTTTGCCGATTACAACGCCATGTACGGCAGTATCGGTGCAATCATCGTGCTATTGCTGTATTTCTATATCTCCGCCGCCGTTTTGCTGCTGGGTGCGGAGATGAATGCGGTGATCGAGCACATGTCGAGCGAGGGCAAGAACCCTGGCGAGAAGGACGTCGATGAGCACAAGCCCGGCGAAACCATTACCGTGCTGGGCCATGAGCACCCTGTACCGAGCGAGCATCAATCTTCCGAGCCGAACCCCCGATGATCCGTGACATTCTCAAGATGGGCGACGAACGCCTGCTGCGCATCGCCCCGCCAGTGCCCGAACATATGCTCGGCAGCGCCGAACTGCAGCAACTGATCGACGACATGTTCGAAACCATGCGCCATGTGGGCGGTGTGGGCCTGGCCGCGCCACAGATCGGCATTGACCTGCAGCTGGTGATCTTCGGCTTCGAGCGCAGCGAGCGTTACCCGAATGCCGAACCGGTGCCGCAGACTATCCTGCTCAACCCGGTCATCACGCCGACGTCCAGCGAGATCGAGGACGGTTGGGAAGGTTGCCTGTCGGTGCCTGGCCTGCGCGGCGTGGTACCGCGTTTCAAGCACATCTGCTATGAAGGCATCGACCCCCAGGGCAACCCGATCAACCGCTTTGCCGACGGCTTCCATGCGCGGGTGGTGCAGCATGAATGCGACCACCTGATCGGCCGGCTGTACCCGTCACGCATCCAGGACTTTTCCCGGTTCGGCTACACCGAGGTGCTGTTCCCCGGGCTCGACGCCAGCGACGACTGACCTCGTTGCATTGCTACCAGGCGCTTGCTGCGCTGGTAGCGCTGCAGGCGGCCAGCCAGGGCTTGCGGCAGCAGCTGGGCGATGTCGAAGCCCAGGCGCTGGTAGAAGGGCGCAAGGTCCGGGTGGCAGAACAGCCAGGTGGGCCCGCCAGCCTGCGCCAGCGCCGCCTCGACCAACCGCCCGGCCACCCCCTGGCTGCGCCGTTGCGGGTCGACGAACAACCCGGTCAGCCAGAAGCCATCGCCTACCGGGCTCAGGCTCAAGCCCGCGATGATGCCAGGGCCTCGCGCTACCCACAGCTCAGCATCGCCCGCAGCACGCATGCGTGAGCCGTGCTGGCGGTAAAAGTGGTCCAGCAGCCGGCGTTCCGGGGCCGAAAGTTTCGAACAATCCAAATTTTCAGAAATCGCGCGCCCTGCCCTGAAAGGTGGCCAGAGGCTCTGGCCCGATATTTTGCGCTGAACTTGTCGCAGATTGTTGCATATCTGGCAAGGGTGAATGTCCGAGTTCGGGGTTCAACTATTCCGGGCCGGGAGTAGACTTTTATCCATCCCCACTGGCAGTACGAAGCGGGATCGGTACTTCGTGCCATCTTCATCGCAGATGGCAACTTCTCCGCGCCGAGCACGGCAATAGAAGTCAATCGATCAGCTTGAATGCTCAAAAGGCAAACTCACATGAAACCATTACTGATTCTTGCATTGGTCGGTATGTCCTCGTTCGCCCTCGCCGATGAGGCCAGACCCGTCTCCAGCGAGCCCGTCGCCCAGCAGTACGACTACTCCATGAACCTGGACATCAAGCGGGTGATCAACCTGTCGACCATCCCCAACGTCTGCGAAGTGGTACCTGCGACCATGACCTACGAGGACCACCAGGGCCAGGTGCACACCATTCAGTACCGGGCCATGGGTGAGGGTTGTCAGCAGGGTTGATCGGACATTTGCCTGGTGTCGATGGCCCTTTCACCAGCCTGCTGGTGTCAGGGCTGTCAACCGTATTGCAGTTCAAGCGCCAGAAAAATCCTGAATGAATATCGAGGAAAAAGTGCTATCTTTGTTTGATAGCATTTTTCGATGAACACTCGATACCGCAAGATCCTCGACGCAATTTTCCGAACGCCGACCACGGCGTCGTTGGCTTTCTCCGAGATCGAGGCATTGGTACTCCATCTGGGCGGTGAGGTGCTGGAGCGGCAAGGCTCCAGAGTCAAACTGGTGCTTGGTGGCCAATTCTGGAGATGCCATCGGCCTCATCCAGGCAAGGAAGCCAAGCGGTATCAGATTGAAGAAGCCCGTGAATTCCTCATGCGGGCAGGAGTCAGGATATGAGTTGCATGCGCTACAAAGGCTACGCCGCCCGTATCGAGTACGACGCGCGTGACGATATTTTCGTCGGCCGAGTGCTTGGTATGCGTGACATCATCAGTTTTCACGCAAGCTCGGTGCCCGAGCTGCATGAGGCATTTCGCGGTGCGCTGGAAGACTACCTGGCCGATTGTGCTGAGCAGGGCATTGCGCCGGAAAAACCTGCTTCGGGCAAAGTAATGTTGCGTATTCGGCCCGAAGTTCATGCCGCCGCGAGTGTTGCTGCCCGTGCTGCCGGCAAAAGCCTCAACCAGTGGGCTGATGAGGTCTTTGAGCAAGCCGCAATGGCCTGAGCCAGCCTGCTTTTCGCTATTTCTCGCAGGTATTCTGCCGTCACCGTGCAGAATTGTTTCCCCTGCCTGTCGATTCCTCCAGTTCCCGTTCGACCATAGGTGAAAGCACGCCGCACCGCGTGCCCAATCACCCATGACCTGTCGGAGGAACCCCCGATGAGCACCGCAGCCGAAACCGAGATCCGCCAATTGATCGAGCGCTGGATGCAGGCCGTGCGCGACCGCGACATCCCCAACATCATCGCTCCCTATGCCGACGACATCGTCGCCTTCGATGCCATCCAGGCCCTGCAGTTCAAAGGCAAGGCAACCTACCAGGCGCACTGGGAAATGTGCATGGGCATGTGCCCCGGCCCGATGGTTTTCGAGTTCGCCGAACTTACCGTGCATGCCGCTGGCGACCTGGCCCTGGCCCACTGGCTGAACCGCTGTGGCCCTGCGGACAATGAAAGCCAGTGCGGCTTCATGCGCGCCACCGTGGGCTATCGTCGTCAAGGTGGCCAGTGGCAGGTCATCCACGAGCACTGGTCGGCGCCGTTCGACATGGAAACCCAGAAAGCCCTGTTCGATCTCAAGCCCTGAGCCGTTATCGCCAAACGCACTTTGCCAAAGCCCTGGAGGCGACCATGAAATACCTGTGCCTGGTCTATTGTGACGAGGGGCTGCTGCACAGCCTGCCCGACAGCCCGGAAGACGCCGAATGCATGGCGTATGCCGAATCCATCCAAGGCTCCGGGCGAATGCTGGCGGCCGAGGCGCTGAAGCCGGTGCAGACCGCCACCACAGTGCGCATGCGCAACGGGCACATGAGCCTGACCGATGGCCCGTTCGCCGAGACCAAGGAGCAACTGGCGGGCTTCTACCTGGTGGAAGCCCGCGACCTGAACGAGGCGCTGAACATCGCCAAGGGCATCCCCGCCGCGCGGGTCGGCAGTGTCGAGGTGCGGCCGGTGCGCGAACTGCAACCCTGACAGCAATGGAGACCTACCAGCATGAGCCTTGCACACCCCGCGCAAGCGCAACACGAGTTGTCCATCAGCCGCCTGATCGACGCGCCACCGGCCAAGGTGTTCCGCGCCTGGACCGATCCCCAGTGGCTGATGCAGTGGTGGGGGCCGCACGGCATGACCACCCCGGAGTGCGAGATGCAGTTGTGGATCGGTGGCCTGTTCCGCACCCTGATGCGGGCGCCGGATGGCAGCGAGTACCCGAACCAGGGCGTGTTCCTGGAAATCGCCGCGCCTCGGCGGCTGGTGTTCACCGATGCCTTCGGCCCAGGCTGGGTGCCTTCGGACAAGGCTTTCATGACTGCCGTGATCAGTTTTGACGAGGAGCAGGGCAAAACCCGTTACACCGCCCGCGCCTGGCACTGGAACGCCGCCGATTGCCGCGCCCATGAGGAAATGGGCTTTCACCAGGGCTGGGGAGAAAGCCTGGACCGCCTGGTGGAGGTGGTGACCCAGCGGATGCCCGACTGATGACGGCACTGGCGCAAGTGCGTGCTGAGGTCGAGGCGGTCTACCGGAGCGAGTCACGGCGCATCCTGGCGACGCTGATCCGCCTGCTGGGTGATTTCGACCTGGCCGAGGAGGCCATGCACGACGCCTTCTTCATCGCCGTCGAGCGCTGGCAGCGCGACGGTATTCCCGATAACCCGCGGGCGTGGCTGGTCTCCACCGGCCGCTTCAAGGCCATCGATGCGCTGCGCCGGCGCGCCCGTTTCGACCGTTCCCAGGCGGACCTGAGCATGCAGCTCGACGGCCACGCGCAGGACCCAAGCGAAGAAGAGCTGTTGGCCGACGACCGTCTGCGGCTGATCTTCACCTGCTGCCACCCGGCGTTGTCCGCCGATGCCCAGGTACCGCTGACCCTGCGTGAAGTCTGCGACCTGACCACCGAGCAGATCGCTCGCGCTTTCCTGCAGAGCCCGGCCACCATCGCCCAGCGTATCGTGCGTGCCAAGGCCAAGATCCGTGATGCGGGCATCCCTTATCAGGTGCCGGAGCTCAGCGAACTGCCCGAGCGCCTGGAGAGCGTGCTGCGGGTGATCTACCTGGTGTTCAACGAGGGCTATTCGGCGTCGTCAGGCGAGGCGCTGTTGCAGCAGGAACTGAGCGATGAAGCCATTCGCCTGGCGCGGCTGCTGGTGCAATTGTTGCCCGACCCGGAGGCGGTCGGCCTGCTGGCCCTGATGTTGCTGCAGGCATCCCGGCAGCGGGCGCGTACCGATGGCCAGGGCAACCTGGTATTGCTCGAGCAGCAGGACCGTAGCCTGTGGGACCGGCGACGCATTGACGAAGGTTGCGAGCTGGTGCGCCAGGCCCTGCAAAGCCGCGCGTTCGGTGCGTATACCGTGCAGGCGGCGATAGCGGCGGTGCATGCCGAAGCGGCGACGGCGGAAGAGACCGACTGGGTGGAAATTGTCGGGCTGTATGACGTGCTCCAGCGGCATTGGCCGTCGGCGGTGGTGGAACTGAACAGGGCTGTTGCGTTGGCCAAGCGGGATGGGCCGGAGGTTGGCCTGCGGGAAGTCGACGGTATTCTGGCGAGGGGGGAGTTGCTGGACTATCACCTGGCACATGCGACGCGGGGCGAGCTGCATTACCAGCTGGGGCATATTGAAGAGGCCCGTGCGGCCTGGCGGCAGGCGCTGGCGCTGACCCGGCAGGAGCCGGAGCGCAGGCATATCGAGCGGCGGTTGCAGGCGATCGAATGATGTTGGCTGCGCCGGCCTCTTCGCGGGTAAACCCGCTCCCACAGGATTGCGTCACGGCTTGATGCTGTGAGGTCCATGTGGGAGCGGGTTTACCCGCGAAAGGGCCGGTACTGCCTGCATCAATCTTCAGCTAGCCACAAAATTCGGCGGCGACACCAGCTCGACGGTCTGCTGCTTGCGCGGTGCAAGGATCTCGGCCTCACCGGCAACCACCAGCTCATCATTCTGGTTGTACACATTGGTGGCGATGCGCACCTTGAACTTGGGCAGCTTTTCCAGGATTTCCAGGCGCACGGTCAGGGTATCGCCAATTTTCACCGGCTTCTGGAAGCTCATCTGCTGGCCCAGGTAGATAGTGCCAGGGCCAGGCAGGGTGCAGGCCACTGCAGCACTGATCAGCGCGCCGCTGAACATGCCGTGGGCAATGCGCTCGCGGAACATGCTCTTGGCAGCGAACTCGGCGTCCAGGTGTACCGGGTTGTGGTCACCGGACATCGCGGCGAACAACTGGATGTCGCGTTCTTCGACGGACTTCTTGTACTCGGCCTTGTCGCCGACTTCGAGGGCTTCGTAAGGCGTGTTGGTGACCTGGGACATCGGGGCTTCCTTAAGCGGTAGGCGAGGGCGGCTATCATTCACTGCGCACAGGGCGGCCTAGGGCCAGTGCCTGTTCGAGCCAGCCGAGGATATCGGCGGTGACCTCGTCACGGTTGGTTTCGTTGAGTACTTCGTGCCGCGCCTCAGGATAGACGCGCAGCTGTACATGTCGATTGCCGGTCGCGCGCAGGGCGTCGGCCAGAAGGGTGAGACGCTTGCCGGCACTGACCGGATCACATTCACCACCGATTACCAGCAGTGGCAGGTTCGGATCGATCTGCGCGAGGTTACTCGGCTGGCTGATCTGCGCCAAGCCTTGCAGCAGGTCGAGCCACAATTGATTGCTGCAGCGAAAGCCGCACAACGGGTCGTTGACGTACAGGTCGACCTGCGCCGGGTCGCGGCTGAGCCAGTCGAACGCCGTGCGGTTGGGCTTGAAAGCCTTGTTGAACGAGCCGAACGACAACCACTCTATCAACGCGCTCTTGCCCAGCGGCCCCTGGCGCCAGGCCTCCAGCCGGGCAATCAGCCGCGCCACGCGGTACAGCGCCGCCGGCTGGTAGTTGGAGCCGCTGAGGATCGCCCCCTGCAGGCTGCCACTGTGGTGCAGCAGGTAGGCCTGGGCGATGTAGCTGCCCATGCTGTGGCCGAACAGGAACAGCGGCGTGCCCGGGTATTGCTGGCCGATGTGCTGGGCCAGCAGCCCGAGGTCGTTGACTACGGCATTCCAGCCATGATGGCGGGCGAACAGGCCGAGGCTGCCCAGTTCGGCGGTGCGCCCATGGCCGCGCTGGTCGGCGGCGAACAGGGCGAAGCCGGCCTCGCTCAGGGCATGGCCCAGGTGCTGGTAGCGCCCGGCATGCTCGGCCATGCCGTGGGCCAGCAGGACCACGGCTTTTACCGGTTTGGCCGGCAACCATTGGTGCACATACAGGCTGCAGTGCTCGCTGGCGGGCAACCAGAAGGCGTCGTGAGGCATGGTGGGTCCTTGTGCGCACAGGTTCCCGAACAGTGTATGCACAACCGACCGGATTGCAGGAAGGGCACAAATAAGATTCACAATGTTAATGGCGGCACTTGGCGTATATGCCGCCTTGGGCTTACCTGCTAACGTCGGGTCAACGCCTTTTCGCTTTCGGGCGGGCAGGTGAAAGGACTACAGGACTCGCAGCAGTCCAGGCAGAGGAACAATAATAAATGCAAGCCGACTTCTGGAATGACAAGCGCCCGGCGGGCGTGCCCTCCACCATCGACATCAATGCCTACACCTCGGTCGTCGAGGTGTTCGAGCGCTCCTGCAAACGTTTCGCCGACCGCCCGGCCTTCAGCAACCTGGGCGTGACCCTGACCTACGCAGAGCTGGAGCGCCAATCGGCGGCCTTCGCCGCCTGGCTGCAGCAGCACACCGACCTCAAGCCGGGCGACCGCATCGCGGTGCAGATGCCCAACGTGCTGCAATACCCCATCGCCGTGTTCGGTGCCCTGCGCGCAGGCCTGATCGTGGTCAACACCAACCCGCTGTATACCGAGCGCGAGATGCGCCACCAGTTCAAGGACAGCGGCGCGCGTGCGCTGGTGTACCTGAACATGTTCGGCAAGCGCGTGCAGGAGGTGTTGCCCGATACCGGCATCGAGTACCTGATCGAGGCCAGGATGGGCGACCTGCTGCCCACCGCCAAGGGCTGGCTGGTCAACACCGTGGTCGACAAAGTGAAGAAGATGGTCCCGGCCTATCAGCTGCCCCAGGCGGTGTCGTTCAAGCAGGTACTGCGTCAGGGCCGCGAGCTGTCGCACAAGCCGGTGCCGCTCAGCCTGGACGACACTGCCGTGCTGCAATACACCGGTGGCACCACCGGCCTGGCCAAGGGCGCCATGCTCACCCACGGCAACCTGGTGGCCAACATGCTGCAGGTGCTGGCCTGCTTCTCGCAGCACGGGCCGGACGGGCAGAAGCTGATCAAGGACGGCCAGGAGGTGATGATCGCGCCGCTGCCGCTTTACCATATCTATGCCTTTACCGCGAACTGCATGTGCATGATGGTCACCGGCAACCACAACGTGCTGATCACCAACCCGCGGGATATCTCCGGCTTCATCAAGGAGCTGGGCAAATGGCGTTTTTCCGCCTTGCTGGGCCTGAACACGCTATTCGTCGCACTGATGGACCACCCGGGCTTCCGCCAGCTCGACTTTTCGGCGCTGAAGGTCACCAACTCTGGCGGCACCGCGCTGGTCAAGGCCACGGCCGAGCGCTGGGAGGCGCTTACCGGTTGCCGCATCGTCGAAGGCTACGGCCTGACCGAAACCTCGCCGGTGGCCAGCACCAACCCCTATGGCCAGCTGGCGCGCCTGGGCACGGTGGGTATCCCGGTGGCGGGCACCGCCTTCAAGGTGATCGACGATGACGGCAACGAGCTACCGCTGGGCGAGCGGGGCGAGCTGTGCATCAAGGGCCCGCAGGTGATGAAAGGCTACTGGCAGCAGCCCGAGGCCACGGCCCAGGCCCTGGATGCGGAGGGCTGGTTCAAGACCGGCGACATCGCAGTGATCGACCCGGACGGCTTTACCCGCATCGTCGACCGCAAGAAGGACATGATCATCGTCTCGGGTTTCAACGTGTACCCCAACGAGATCGAGGATGTAGTGATGGGGCACCCCAAGGTTGCCAACTGTGCGGCCATCGGCGTGCCGGACGAGCGTTCCGGCGAGGCGGTCAAGTTGTTCGTGGTACCGCGTGAGGGCGGGCTGAGCGTGGATGAGCTGAAGGCCTACTGCAAGGCCAACTTCACCGGCTACAAGGTGCCCAAGCACATCGTGCTGCGTGAGTCGTTGCCGATGACGCCGGTGGGCAAGATCCTGCGGCGGGAGCTGCGCGACATAGCTTGAGACCGAGTTGGATTCTTCGCGGGTGAACCCGCTCCCACAGGGGCTTGCAGTTCTCAAGGCCTGTGCAGTACCTGTGTGGGAGCGGGTTCACCCGCGAATGCTTTCAAACCGCTCTAACAGGCTATTTACAGCCCGATCTGCGACATTTTGGATAAATACTCTAAAAATGACCTGTATTGTTCATTGAGTCATTTTTGTGACCGTGAGGCCTGTTTTGGCCTCTAGGCGACCCCTGGCAAAGCTGTTACTCTCGGCCCGCTTTCAGATGATCCGGTTTGCAATGAGCCGTCATCACATATCAATAATAAGCGCATCGACGCGTGAATCGAACTTCGCTGTTGCTGAAGGAGTGGGCTTCCATGATCGAACATTTTTGGAAGGATAAGTACCCAGCCGGGATTACGGCGGAAATCAATCCTGACGAATTCCCCAATATCCAGGCGGTACTCAAGCAATCCTGCCAACGCTTTGCCGACAAACCGGCCTTTAGCAACCTGGGCAAGACTATCACTTATGGCGAGCTGTATGCGCTGTCGGGGGCGTTTGCCGCCTGGCTGCAGCAGCATACCGACCTCAAGCCAGGTGACCGCATTGCCGTGCAACTGCCTAACGTATTGCAATACCCGGTGGCGGTATTCGGTGCCATGCGTGCCGGGCTGATCGTGGTCAATACCAACCCGCTGTACACCGCACGGGAAATGGAACATCAGTTCAACGACTCGGGCGCCAAGGCGCTGGTGTGCCTGGCCAACATGGCCCACCTGGCCGAGAAGGTGGTGCCCAAGACTCAGGTCAGGCATGTCATCGTCACCGAAGTGGCCGACCTGCTGCCGCCGCTCAAGCGCCTGCTGATCAACAGCGTGATCAAGTACGTGAAGAAGATGGTGCCGGCCTACAACCTGCCGCAGGCCGTGCGCTTCAACGACGCGTTGGCGTTGGGCAAGGGCCAGCCGGTGACCGAGGCCAACCCACAGGCCAATGACGTGGCGGTGCTGCAATACACCGGTGGCACCACCGGCGTGGCCAAGGGCGCGATGCTGACCCACCGCAACCTGGTGGCCAACATGCTGCAGTGCCGGGCGCTGATGGGCTCCAACCTGCACGAAGGCTGCGAAATCCTCATCACGCCGCTGCCGCTGTACCACATCTATGCCTTTACCTTCCATTGCATGGCGATGATGCTGATCGGCAACCACAACGTGCTGATCAGCAACCCGCGTGACCTGCCGGCCATGGTCAAGGAGCTGGGCAAGTGGAAGTTCAGTGGCTTCGTCGGCCTCAATACCTTGTTCGTTGCCTTGTGCAACAACGAGGCGTTCCGGGCCCTGGACTTCTCGGCGCTGAAGATCACCCTGTCCGGCGGCATGGCCCTGCAGCTGAGCGTGGCCGAGCGCTGGAAGGCCGTGACCGGTTGCGCCATCTGCGAAGGCTATGGCATGACCGAGACCAGCCCGGTGGCCGCGGTGAACCCGTCGGAGGCCAACCAGGTTGGCACTATCGGTATTCCGGTACCCTCGACCCTGTGCAAGGTGATCGACGACGCCGGCAACGAACTGCCGCTGGGCGAAGTTGGTGAGCTGTGCATCAAGGGCCCTCAGGTGATGAAGGGCTACTGGCAGCGCGAGGATGCCACTGCGGAGATCCT
The DNA here is from genome assembly GCF_017490905.1 of Pseudomonas sp. 32_A. Lineage (NCBI taxonomy): Bacteria > Pseudomonadati > Pseudomonadota > Gammaproteobacteria > Pseudomonadales > Pseudomonadaceae > Pseudomonas > Pseudomonas sp. 32_A. Next base: position 142,519 of record NZ_JAFGYI010000001.1, on the reverse strand, counting down.
CGACAGCAATGGCTGGCTGAAGACCGGTGACATCGCGGTGATCCAGGCGGATGGCTACATGCGCATTGTCGACCGCAAGAAGGACATGATCCTGGTCTCGGGCTTCAACGTGTACCCCAACGAGCTGGAAGATGTGCTGGCGGCCCTGCCAGGCGTGCTGCAGTGCGCGGCCATCGGCGTACCGGACGAGAAGTCCGGTGAAGTGATCAAGGTGTTCATCGTGGTCAAGCCGGGCATGACCGTGACCAAGGAGCAGGTGATGGAGCACATGCGTGCCAACGTCACCGGCTACAAGGTCCCGCGCCAGATCGAGTTCCGCGACGCGTTGCCGACCACCAACGTTGGCAAGATCCTGCGCCGTGAGCTGCGCGATGAAGAGCTGAAGAAGCAGGGCTTGAAGAAGATCGCCTGATCTTCTGAATTACCGGCCTCTTCGCGGGTGAACCCGCTCCCACAGGTTCTGTGCAACTCTCAAGGGTTACGCAATACCTGTGGGAGCGGGTTCACCCGCGAAGAGGCCGGCAAAATCAGCGCAATTTCTCGAGCATCTGGTAGTACCACATCCCCGCCGCCAGCAGCGGATTCCCCAGCAAGTCCCCCATCGGCACCCGCACATGCTTGCACTGGGCAAAGGTGTCGAACTTCTCCAGCGTCCCGGTCAACGCCTCGGCCATGATCTCGCCCATGATGTGGCTGGTGGCAATCCCGTGCCCCGAATAACCCTGGCAATACCACACGTTCTCCGACAGCTTGCCCAGCTGCGGGATGCGGTTGACCACGATGCCCATGGCGCAGCTCCACTGGAACTCGATCGGCACCCCTTTCAATGCCGGGAAGGTGCGCTCGATGCACGGGCGCAGTTCGCCTTCGATATCCCGTGAATCACGGCCGGAATAGTTGGCGCCACCGCCGAACAGCAGGCGCTTGTCGGCGGTCAGGCGGTAGTAGTCGAGCACGAAGCGGCAGTCGTATACCGCCAGGTCCTGCGGGTTGATCTGGTCGGCCAGCTCCCCCAGCGGTGCGGTGGTGACGATGCCGCCCATGGCCGGGAATATCTTGCCCTTGAGCTGGCGCTTTTCCAGTTTGTGGTACACATCGCCGGCCAGCATCACCTGGCGCGCCTCGACCCGCCCGTGCGCGGTGACCACCGCCGGGCGCGGGCCGTGGACGATCTCCAGCACTTCGGAGTTCTCGAAAATCAGCGCCCCCAGGCCATGGGCAGCACGGGCCTCGCCCAGGCACAGGTTGAGCGGGTGCAGGTGCAGGTTGCGCAGGTTCTTCAGCGCGCCCAGGTACAACGGGCTTTGCAGGTGCTCGGCCATGCCGGCGCGGTCCAGCAGTTGCACCTCCTCGCTCATGCCCCGGCGCTGGGCCTCGGCTTCGAATGCGCGCAGCTCGTCCATGTGCGAGGGCTTCATCGCCGCATGCAGGTGGCCGCGCTTGAGGTCGCAGTCGATGCCGTAGCGCGCCACGCGCTGCTCGATCACCTGGTGGCCGCGCCAACGCAAGTGCCAGATGAAGTCATCGACCTCGGCACCCAGGCGGTTGCGCATCTGCGAGCGCATGGCTTCATCGCCCGACAGGCTGCCGGTAACCTGGCCACCGTTGCGCCCGCTGGCACCCCAGCCGATACGGTTGGTTTCGACGATGGCCACCTTCAGGCCGCGCTCGGCCAGTTCCACCGCCGTGGCGACGCCGGTGAAGCCGCCGCCGATGATCGCCACATCCACCTGTACCGTGCCCTTGAGCTGCGGGTACTCGGTGTGGTCGTTGAGGGTGGCGCTGTAGTAGGACGGCGCGCGCTGCGCCGGGCCCTTGTTCAATGCTGCATTCATGAGGGTTCCTTGTAATCTGGGGCTCAGGCCTGGTGCAGGTACCAGCGCCAGTCCTGCTCGCTGACTTCGGCCATGAACTGGCGGTACTCGGCGCGCTTGACCTTCAGGTACACGCCAAGGAAGTCCTCGCCCAGTGCTTCGCGAGCCCAGCTGGAGTGCTGCAGTGCGTCGAGTGCAGTCAGCCAGTCGGTGGGCAGGTGTTCGGTGGCCTGGGCATAGCCGTTGCCTTCCACCGGTGCCCCCGGGTCCAGCTGTTCGCGGATGCCCCGGTGGCTGGCGGCAAGGATCGCCGCAGCGGCCAGGTAGGGGTTGGCATCGGCGCCGCAGATGCGGTGCTCCACATGCCGGCTGTTGGCCGGGCCGCCAGGTATGCGCAGGCTCACGGTGCGGTTGTCGACGCCCCAGGTTGGCGCCAGCGGGGCATAGCTGTTGGCCTGGAAGCGGCGGAACGAGTTGGCGTTGGGGCAGAACAGCAGCAGCGAGTCGCGCAGGTGGCGCAGCATGCCGGCCACGGCCTGGCGCAGCAGCGGGGTGCCGGCCTTGTCTTCACTGGCGAACAGGTTGTTGCCGGCGCTGTCGGCAAGGCTCAGGTGCATGTGCATGCCGGTACCGGCCAGTTGCGCGAACGGCTTGGCCATGAAGCAGGCCTGCATGCCATGGGCGTGGGCAATACCTTTGACCAGGCGTTTGTAGCGCACGGCCTGGTCCATCGCCTGCAGGGCGTCGCCGTGCTCAAGGGTGATTTCCACCTGGCCGGGGGCGTATTCCGAAATCGCCGTGCGCGCCGGGATGCCCTGGGCCTTGCAGGCGGCGTAGAGGTCGGCGAGGAACGGCTCGATCTGCTCCAGTTCGCGCAGGCCATATACCTGGGTGGTGCGTGGGCGGCCGCCGTCGTTGTCCAGTGCCGGTTGCGGGCGGCCTTGGGCATCAGGTTTCTGGTCGAGCAGGTAGAACTCCAGCTCGCACGCCATCACCGGATGGTAGCCGTCGGCCTTCAATGCTTCGATGGTACGCAGCAGCACGTGGCGCGGGTCGGCGACGCTGGCCGGCAGGCCTTCGTTCGGGTGCATGCTCACCTGCACTGCGGCAGTCGGCACCCGGCGCCAGGGCAGGCGCACCAGGCTGCCTTCAAGCGGGTAGGCGCGGCAGTCGATATCGCCCACGTCCCACACCAGGCCGGAGTTTTCCACGTCGTCGCCGTTCAGGGTCAGGCCGAGAATGGTGCTGGGCAGCGGCCGGCCGGTCTGATACACGGCCAGCAGTTCCTCGCGGTGTAGCAGCTTGCCGCGCGGTACGCCGTTGGCGTCGAGGATGAACAGTTCGAACAGCTCGATATCGGGGTTGTCGGCCAGAAAACGGCTGGCCTGCTCTACGGGTGCAAAGTGCATGTTGGATTCGCTCGCGGATGCACGGGCCACCGCGCATGCAGGCGGCCCGGCTGAGTCAAACGGCCAGACGATGGCCGGGTTTGGTCACAAAGGCGAGAGTGGGAAATCCGGTGGGCGTGCGTGACGGCAGTGCCACAGGGCCCAGAAGGCGAGGATGATGTGGACCAGCGGATTTTCACCGGCACGGCGCCGGGCCTTCGCTTGCGAAGGGCGGGACGACGGTGGGGCGATGGGCTGGACGGGAGTCATGCCTTTGATACTCACATGCGGCGTAAGGTTGATTAAAGCAGTGAATGGCAACCTTTACATCGCATTTGGCTAAACATATGTGCTGTTGCAACTGGCCTCTTCGCGGGTGAACCCGCTCCCACAGGATCGCATCGAGGCTGAGAGCTGTGGGGTACCTGTGGGAGCGGGTTTACCCGCGAAGAGGCCGGCACAGGCAGCAGAAACCCGGCAAATCTGCGACAATCGCGCATCCTTCGAATGCCGATCATGAAAAAGCAGGCCCACCTGCATCACTAAAAAGCCCCATGACTGACCACGCCATCGACAAACTGCTGCAAAACCTCGACCACGCCATGATCGCCGACCGCCATCGCCTGCGCCGGCAATTGCACGAACTGCGCAAGCGCCCCGACGAGGCCAAGCTGGCGCAGTGGGTGGAAAAGGTCCAGGCGTCCTGTGCCCAGGTCACTGCGCGCCAGCAGAGCGTGCCGACCGTGCGCTACGACGACAGCCTGCCGATCGCTGCCAAGCGTGACGAAATCAAGAAGGCCCTGGCCGAGCACCAGGTGCTGGTGATCGCCGGCGAAACCGGTTCTGGCAAGACCACCCAGCTGCCGAAGATCTGCCTGGAACTGGGCCGTGGCAGCCATGGCCTGATCGCCCACACCCAGCCCCGCCGCATCGCCGCGCGCAGTGTTGCCGCGCGGGTTGCCGAAGAGCTGGGTACGCCCCTGGGCGGGCTGGTCGGCTACCAGGTGCGCTTCGAGGACCAGAGCGACGCCAATACCCTGGTCAAGCTGATGACCGACGGTATCCTGCTGGCCGAAACCCAGCACGACCGCTTCCTCGAGCGCTACGACACGATCATCGTCGACGAAGCCCACGAACGCAGCCTCAACATCGACTTCCTGCTCGGTTACCTGAAGACCCTGCTGCACCGTCGCCCGGACCTGAAACTGATCATCACCTCGGCGACCATCGACCTTGAGCGTTTCTCCCAACACTTCGACGGTGCGCCTATCATCGAGGTGTCCGGGCGTACCTTCCCGGTGGAAACCTGGTACCGCCCGCTGACCAGCGAGCAGGACGAGGAGGGCAACCAGATCGAGGACGACCTCACCGTCGATCAGGCCATTGTCGCGACCCTGGACGAACTGGCGCAGCACGAGCGCAGCGAGGGCAAGGGCCCCGGCGATGTGCTGATCTTCCTCCCGGGCGAGCGCGAGATCCGCGATGCCGCCGAGATCCTGCGCAAGGCGCAACTGCGCCACACCGAGATCCTGCCGCTGTACGCACGCCTGTCGCCGGCCGAGCAGCAGCGCATCTTCCAGCCGCACACAGGGCGCCGTGTGGTGCTGGCCACCAACGTTGCGGAAACCTCGCTGACCGTGCCGGGCATCCGCTATGTGATCGACACCGGTACCGCGCGCATCAGCCGCTACAGCTACCGCGCCAAGGTCCAGCGCCTGCCCATCGAGGCGGTGTCGCAGGCCAGCGCCAACCAGCGTAAAGGCCGCTGTGGCCGGGTCGAGCCGGGCATCTGCGTGCGCCTGTACAGCGAAGAGGATTTCAACAGCCGGCCGGCGTTCACCGACCCGGAAATCCTGCGCACCAACCTGGCGGCAGTGATTCTGCAGATGCTGCACCTGCGCCTGGGCGCAATCGACGCCTTCCCGTTCATCGAGCCGCCGGATGGCAAGGCCATCAGCGACGGGTTCAACCTGTTGCAGGAGCTGTCGGCGGTCAACCGCGAGAACCAGCTGACGCCGATCGGTCGCCAGCTGGCGCGCCTGCCGATCGACCCGCGGCTGGGCCGCATGCTGCTCGAAGGCGCCCGCCTGGGCAGCCTGCAGGAAGTGCTGATCGTCACCAGTGCGCTGTCGGTGCAAGACCCGCGCGAACGCCCGCCGGAGCGCCAGCAGGCCGCTGACCAGGCACACGCGCAATGGAAGGATGTGGACTCCGACTTCGCCGCGCTGGTCAACCTGTGGCGTGGCTTCGAGGAGCAACGTCAGGCGCTGACCGCCAACCCACTGCGCAACTGGTGCCGCAAGAACTTCCTGAACTACCTGCGCCTGCGCGAATGGCGCGATGCCCATCGCCAGCTTGCGCTGATCTGCCGTGACCTGCAGTTGACGGTGAACAAAGAACCGTGCGACTACCAGAAGATGCACAAGGCCATTCTCAGTGGTCTGCTCAGCCAGATCGGCCAGAAGACCGAAGAAGGCGACTACCAGGGGGCGCGGCAGCGGCGCTTCTGGGTACACCCGTCGTCTGGCCTGGGGCGCAAGCGCCCGCAGTGGGTGATGGCCGCCGAACTGGTCGAGACCACCAAGCTGTACGCACGCATGGTGGCCAAGATCGAACCGGACTGGATCGAACCGCTGGCCGGCCACCTGGTCAAGAAGAACCACTTCGAGCCGCACTGGGAGAAGAAGCGCGGGCAAGTGGTGGCCTATGAACAGATCACCCTGTACGGCCTGATCCTGGTTGGTCGCCGCCCGGTGCATTTCGGCCCGATCGACCCGGTCACCTCACGCGAGCTGTTCATCCGCGAAGGCCTGGTGGGTGGCGAAATCCAGTCGCGGGCCAAGTGCCTGGCGGCCAACAAGCGACTGCTGGAAACCCTCGACGAACTCGAAGCCAAGGCCCGTCGGCGCGACATCCTGGCTGACGAAGAAACGCTGTACGCCTTCTACGAAGCGCGCCTGCCAGCGGAAATCCACCAGACCGCGACCTTCGACGCCTGGTACCGCATGGGCAGCCAGAAGGACGCCAACCTGCTGATCATGCGCGAGGAAGACGTTCTGGCGCGTGAGGCCAGCGAAGTGACCGCTGCGCAGTACCCCGACAGCCTGCAAGTGGGTGAATTGCGCCTGCCGCTGAGCTACCACTTCGAGCCCGGCCACCCGCGTGACGGCGTGACCGTGCGGGTGCCAGCGCCGCTGTTGCCGAGCCTGCCGGGCGAGCGCCTGGAGTGGCTGGTGCCAGGCCTGTTGGAAGCCAAGTGCGTGGCGCTGGTGCGCAACCTGCCCAAGGCCTTGCGCAAGAACTTCGTGCCGGTGCCGGACTTCGTCAAGGCCTCGCTGGCGCGCATGACCTTCGGCCAGGGCGCATTGCCGCAGGCCCTGGGGCAGGAGCTGCTGCGCATGACCGGTGCCCGTGTGCCCGATGAGGCCTGGGACGAGTCGGTCAACCTGGTCGAAGGCCACCTGCGCATGAACATCGAAGTGGTCGATGGCCAGGGCAAGTTCCTCGGTGAAGGCCGCGACCTGGCCGAGCTGACCGCGCGCTTTGCCGCCGCCAGCCAGGCAGCGCTGGCCGTGCCGCGTGACGCCAAGAGCGAGCAGCCGGTGCAGGCCAAGGCCTTCAGCGAGGTCAAGCAGACCGCGCAGCAGAAGATCGCCGGCCTGTCGATGACCGTGTACCCGGCGCTGGTGGAAGAGGGCGGCACCGTGCGCGAAGGGCGCTTCTCGACCCAGGCCGAAGCCGAGTTCCAGCACCGCCGCGCCTTGCAGCGCCTGTTGCTGCAGCAGCTGGCCGAGCCGGCCAAGTACCTGCGCGGCAAGCTGCCAGGGCTTACCGAACTGGGCCTGCTGTACCGTGAAATGGGCCGGGTCGAGGCGCTGGTCGAGGATATTCTGCTGGCCAGCCTGGACAGCTGCATCCTTGAAGGCGAACAGCCGTTGCCACGTGATGGTGCGGCCCTGGCTGGCCTGGCCGAACGCAAGCGCGGCAGCTGGGCCGAGCATGCCGAGCGCCTGGCACGGCAGACGTTGGAAGTGCTGAAGCTGTGGCATGGGCTGCAGAAGCGCTTCAAGGGCAAGATCGACCTGAGCCAGGCGGTGGCGTTGAACGATATCAAGCAACAGCTTGGCAACCTGGTGTACCCGGGCTTCGTCCGCGAAACGCCTGGGGCCTGGTTCAAGGAGCTGCCGCGTTACCTCAAGGCGGTGGAGCTGCGCCTGGAGAAGCTCGGTTCGCAGGTGCAGAAGGACCGGGTGTGGAGTGGTGAACTGGCCAACCTGTGGGCGCAGTACAAGGCCCGTGCCGACAAGCATGCCCAGGAAGGCAAGCGCGATGAACAGCTGACCCTGTACCGCTGGTGGCTGGAGGAATACCGGGTTTCGCTGTTTGCCCAGCAGTTGGGGACCAAGGTGCCGATTTCCGACAAACGATTGAGCAAGCAATGGAGCCAGGTGGAGGGCTAAACTTCCACAGTTGTGGCAATATTGATGCAATTTGGGGCTGCTTGGCGGCCCCTTCGCGGGTACCACAGTGTTCTCAGGAGCGACGCGATCCCTGTGGGAGCGGGCGTGCCCGCGAACGAGGGCGCAGCCCTCGCCCTTAAATTGGCACTAAAGTGCCATTAACCTGTCATGTTTCCCAGCCAGCGCCCTGTGGCGATGGCCTTTGACCAGAGGAACGACCGTGCATAACGTCGTGATCAGCGGCACCGGCCTGTACACCCCGGCCCAGAGCATTTCCAACGAAGAACTGGTGGCCTCCTTCAACACCTGGTCGCAGCAGTTCAACCAGGACAACGCCGCCGCCATCGAGCGCGGTGAAGTCGAAGCAGCGCCGCTGTCCGACGCGGCGTTCATCGAAAAGGCCTCGGGCATCAAGAGCCGCTTCGTCATGGACAAGGCTGGCATCCTCGACCCGCAGCGCATGAAGCCCCGCCTGCCAGAGCGCTCCAACGACGAGCCGTCGGTGCTTTGCGAAATGGCCGTGGCTGCCGCCCGCCAGGCCCTGGAGCGCGCCGGTCGCACCGCCGCCGATGTCGATGGGGTGATCGTCGCCTGCTCCAACCTGCAGCGTCCGTACCCGGCCATTGCCATCGAAGTGCAGCAGGCGCTGGGCATCCAGGGCTTTGCCTTCGACATGAACGTGGCCTGCTCGTCGGCCACTTTCGGCATCCAGACCGCCGCCAACAGCGTGGCCCTGGGCCAGGCGCGTGCGGTGCTGATGGTCAACCCGGAGGTGTGCACCGGCCACCTGAACTTCCGTGACCGCGACAGCCATTTCATCTTTGGCGATGCTGCCACTGCGGTATTGCTCGAACGTGCCGACAAGGCCACTTCGGCGCACCAGTTCGACATCGTCAGCAGCAAGTTGTGGACCGAGTTCTCCAACAACATCCGCAACAACTTCGGCTTCCTCAACCGCGCGGCGGAAGAGGGCGAGGGTGCAGCGGACAAGCTGTTCATCCAGGAAGGCCGCAAGGTGTTCCGCGAAGTGTGCCCGAAGGTGGCCGAACTGATCGGTGAGCACCTGCAGGAAAACGGGCTGCAGCCCAGCGATGTGAAACGCTTCTGGCTGCACCAGGCCAACCTCAGCATGAACCACCTGATCGTCAAGAAGTTGCTGGGACGTGAAGTGGCCGAGGAGGATGCACCGGTGATTCTCGACCGTTACGCCAACACCAGTTCGGCGGGTTCGGTGATTGCCTTCCACCTGTACCAGGACGACCTGCCCAAGGGCTCGCTGGGGGTGTTGAGCTCGTTTGGTGCGGGGTATTCGATTGGTAGCGTGATTCTGCGCAAGCGCTGATTTATCTGGCGCCTGTACCGGCCTCTTCGCGGGCTTGCCCGCTCCCACAGGGACACCACAGCATTCGAAACTGTGATATCCCCTGTGGGAGCGGGTTTACCCGCGAAGAGGCCGGCGCATTTCTGCCAGGCAAAAAAAGCGGGAAACGCCGGATGGGGTCGGCATTTCCCGCTTCAGGTGACGCAGCGCAGGGTATCGCTTAGAACTTGGCTTCCAGGTCTACCTGCAGGGTATCTACATCGGCATCGCTGTTGGGCAATTGCGACAGATCGGTCTTGGCCATCAGGTAGGCCGCGCCCAGGGAGAAGTTCTTGTCGATTTCATAGCCGACCTTGAACTTGTGCCCGCGCGAACCGGTAAAGCCGTTGCCAAAGTCGGAGTCGGTGAACAGGCTGACCACCGCGTTACGCTGCACGTCGCGGTAGTTGTAGTCCAGGCTCCAGGCGCCGACCTTGGTTTTCAGGCCCGCCAGCCAGGCCTGGTCTTCGCCATCGGTGCTTTCGGTGTTCTTCACGTACTGGCCATACGCAGACAGCGGGATGGCAAAGCCGGTGAAGTCCAGCTGGCCGAAGCCTTCCACCAGGTTGAACTCGTTGGTGGTGTTGCCGAACGACTGCAGAATGGTTGCTTCCTTGTCGTTGTCGTAGCCATAGATACTGGCACCGACGGTCAGCTTGAGCACATCTGCCGGTGCGAACTTGGCGCCCAGCTGGCCGTGATAGACCTGTGCGTCATGCTTGTATTGCACACCGTCGCCATCGACGTTGTCCTTGAGGGTGTACTGACCGGCGCTGGCGAACACTTCGGCCCCGCCCAGGTCGGTCTTGTAGGTGGCTGCCACGCCTTCCGGGTTGATGTCGCTGTCCCAGATGATGTCGCCCATGCTCACCCATGGCTGCGCCATCTTGCCGCCAATCAGGTGCAGGTTGGGAACGGCGGTCGGGTGCCAGTCGAGGTAGGCCTGGTCGACCCACAGCGACTTCTTGTCGAAGTAGTTGTCGAAGCTCTGGTTGGTCGAGCGGCGGTCGGCGCTGCTGCCAGTGGCGATACGGATGCCGGCGTCGACCTGCGGGTTGATTTCGCTGTAGAAGCCGACACGGGCACGCACGCGCTGGCGGTCCTGGTTGCCGCTGCTGCTGTTCGGGTCGTCGACGTTGACGTCTTCGTAACGCAGGCGCACATCACCCTTGACCTGGGTCTTGGCGGCCCATGCCACTTTCTGTTCAAAGGAGCTCATCCGGTCGGACTGAGCTTTCTGAGCGGCCTTTTCCTTGGTTTCTTGAGCCAGGTCCGCCTGCAGTTCGTTGTACTGCGCCTGGTTGATCGAGCCGTTGGCGCGGAGCATTTCGAGCAGCTTGGCGTCGACAGCTGCACTGGCCGGAGTACTCAGAGCCAGCATCATGCCGGTGAGGCTCACTCCGGTAAGTGTAGAAACAAGACGCATAAGGTTCTCCCTGTTGAATAAGATGGGGGAGGCTCAAACGCCCGCCCCTGTATTGGCATGTCTTCGGAAAGGGCCTGAATAGACAGGTTCTGGGGTTCCGGAAAACAGGCGCAAGTATTGCGGGGGCGAGTGACAGATTAATGTCGAATTAGTGGCACTGCTGTTAAGTAATTGAGAATGAAAGGATCTGTCCCGGCTATCGTGATTTGAGTGGCGGGCCTTCCTTGGGGATACTGGGTACATTGAAACAGCGAGCCAGAACCGTGACCAGCCTGTACAGCCTTGCCCATTTGCGTGATCTTCCGGCGGCCACCTGGGATGCCCTGGTGCCGGCCGGCCAACCGTTCCTGCGCCATGCGTTTCTCAGCGCCATGGAGGACAGCGGCAGCGTCGCGCGCAACACCGGCTGGGCTGCCGAGCACCTGGTGCTGGAGCGTGACGGGCAGGTACGGGCGCTGCTGCCGGCGTACCGCAAATGGCACTCGTTTGGCGAATACGTGTTCGACCATGGCTGGGCCGATGCCTGTGAGCGGGCCGGCATTGCCTACTACCCCAAGCTGCTCGGTGCCGTGCCGTTCAGCCCGGTCAGCGGCCCGCGCCTGCTCGCCGCCGACCCAGCCGATGGCCTGCTGGTGCTGCAGGCGTTGCCGGAGTACCTGGGCAAGGGCGGGCTGTCTGGCGCGCACATCAATTTCACTGACCCGGCGCTGGACGAACAGCTCGCTGGCCAGCCAGGCTGGATGGAGCGCCTGGGCTGCCAGTTCCATTGGCGCAATCACGGCTACCGCGACTTCCAGGACTTCCTCGACAGCCTCAGTTCACGCAAGCGCAAGCAAATGCGCAAGGAACGTGAACAGGTAGCCGGGCAGGGCATCGATTTTCGTTGGTACCGCGGGGCTGAGCTGGACCAGGCGCAGTGGGATTTCGTCTACCGCTGCTACGCCAACACCTATGCGGTGCGCCGCCGTGCGCCCTACCTGACCCGCGAATTCTTCAGCCTGCTGGCCGAGCGCATGCCCGAGGCGCTACGCGTGGTGATGGCGCGCCAGGGCGGGCGTGATGTGGCCATGGCCTTGAGCCTGGTGGGTGGCGACAGCCTGTTCGGTCGTTACTGGGGTTGCCTGGATGAATTCGACCGGCTGCATTTCGAGACCTGTTTCTACCAGGGCATGGACTTTGCCATTGCCGAGGGTTTGCAGCGTTTCGATGCCGGGGCGCAGGGCGAGCACAAGTTGATTCGCGGGTTCGAGCCGGTGCTGACGCGGTCATGGCACTACCTGCTGCACCCGGGGCTGCGGCGGGCGGTGGAGGATTTTCTGGTGCAGGAGCGGGACGGGGTGCGGGCGTATGCCGAGGAGGCCAGGGGGATGCTGCCCTATCGCCGGGACTGAGGGGTTTGGGTTGCCTTTGCCGGCCTCTTCGCGGGTAAACCCGCTCCCACAGGGATCGCACAAACTTCACGGCCTATGCAGTACCTGTGGGAGCGGGCAAGCCCGCGAAGAGGCCGGCACAGGAAATCAGTCCACTCCGACAAACCCCCCGGTCTGGTGATGCCACAACCGGGCATACAAGCCTTGCTGCTCCAGCAGCTCAGTGTGGCTGCCACTTTCGACAATCCGCCCCTTGTCCAGCACCACCAGCCGGTCCATCCGCGCAATGGTGGAAAGCCGGTGGGCAATGGCGATGACCGTCTTGCCCTGCATCAGCGTCTCCAGGCTTTCCTGGATCGCGGCTTCCACCTCCGAGTCCAGCGCCGAAGTGGCCTCGTCCATGATCAGGATCGGTGCATTCTTCAGCAGCACCCGGGCAATGGCGATGCGCTGGCGCTGGCCACCCGACAGCTTGACCCCGCGCTCCCCCACATGGGCATCGAAACCGGTGCGTCCCTGGGCGTCCGACAGCTGCGGGATGAACTCGTCGGCGCGGGCCCGGCGCACCGCTTCATGTAGCTCCGCCTCGCTGGCACCGGGGCGACCATACAGCAGGTTGTCGCGGATAGAGCGGTGAAGCAGCGAGGTGTCCTGGGTGATCATGCCGATCTGCGCGCGCAGGCTGGCCTGGCTCACTTCGGCAATGTCCTGGCCGTCGATGAGAATGCGCCCACCCTGCACGTCATACAGCCTTAGCAGCAGGTTGACCAGGGTCGACTTGCCTGCCCCGGACGGGCCGATCAGGCCAATCTTCTCGCCCGGGCGGATGTCCAGATTGAGCCCTTCGATCACGTTGGCCGCCTTGCCGTAATGAAAGTCCACGTCATCGAAACGCACCGCACCGCGGCTGACCTTGAGCGCCGGCGCGTTGGGCCGGTCGGTGACGGTGACCGGTTGGGCGATGGTCTGCAGGCCGTCCTGGACCATGCCGATGTTTTCGAAGATGCCGTTGACCACCCACATGATCCAGCCCGACATGTTGACGATGCGGATCACCAGGCCGGTGGCCAGGGCGATGGCGCCCACAGTGATCAGCGACTGGCTCCACAGCCACAGCGCGAGGCCTGTGGTGGTGACCACCAGCAGGCCGTTGAGGGTGGTGATCACCACATCCATGCTGGTGACCACGCGTGCGGCCAGCTGGGTCTTCTCGGTCTGTTCGCTGATCGCTTCGCGGGCGTATTGCTGTTCGTAGTCGGTGTGGGCGAACAGCTTGAGCGTGGCGATGTTGGTGTAGCCGTCGACGATACGGCCCATCAGCTTGGAGCGGGCATCGGAGGAAATCACCGAACGCTCCTTCACCCTGGGGACGAAATAGAACAGCGCGGCAATGTAGCCGGCGATCCATAGCAACAGCGGCAGCATCAGGCGCCAGTCGGCCTCGGCAAACAGCACCAGCGAGGTAATGGCATAGATCAGTACATGCCACAGCGCATCCACCGCCTGCACGGCGGAGTCGCGCAGCGAGTTGCCGGTCTGCATGATGCGCTGGGCGATGCGCCCGGCAAAGTCGCTCTGGAAGAAATTCAGGCTCTGCTTGAGCACATAGGTGTGGTTCTGCCAGCGGATCAGGCTGGTCATGCCGGGGTTGATGGTCTGGTGCACCAGCAGGTCGTGCAGGCCGAAGAACACCGGCCGCAGCAGCAGGACCACCACCAGCATCCAGATCAGCTCACCGCTGTGTTCGCTGAAAAAATTGGCATTGGGGGTGCCCTGGGCCAGGTCGATGATGCGGCTGAGGTAGCTGAACATCGCCACCTCGATCAGCGAGGCGACCAGGCCGACCACCAGCAGGGCGAGAAAGCTGGGCCACACCTGGCGCAGGTAATACAGGTAGAACGGCCACACGGTGGTGGGTGGCGATTCAGTGGGCGCTTCGCGAAAGATATCGATCAGTTGTTCAAAACGGCGGTACAGCATGGGTAACGACACTCCTGTTCCATCCGGCCCTCAGGCGGTTTCACGTCCCTGTGAAGCCTGCGGTCAGTCGATGCGTTTGGCCGACTTGATGTAGACCGGGTCGGCCGGTACATCACGCATGCCTTTCTTGATGGTGGTCGGCGAATTGACGATCTGGTCGACCACTTCCATACCTTTGGTCACTTTGCCGAACACGGCGTAGCCAGCGTCGCGGCCCGGGTTGAGGAAATCATTGTCGGCGACGTTGATGAAGAACTGGCTGGTGGCCGAGTTCGGGTTGGAGGTGCGCGCCATCGACAGTGTGCCGCGGGTGTTCTGCAAGCCGTTGCTGGCTTCGTTGCGAATCGGGTCCTTGGTGTCTTTTTGCACCATCTGGTCAGTGAAGCCCCCGCCCTGGACCATGAACCCCGGGATTACCCGATGGAAGATGGTGTTGTTGTAGAAGCCACTGTCGACGTACTCGAGGAAGTTCTTGGTACTGATCGGTGCCTTCTCGGCATTCAGTTCGATTTCTACCTGGCCGAAGCTGGTGTCCAGCAGTACGTGCGGGGTCTTGTCGGAGGCCATGACGCTGGTGGCGAAGGCGACCGAGCAGGCGGTGAGCAGGAGTTTTTTCAGCATGGGCTCAAAGATCCTTGAGAGGTGGAAGCGGCTGCAAGGAACTGCAGCAGGGTCTGGTTGAAGACCTCGGGTTGGTCGAGGGGTGTAGCGTGCCGGGAATCGTCGATGACCACCAGCCTGGCGTGGGGCATCAGGGCGACGTAGCGTTCTTTCAGTTGTATCGGGGTGTAATCGTGGTCGGCGGCGATGACCAGGGTAGGACAGTGGATCTGCCCGATGCGTTCCTGCACGCCCCAGTCGACGATGGCGTCGAAACTCTTGAGGTAGGCGCGCTTGTCATTGCGCGCCCAGCGCTGGGCCATCTTCTCTCGCAGCTCGGCCTGCCCGGGCTTGGGGAACAGGCGTTCGGCCAGGCCCTTGCCGACGGTTTCGACACTGAGGAGGCGCGCCAGGCTCCAGCGTTTCAGCCACCAGAGCCAGTCACTGCGGGTGCGGCGCTTTACCTCGGGGGCGCTGTTGACGATGCACAGGCTGCGCAGCCATTGCGGGTGGTCGACGGCAAACTGGAAACCGACCATGCCGCCCATGGACAGGCCGACGAAGTGCACCGGGCCGGTGTGCAGGTGTTCGAGCAGGGCCAGCAGGTCGGCACTGAAGGTGGCGATCTGGTAACCGTCGTGGGGCTTGTCTGAGCGGCCGTGGCCGCGGATGTCCATCACGATCACCCGGTAGTGCTGGCTCAGCAGCGGCACCTGCATTTCCCAGTCCTGGCAGCTGGAACCCAGGCCATGCAGCAATACCAGGGGTTCGCCCTGGCCATATTCCGCGTAATGCAGTGCGCATCCTTCGTGTTCGAAATAGGCCATGGGCGCGGTCCTCTCAAGCTTGTGGGGGGGCTGCGAAGGGCACGTCCAGCGGCGCGGTATCGAAATTGCGCAGCAGGTCGATGAGAATCTGCGTGGCCGGGCCCAAGGTCTTCTCTTTGCTCGAGTAAAGGTAGAACAGTGGGTGGCGGCTGCCACCCTGATCCAGCGGCAACGGCTTGAGCACGCCTTCGCGCAGCTCGCGCTCGATCATGTGCCGGGGCAGCCAGGCAAAGCCCAGGCCACTGCTGACGAAGGTAGCGGCGGTGCCCAGGCTGCCGACGGTCCAGCGTTGCTCGGCGCCCAGCCAGCCGACATCGCGTGGCTGGGCGCGGCCGGAGTCGCGGATCACCACCTGCAACTGGCTTTCCAGGTCCTGAAAGGTCAGTTCACGGCCCAGGCGGTGCAGGCTGTGTTCGGGGTGGGCGACGGCGACGAACTCCACCGCGCTCAGTTCGGCGCCCAGGTAGCCGCCGATGCTGTAGCTGCTGATGGCGAGGTCGGCGATGCCTTCGTGCATCACTTCCTCGACGCCAGAAAGCACTTCTTCACGCAGGCGCACCCGGCAGCCGCGGCTCTGCGGCATGAATGCGGCCAGGGCACGAACCAGGCGGGCACTGGGGTAGGCTGCATCGACCACCAGGCGTACCTCGGCCTCCCAGCCCTGTTCCATGTGGTGGGCAAGGTCTTCGAGCTGGCTGGCCTGCTTGACCAGGTGGCGTGAACGGCGCAGCAGGACATTGCCGGCCTCGGTGAGCACTGCCTTGCGACCGTCGATGCGCAGCAGCGGCACGCCCAGTTGCTCCTGCATGCGGGCCACGGTGTAGCTGACCGATGACTGCGAGCGGTGCAATGCCTCGGCGGCCTGGGCAAACCCGCCATGATCGACCACTGCCTGCAGGGTTCGCCACTGGTCAAGGGTTACGCGCGGCGCTTTCATCTTTCGCTCCTGTTGTCCTAAGCTGCGCTCTTTCAAGGAGAGCGGCCCATGAAGAAATGTTGTGCGGCAATACTGATGTGCCTGCCCCTCGGGGCCATGGCTTATCCCATCGATGTGGAGAAGGACCTGACCGGGGTAAAGCTCGACTACACCGCCTATGACACGGCCTATGACATTGGCGCCATCACCCTCAACAACTATGGGCAGGTACCGGCGGCGTGCAAGGTAACCTTTCGCAACGGCCCAGAGGCACCACGGGTGCGCCGGGTGAACGTACCGGCCGGCAAAAGCGTCGATGTCACTGCCAAGTTCAATCGGCAGATCATCAAACTACGGATCGCCTTGAACTGCAGTGCAGAATAAACTGATAAATCGATAGATTGAACCCATTTTTTACGCTTTTTTATCGATAGGTCAAGCCGTAATCTCACCTCCATCGAATCGCAACCCTTTTTGCCGATGGAGGCACCCCATGTCCCGCGTACTGATCATCGAAAGCAGCGCCCGCCAGCAGGATTCCGTTTCCCGTCAGCTGACCCGTGATTTCATCCAGCAGTGGCAGGCCGCCCATCCGGCCGATCAGATCAGTGTGCGCGACCTGGCTGTCAATCCGGTGCCGCACCTGGACGCCAACCTGCTGGGTGGCTGGATGAAGCCCGAAGATCAGCGCAGCGCCGCCGAACTGGACGCCTTGGCCCGCTCCAACGAACTGACCGATGAACTGCTCGCTGCCGACGTGCTGGTGATGGCTGCGCCGATGTACAACTTCACCATCCCCAGCACCCTCAAGGCCTGGCTGGACCACGTGCTGCGTGCCGGCATCACCTTCAAGTACACCCCGACCGGCCCGCAGGGCTTGCTGACCGGCAAGCGCGCCATCGTCCTGACTGCCCGTGGCGGCATCCACGCCGGCGCCACCAGCGACCACCAGGAACCGTACCTGCGCCAGGTAATGGCCTTCATCGGCATTCACGATGTCGACTTCATCCATGCCGAAGGCCTGAACATGAGCCCTGACTTCCATGAGAAGGGCGTCAACCAGGCCAAGGCCAAGCTGGCGGCGGTGGCCTGAGGCTTGGCGAATTCCCAACCCTGACACCTGTTGTTGCTCCTTTGGGTGTACCTGCCCGGCCTGCATGGCCGGGCTTTTTTATGCCAGAAATTCATGGGTGCCTGTGCCGGCCTATTCGCGGGTAAACCCGCTCCCACAGGAATAACACGGCACCTGAGGCCTGTGGTGTCCCTGTGGGAGCGGGTTTACCCGCGAATAGGCCGGCACTGCCCTTACATTCCCCATGGTTGAACTGATTCCCCGCAACCCGCTAAGGTCGCGGCCTTGATCCACGAGAGGCAACCATGGGCTACCTGATAATCGTCGCGCTGATCCAGGCGTTTTCCTTCAGCCTGATCGGCGAGTACCTGGCCGGGCACGTCGACAGCTATTTCGCCGTGCTCGCGCGCGTGGTGCTGGCGGGCCTGGTGTTCCTGCCGCTGACCCGCTGGCGCCAGGTCGAGCCGCGTTTCATGCGTTCGATGCTGCTGATCGGTGCGTTGCAGTACGGCATCACCTACGTCTGCCTGTACCTGAGCTTCCGCGTGCTCACCGTGCCGGAGGTGCTGCTGTTCACCATTCTCACGCCGCTGCACGTGACGCTGATCGAAGATGCCATGAACCGGCGCTTCAACCCGTGGGCGCTGCTGGCGGCGCTGGTGGCAGTGGCCGGCGCGGCGGTGATCCGCTTCGATACCATCAGCGGTGAGTTCTTCATCGGCTTCCTGCTGCTGCAACTGGCCAACTTCACCTACGCCGCCGGCCAGGTGCTGTACCGCCACCTGGTTGCACGCCACCCCAGCGACCTGCCCCACTACAAGCGCTTTGGCTACTTCTACCTCGGCGCGTTGATCGTGGTGTTGCCGGCCTTCCTGCTGTTTGGCAACGCCCAGCACCTGCCGACCACCGATGTGCAGTGGCTGGTGCTGCTGTTCCTGGGCCTGTGCCCGACGGCGCTGGGGCTGTACTGGTGGAACAAAGGCGCGTGCCTGGTATCCGGGGCCACGCTGGCGGTGATGAACAACCTGCATGTACCGGTGGGGCTGCTGTTGAACCTGCTGATCTGGAACCAGCATGAGCCATTGGGCCGGCTGCTCCTCGGCGGGGCGGTGATCCTGGCCTCGGTGTGGATGAGCCGCCTGGGCGGCCTGACGTTATCGGGCAAGGCATGGCGCAGCTAGCTATGACACGTTCGTTACTGGGCCCGTAACCCGTCGGTGACTACCCGATAATCAAAAAAATAAAAATCGGAGTCCGGCGTGAAGCTAGAAACGCGAAGTATCGAATTTGTCCCACACGCTGAGCGTTATGGTACGCCCAAACGATTGTTCACCATCTGGTTCAGCTCCAATTTCCAGATAACCGCCCTGATGGTCGGCACCCTGGGCGTGGCGTCCGGGCTGAGCCTGGGCTGGACCTTGTTGGCCCTGTTGGTCGGCAACCTGATCGGCACCGTGTTCATGGCCGCGCACTCTGCCCAAGGGCCGCACCTGGGCGTGCCACAGATGATCCAGAGCCGGGCGCAGTTCGGTGTCCATGGTGCGGCGCTCCCTCTGCTGGTGATGGTCACGGCCGCAGTCCTGTTCCTCGCCGCCAGCGGCGTGCTGATGCGCAATGCCCTGCAGGCGCTGGTGCCCATGAGCGATGACCAGGCGATCGTGGTGGTCGGTTTGCTGACTTTTGTCATCGGCTTTGTCGGCTACGAGCTGATCCACCGCCTGGGCGCTTGGATGAGCCTGTTGTCCACGCTGGTTTTTGCCGGCGCCCTGGTGCTGATCCTGCTGCACCCCGGCGACATGGCAACCACAACGGCGGTGAGTACCGGCTTCTCGTTCACCGCCTTCAACCTGATCGTGGCCCAGTCGGCCTCCTGGACGCTGGGGTATGGCCCGTATGTGGCCGACTACTCGCGCTATCTCCCCGCCAACGTCAACCCGCGCGCCACGTTCTGGGCCACCTATTGCGGTTGTGCGCTGGGCTCCTTCGCCATGATGGCGCTCGGTGCGCTGGTGGCTGTGGAACTGCCCTCGGCACTGGGACATGACCCGGCCACAGCCATTGCCGCGCTGTTTGGCCCATGGGCGCCGTTGGCGCTGGCAGTTATCGCGCTGGGGGTGATCCAGTACAACGTCCTGTGCCTGTACAGCGCCTACATGTCGTCGGTCACGATCTTTGGCGCCTTCAAGACCATCCGGCGGGTGACCGCGACGGCCAAGGCCCTGGTAATGGCTGGGCTGACCGCAGCGGCAACGGTGATCGCCATCGCCACCCAGTACAATTTCGATACGTTCTTTGCCGACATCCTGATCGGCCAGCTGTACCTGCTGATTCCATGGAGCGCGATCAACCTGGTGGATTACTACTGGGTATGCCGAGGGCACTATGATGTGGGGGCGCTGTATGACGCCAAGGGGCGTTATGGTTGCTTCAATCGTCGAAGCCTGGCGGTGTACGCCGTGTCGATCATCGGTACCATCCCGTTCATGAAGCTGTCGTTCTACACGGGCTTCGTGGCCGAGTGGCTGGGGGCGGACATCAGTTGGGCGATGGGGTTGATCCTGGCCGGTGCGCTGTATTGCATGGTCCATGGGCGCGAGAGTAACCGGCTTTCGACAACCATGAATGCGCACCCCTGACTCGGCCCTGACACGGAAAGGGGCTACTTAAACACCACCCTAAGGCGTCATGCCTGTCAGTCAAACAATTTGCGGCCCATCGCCGGTAAGCCAGCTCTCATTGAACTGCACATAACTCATTGAATTAGCAGGGGCCCTGTGGGAGCGGCTTCAGCCGCGAACACCGGCGCAGCCGGTGCCATGCACCGCGTTGGATTCTTCGCGGCTAAAGCCGCTCCCACAGGTACAACGAAGATCTCACGATCTGCGTGACCTCTCTGGGAGCTGGCTTGCCGGCAATGGGCTGCGAAGCAGCCCCGGCAATCTCAAGCCTCGCTCATGTCTTCCAGCCGACGCGGCGCAGGCTCTTGTGATATACGCCCGCTCAACCCGATCCGCATGTCGTTGCCACTCGGCTGCTGATACAGGCTCAGCCCGAACTCCGGCAACACCGCCAGCAGGTAATCGAAGATATCCCCCTGGATTCGCTCGTAATCCGCCCACACCGTGGTGGTGGTAAAGCAGTAGATCTCCAGCGGCACGCCCTCGGCGGTGGTCTGCATCTGCCGCACCATGCAGGTCATGTTCGGGTGCACGTTGGGGTGGTTCTTCAGGTAGGCCAGGGCGAACGCGCGGAACGTGCCGATGTTGGTCAGCTTGCGGCGGTTGGCCGACAGCTCGGCCACTGGCCCCATGGCCTCGTTCCAGCGCTGCAGCTCCTGACGCTTGCCGGCCAGGTAGTCGGCTAGCAGGTGCACCTGGCTCAGGCGCTGTTCTTCCTCGCGCGTCAGGAATCGCACGCCGGCCGCGTCGATGAACAGGCTGCGCTTGATGCGCCGGCCACCGGACTGCTGCATGCCGCGATAGTTGCGGAACGACTCGCTCATCAGGCGCCAGGTGGGGATGGAGACGATGGTCTTGTCGAAATTCTGCACCTTCACCGTGTGCAGGGTGATGTCCACCACGTCGCCATCGGCGCCGACCTGGGGCATCTCGATCCAGTCGCCCACGTGCAGCATGTCGTTGCTGGTCAGCTGCACGCTGGCGACGAACGACAGCAGGGTGTCCTTGTACACCAACAGCAGCACCGCCGACATGGCGCCCAGACCGGACAGCAGCAACAATGGCGAGCGGTCGATCAGGGTGGCGACGATGACGATGGAGGCGAAGATCCACAGCATCATCTTGGCCAGCTGCACGTAGCCCTTGATCGAGCGGGTGCGGGCGTGTTCGGTGCGGGCATAGATGTCGAGCAGGGCATCCAGCAGGCACGACAGCGCCATGGTCATGAACAGCAGGGTAAAGGCCAGGGCGACATTGCCGAGGAAGTGCTGGGCGGTGTCGGACAGCTCGGGCACCAGTTTCAGGCCGAACTGCAGCACAAGTGACGGCGTGGTCTGCGCCAGGCGGTGGAACACCTTGTTGTTGCGCAGGTCGTCCAGCCACTTCAGCGCTGGCTGGCGGGCCAGCAGGCGGGCGCCATGCAGCACCAGGAAGCGCGCCAGGCGGCCGATGACCAGGGAAACAAGCAGCAGCACCGCCAGGCCGATGGCCGCGTGCAGCATCGGATGTTGGTCAAGGGTGCCCCACAGGTCGAGGGAGTCACGCCAGATTCGTTGAATATCCATGGGCTTGCTTACAGTCTTGTTGCCAAACGAGGCGCCATTAGAGCGCGGATGGCGACAAAGTTGCCAAAAGAAATTCGGCTAAGGCGGCAGAAAACGTTACCCTATGCAACTGAATTTCCCGCACTTGCCTGAGGTTACCTCCGTGTTCTCCCAATTCGCCCTGCACGAACGCCTGCTTAAAGCCGTGGCCGAGCTTAACTTTGTCGAGCCTACCCCGGTGCAGGCTGCGGCCATCCCCCTGGCCCTGCAAGGGCGTGACCTGCGCGTGACCGCGCAGACCGGCAGCGGCAAGACCGCGGCCTTCGTGCTGCCGCTGCTCAATCGCCTGGTCGACCTGCGCGAGCGCCGCGTCGAGATCCGCGCGCTGATCCTGCTGCCGACCCGTGAGCTGGCCCAGCAGACCCTCAAGCAGGTGCAGCTGTTTTCGCAGTTCACCTACATCAAGTCGGGCCTGGTCACCGGTGGTGAAGACTTCAAGGAACAGGCAGCCATGCTGCGCAAGGTGCCGGATGTGCTGATCGGCACCCCGGGCCGCCTGCTCGAGCAGCTCAATGCCGGCAATCTTGACCTGTCCCACGTGCAGGTGCTGATCCTCGACGAAGCCGACCGCATGCTCGACATGGGCTTCGCCGAAGACATGGAGCGCCTGTGCAAGGAGTGCGAGAACCGCCAGCAGACCCTGCTGTTCTCCGCCACCACTGGTGGTGCGGCCCTGCGCGACATGATCGGCAAGGTGTTGAAAGACCCTGAGCACCTGATGCTCAACAGCGTCTCGCAGCTGGCAGAAGGCACCCGCCAGCAGATCATCACCGCCGACCACGACCAGCACAAAGAGCAGATCGTGCAGTGGCTGCTGGCCAACGAAACCTTCGACAAGGCGATCATCTTCACCAACACCCGCGCCCTGGCCGACCGCATCTACGGCCATCTGGTGGCCAAGGACGTTAAGGCCTTCGTACTGCACGGCGAGAAGGACCAGAAGGACCGCAAGCTGGCCCTGGAGCGCTTCAAGCAGGGTAGCTCCAAGGTGCTGGTGGCTACCGACGTCGCGGCCCGTGGCCTGGACATCGACGGCCTGGACCTGGTGATCAACTTCGACATGCCGCGCAGCGGTGACGAGTACGTGCACCGTGTGGGCCGTACCGGCCGTGCCGGTGGCGAAGGCCTGGCGATCTCGCTGATCACTCACAACGACTGGAACCTGATGTCGAGCATCGAGCGCTACCTGAAGCAGCAGTTCGAGCGCCGGGTGATCAAGGAAGTGAAGGGCACCTACAACGGGCCGAAGAAGGTCAAGGCCTCGGGCAAGGCGGCTGGCAGCAAGAAGAAAAAGGTCGAGAAGAAGACCGGTGACAAGAAGGCAGCCGCCAAGCGCAAGCCAACTGCCAAGCCAAAGGCCAACGCACCGCTGGCCAGCGCTGACGGCCTGGCGCCGCTGAAGAAGCGCAAGCCTGCGGCTGAGTAACGCTCGCTAACGGTGTTGGCTGCTTCGCGGGTGAACCCGCTCCCACAGTGACCCTACAGGCTTCCAGGCCTGTGCAATCCCTGTGGGAGCGGGTTTACCCGCGAAGGGGCCAGCACAGGCGACAACTATTCAGCCTTTTTCTCCGCCCCTTTCAATTCCTTGATCCGCGTGTCGATCAGCTGACACTTGTCGGGCAAATCCTTGCTCGCCGTCCCAAGCTCCATCCCTTGAAGCTCGTCATTGATCTCCTTGGCCTTCTGCGGGTTCTGTTCGGTCAACCGGGTGACCAAACCGGCCAGCTCTTCGCGTTTCTGCGTCGCTTCTTCCGGTGTGCAGGCCCAGGCGGGCAGGGCGCAGAACAGGGCAGTGGCGCAGGCAATGGGCAGTAGCAGTTTCATCCTTCCTACCTCCGGCGGTGGTGATGCCCGGTGGAGGCATGCGCCTGGCCGTTAGTTCAGCGCCTTCGACCGATGGGCCTTGCTAGCCGGTTGGCTAGGCCGTTTCCGCTCTAGGCTGTAATCCATTTCCCAAAGCCTCCTGCGGCTATTGAAGGTCGTGCGATCGCCCCCTAGCCTTGGCCTGGATCAGGAGGTATCGTATGTACAGATGTAAATACGGAGCGTCCCAAGGCAGGGTGATGTCATTCGCATCATTTCTGCACGCAAAGCCACCAGATGGGAGGCCAAACATTATGACCAAAGCATCGAAAACTGACTGGAGCCGCCTGGCTCGACAGGACGACCAGGCTATCGATACCTCGGATATTCCTGAACTGGATGAAAATTTCTTCCGCGAGGCCGAGCTGCGAGTTCCAGCCAAGCAGACGGTGACCATTCGCCTGGATTCCGATGTGCTCGCCTGGTTCAAAGAGCAGGGTAGCGGCTACCAGACCCGGATCAATCAGTTGCTGCGCCAGTACATGCAAGCGCAACAACGCCAGCGCTGAGATATTTCGGAACGCCGGGCAACCTCGACAGGTCCCAACCTGTGTACCCCTTCCGTCCACAGCAGGAGCCCGTAGCCATGAGCATCGCCTACGACTGGGACCTGATCGAGCGTTTGCTGCACGAGGTGCAGAACGGCGCCGGTCACAGCTTCACGCCACGCCCCTATGCCGAGCAGCACGCTGCGGCACTGGCCGCCAAAGGTGAGCCGGTGGGCGACCTGGACCACCTGAAAACCCGCGCCTGCGAGTATGAAAGGCTGTTGTTCGAGCGTGGTTTCATCGAAACCCGGCCCGAAGAGGATGGCGGCAATGGCGAGAACTTCGTGTTGACCGAGCGTGGTTCGCGGCTGATGAGCCTGATCGACAGCAGCATCCCGGGCTTCGAGCACCCGCGCCAGGTGCTGGACGAGCAGGAAGATGCGCTGGACGAAACCACCTTCGAGCAGGTGTCGGCGAAGGCACAGATCGCCTGAGGTCGTTTTGAGGGTGGCAAGGGCGGCCATGGAAACCCGATAATCGGTAGTTCATGAACACTGCCGAGACCTCGCCCATGCCAATGACCACCGTCGAGGCCCGCCTATGAGCGCGGTCCGCAAGAACCCTGATGCCTTTGCCTTCCAGGTGATGCTGGGGCTGTGCCTGATCTGGGGTTGCCAGCAGGTTTTGATCAAGACTGCCGCCATCGATATCGCGCCGGTGATGCAGGCGGCGTTGCGCAACGGCATCGCCGCCGTGCTGGTGGGCCTGATGCTGTGCTGGCGCGGGGGTTGGAACCAGGTCGGCAGCACCTGGCGTGCCGGGGTGGTGGCGGGCGGGCTGTTCGGCCTGGAGTTCCTGTTCATTGCAGAGGGGCTGAAGCTGACCTCGGCGGCGCACATGTCGGTGTTCCTCTATACCGCGCCGGTTTTTACCGCGTTGGGCCTGCATTTCAGGTTGCCCAGCGAACGCCTGCGGCTGCTGCAGTGGCTGGGGATCCTGCTGGCGTTCGGCGGCATTGCCATGGCATTTGCCGGCGGTATGTCGTTCGAGCACATGGATGGCCGCACCCTGTTGGGCGATGCCTTTGGCGTGATCGCCGGGCTGGCCTGGGGGGCGACCACAGTGGTGGTGCGCTGCTCGCGGCTGTCGGAGGCGCCGGCGACCCTGACCCTGTTCTATCAGCTGGCGGTGGGCTTTGCCGGGCTGCTGCTGATTGCCTTGCTCAGCGGGCAGATCGGCGCGGTGGCGCTGACGCCGCTGGCGATGGGCAGTGTGCTGTTCCAGGGGATTGTGGTGTCGTTCATCAGCTACCTGACCTGGTTCTGGTTGCTGCGAAAGTACCTGGCGTCGAACCTTGCGGTGTTTTCGTTCATCACCCCGCTGTTCGGGGTGACCTTTGGCGTGTTGCTGCTGGATGAGCCGCTGAGCCTGAACTTTGTGGTTGGCGCGTTGATGGTGCTGCTGGGGGTGGTTCTGGTGAGTGCCGAGCCTTGGGTGAAGCAGCAATTGCGTAAGTTTGTGGGGTAAGGGCTGGCCTGTGCCGGCCTCTTCGCGGGTGAACCCGCTCCCACAAGTTACTGCACAATATTCGAGACCTGTGACATACCCTGTGGGAGCGGGCAAGCCCGCGAAGAGGCCAGATCAGGCAATCTCAATTCAGGATGCGGCCTTGGCCTGACAGGCGCTGCCCTGCTGTACCGAGCTGGCAAACAAGACCAACCCCCCAGCCACCACCAACCCACCCGCCGCCACCATCAGCGCAGGCTGCAGCCCGCCGCTGTAATGGCTGCTGACCGCCGCCAACAATGGCCCGCTCAATTGCCCCAGGGCAAAGCAGGCCGTCAGCAGCCCGGCATTGCGCTGGGTGGCATGCGGCGCGAGCTCCCGCGAACGTTGCATCACCAGCTGCATGCAGGCCAGGAACGGCCCGCCACACAGCACCACGCCCAACGCCAGGCCGACACCCCCGCCCATCAGGCAGGCCAGTACACCCAGCCCCTGCAGCCACAGGGTGGCGGTGAGCCAGATCGAGGTACGGCCGCCGCGCCGCATGCTCACCACCAGCACCCCCAGCGCCGCCGCCAGGCCGAACGCAGGCCAGAACAGGTCGGCAAGCCACTGCCCACGAAACTGCTGGTTGGCCATCTGCGACAGGAAGGTGGCCGGCAGGATGTAGCCCACGCCATACAGCGCATACACCAGCCCCAGGCGGCCGATGCCGACACTGCCCGTTGGGCCCTGGCGTGCAGCCGACGGCACCGGCGCCGCTTGCAGCGCCCCGGGCAGCCAAGGCCGGACCGCCAGCAGCATCACCAGCGCGGCCACGGCATAGATCAGCCACAGTGCTGCCGAGCCCAACCCCCATAAGTGCGCCACCAGTGCCAGCAAACCGGTCAGCGCAATGCCCAGGCCAGGCCCTGCGAACACCAGGGCACCCAGGCGCTGGCGGTTGTTGGCATTGGCTACCTGCTGGCTGAGGCTGGTGATCATCACCAGCACCCAGGCACTGGCTACACCGGTGCCGAAGCGCAGCAGCAGGTGGCTCCAGAATCCGTCGGCGGCCCATGAGACCAAGGTCAGCAGCACGCACAGCCACAGCCCGCCGTGCAGGCGCAGGCGCACCTGGCCCGGCGAGCGGGCGAACATGGCATCGACCGCGCCGATGAAGTAACCCAGGTAGTTGGCCGCTGCGACCAGCCCGGCGACTGTCAGGTCGAGCTGGCCTTCGGCAATCAGTTGCGGCAGCTGCGGAGTCAGGGCGAAACGGCCGATGCCCATGGCCATCATCAGCGCCACGGCGCTGGCCAGCAGTTGAATGAGTGGCGACATGACAAGTCTCCTGCAGGGATGTAAGCGATGGCTGGCAGGTTAGGGCGGTTTCTTTTTCAATAAAATTGAATAATGATGATCAAGTTGTTCTGTTTTGGAGAATGCCGTGGAGTTCAGCCAACTGCGTATCTTCCAGGCCGTGGCCGAGGAAGGTTCGGTCACCCGTGCCGCAGAGCGCCTGCATCGGGTGCCGTCGAACCTGTCGACGCGCTTGCGCCAGCTCGAGGAACAGCTGGGTGTCGAGCTGTTCCTGCGCGAGCGCCAGCGTCTGCAGCTGTCGCCGGCGGGCAAGGTGCTGCTGGACTATGCCAACCGCATGTCTGCCTTGCGCGACGAGGCACTGGCCGCCGTGCGCGGTGGCCAACCGGCCGGGGACTTCGTGCTGGGGACCATGTACAGCACCGCGGCGACCCATTTGCCGAGGTTGCTGGCGCGCTATCACCAGGCCTACCCGGCGGTTAACCTGCAGGTGCGTGCGGCGCCCAGTGGCGAGCTGCTGGAAGGCCTGCTCAACCACACTTTGGACGCGGCCTTGGTGGACGGGCCGCCGAGCCTGTCCGGGCTGGATGGTGTGCCGCTGTGCGATGAGCAACTGGTGCTGATTACCAGCCCCGAGCACCCGGCGGTGCACACTGCCAAGGACGTGGCGGGCAAGGCGGTGTTCACTTTCCGCCAGGGCTGCTCGTACCGCATGCGCCTGGAGGCCTGGTATGCCCATGCCCATACGCCCATGGGCCGGGTGATGGAGATCGAGTCGTACCAGAGCATGCTGGCCTGCGTGATCGCCGGCGCGGGCGTGGCAATGATGGCCAGGTCGATGCTCGACAGCCTGCCCGGGCGCGATCAGGTAAGGGTCCATCCGTTGCAGGCGCCATTCGATCAGGCGGTCACCTGGTTGATGTGGCGCCAGGGCATGCGTGGGGCGAATTTGCAGGCCTGGATCGACCTGCAACAAAGCGAAACGATTAACCAGTCGTCGGAATGCGCCGGTACGGCTTGATCCGTATCAAAATGGCCCTTATCTGTAGCTGTAGAGGCATGCGTAATACAGGACATAGGGCTATGATCTGTATGAAACATCGCAGGATTGAATTGCCGTGAGGCTGACCCGTCAAGGGGGCATTATGAATAAACCACTGTCCAACTGGCTCCACGACCTGGCTGTCGCCTTGGGGCTGATTCCACCACCCTTGCAGCCGGTGCCGATCCCGACTGATGAAGAGCAGCGCAAACGCCAACCGCGTCGTCGCTGATACAGACAAAGGCCGCTGCACCTGGGTGGGTGCAGCGGCCTTTTTGTGCCTGATGAAAATCTGTTGCCTGTACCGGCCTCTTCGCGGGTAAACCCGCTCCCACAGGTCCCCCACAGCACTCGGCCTGTGATATTCCTGTGGGAGCGGGTTTACCCGCGAAAGGGCCAGTACAGGCAGCCCGGATCTGTCAGGCCAGTTTCACCGCCGCCGCCGGCTTGCGCGACACCAGGCTGACCACCACAAAACTCACCAGGCCAACCGCCAGGCTGTAGTAGATCGGCGTATTGGCCTCCAGCCCATCCTTGAACATGAACAGCAGCGCGGTCGCGAAGCCCAGCGACATGCTGGCGATAGCCCCGGCAGTGGTAGCGCGCTTCCAGAAAATCGCGCCGATCAGCGGGATCAGCATGCCGCCGACCAGCAGGTTGTAGGCCAGGGTCAGGGCATTGATCACATCGTTCACCACCAGGGCGATGCCCAGCACCACCAGGCCGGTGAGCAGGGTGAACAGGCGGCTGACGCCCAGGCTCGACGCCTTGCCGCCACGCAGCTTGGGCAGCAGGTCTTCGGTCAGGGTGGTCGACGCAGCCAGCAGGCCGGCGCTGGCGGTGGACATCATGGCGGCCAGCGCCGCTGCCATCAGCAGGCCACGGATGCCATCGGGCAGGGTGGTCTTGATCATCTCGGCAAAGGCATTGTTCGGGTTGGCCAGGTCGGGCATCAGCACATGCGCGGCCATGCCGATCGCGGCGCAGGCCAGGCCGTACAGCACGCAGTACACACCAGCGGTGGTGCCAGCGCGCTGGCAGACCTTCTCGTCACGGGCAGTGAATACCCGCTGCCAGATGTCCTGGCCGATGAGGATGCCGAAGAAGTAGATCAGGAAGTAGGTGATGATGGTGTCCCAGCCAATGGTAGTCAGCTGGAAGCTGGCCGCCGGCAGCTTGGCCACCAGGGTGTCCCAGCCACCGGCCTTGTACAGGCACACTGGCAGCAGGATGAACATCAGGCCGACGGTCTTGATCACGAACTGGACGATGTCGGTCAGGGTCAGCGACCACATGCCGCCAATGGTCGAGTACAGCACCACCACACCACCACCCAGCAGCAGCGAGGCCCAGAACGGCAGGTCGAGCAGCACCTGCAATACGGTGGCCATGGCCAGGGTCGAGGTGACACCGATCATCAGTGCGTAGGCCAGCATGATCACGGCGCTGGCCTGGCGTGCGGCCGGGTTGTAGCGCTGCTCCAGCACCTGGGTCACGGTGAAGATGCGCAGGCGCAGCAAGGGTTTGGCGAGGAACAGGTTGAGGGCGATGATGCCCAGGCCCAGGGCTGCGCACAGCCAGAAGCCGGAGATGCCGTGGACGTAGCCCAGGCGCACGGTGCCGACGGTGGAAGCACCACCGAGCACGGTGGTGGCCATGGTGCCCATGTACAGGACCGGGCCGAGGTTGCGCCCGGCCACCAGGTAGTCCTCGTGGGTTTTCGCGCGCCGCATGCCATACCAGCCAAGCCCGAGCATGCCGGCGGTATAGATCATTACAACAATGATGTCCAAGGCCATTGGGGGTCTCCCGATTATCTTTATTATGGCGAGATCGACCACCCGGGCGTTTGCACGGCGCCCGGCGGTCATGTCGTGTGTTGGCGGGCCTCAGTGGCCCTCCCATATGGCTCCTGCCGGGGTACAGCGGTATTAGCGACGCACTACGCCCGGTAGCACGCAGAGCATCTCGAACAGCAGGTTGGCACCGAGCAGCGAGGTGTTGCCGGTGGTGTCGTAAGGCGGGGAGACTTCGACGAGGTCACAGCCGATCAGGTCCAGGCCGTGGCAGCCGCGAATGATCTCCATCGCCTGGATGGTGGTCAAGCCGCCGATTTCCGGGGTGCCGGTACCGGGCGCCCAGGCCGGGTCGATGCCATCGATGTCGAACGACAGGTACACCGGACCACCGCCGACCTTTTCGCGCACTTCGGCCATCAACGGTTCCAGCGACTTGTGCCAGCACTCTTCGGCCTGGACCACACGGAAGCCCTGGCGGCGGCTCCAGTTGAAGTCATCGGCGGTGTAGCCCTGGGCGCGCAGGCCAATCTGCACCACGCGGTCGCAATCGAGCAGGCCTTCTTCCACGGCGCGGCGGAAGGTGGTGCCGTGGGCGATCTTCTCGCCGAACATGTGGTCGTTGACGTCGGCATGGGCGTCGATGTGCACCAGGCCGATCTTGCCGTGCTTCTTGTGCAGCGCGCGCAGGATGGGCAGGGTGATGGTGTGGTCGCCACCCAGGGTCAGCGGAATGATGTTGTGCTCGAGGACCTCGTCATACGCTTCTTCGATGATGCGCACGGCGTCCAGCAGGTTGAAGGTGTTGATCGCCACGTCACCGATGTCGGCCACCGACAGCGAGTCGAACGGTGCAGCCCCGGTGGCCATGTTGTACGGGCGGATCATCACCGATTCGGCGCGGATCTGGCGCGGGCCGAAGCGGGTGCCGGAGCGCAGCGAGGTACCGATATCCAGTGGCACGCCGATGAAGGCGGCGTCCAGGCCTTGGGCACTTTGCAGGTGGGGGAGACGGAGCATGGTGGCGATGCCGCCGAAACGCGGCATTTCGTTGCCGCCCAGTGGTTGGTGGAGGATCTTGTCCACGGTGGGCCTCATCAGTCGGTCGATTGTTCTGTTTGTTCGAACCTGTGCCGCCGCGCGCCTTTCAGGTTTGGTCTTGCTGGCGGGCAGGGACATTTCGGCCAAGTCTGCTGAAGGTAGTGCCGGGGAAAAATCGCTACCGGCAAATACTTAGTTCAGGAATTTCTGAACTAATGGCGCAGAGCGGTTAGACTGCGCGCAAATACCCTTGCGGAACCGTTGCACCATGGCCTCGACCTTGCCCGACCTGAAACTGCTGCGCATCTTCGTCAGCGTGGTGCGCCACCAGGGCTTTGCCAATGCCCAGCGCGAACTGAACCTGTCGACCTCGGCCATCAGCACCTACATGAGCCAACTGGAAGGCGCCCTGGGGATTGTGCTGTGCCACCGTGGCCGTGGCGGGTTCAGCCTGACCAGCAAAGGCGAGCTGTTCCACCAGGAAACCCTGCGCCTGCTGGCCGAGCTGGACGGTTTCGAACAGTATGCCGCCGCCCTCAAGGGCGAGTTGCGCGGCACCCTCAACCTGGGGGTGATCGACTCCACGGTCGGTGACCGGGCCTTGCCGCTGGCCGAGGCCATCGGCGCCTATAGCCAGGAACACCCGGCGGTGCATCTTCACCTGTCGGTGTCCAGCCCTTACGAGCTGCAACTGGGCGTGCAGGACAACCGCCTGGACCTGGCCATCGGGGCGTTTTCCTCGCGCATGAGCGGGCTGCTCTACCAGCCGCTGTACCGTGAGCAGCACTGGCTTTACTGCAGTAGCCGCCACCCGTTGTATGCCGAGCGGCGCATTCCCGAGCAAGTGGTGACCCAGCAGCGCATGGTCGGGCGTGGCTACTGGAGCCAGGCCGAGCTGGCCCGGCATGGTTTCAAGCACAGCGCGGCAACCGTGGAGAGCATGGAGGCGCAGTTGATCCTGATCCTGTCCGGGGCCTACATCGGCTACCTGCCCGAGCACTATGCCCAGGCCTGGGTCGACAAGGGCGACTTGCGCGTGCTGTCGCCGTCGACCTTCGGCTACCAGGCACCGTTTTCGCTGATCATTCGCCGCGGGCGCAGTCGCGAGCCATTGATCCAGACCTTCCGCGACCTGCTCAAAAGCCAGCTCATCGTGGGCTGAAGTTCGGCACATGCTGTATTTCGTCGGTGCTCGTTAAATTGTTGGCGCCGCTGACCGACAACATAATGGCGCCCTGCTATATATCAAATCAGCGTGTGCTGCTGACTACCTCCCTTTAATCCTGCAAGGATTGCCCAAGATGCGCATGAATTTGCCCGTCACTGAGCACGAAAGAACCTTTCCCAACGACCAACGCCTGATTTCCACCACTGACCTCAACAGCCGCATCACCTACTGCAACGACGCTTTCGTGGAGATCAGCGGGTTCACCTACGACGAACTGGTCGGCCAACCCCACAACCTGGTGCGCCACCCGGACATGCCACCGGCCGTGTTCGGCCACATGTGGGAAACCATCAAACAAGGCAAACCTTGGATGGGCGTGGTCAAGAACCGAGCGAAGAACGGCGATTACTACTGGGTCAGCGCCTATGTCACGGCCATCTACGAGCAGGGCCGCATCAGTGGCTACGAGTCGGTGCGCTCGGTGCCCACTCGTGAGCAGATCCGCCGTGCCGAGGCGCTGTACGCGCGCTTGCGGGCCGGCCGCGCACCGGTGCCGTGGGTGGCCCGCCTGGGGCATGGCCTGGGCCACGGTTGGCCATTGATCGGTGCTGGCCTGGTGTCGGCAGCGGGCTACCTGTGGCTAGCGCCTTACGCGGCGCTCGGGGTGTTGATGGCCAGCCTGCTGGTGGCCTGGTATCTGGTCGAGCACCGGCAGAACCAGGCCGTCCGCCGCACGCTGGCCGAACATCCCAAGGCCTTCACCAGCCCGCTGGTGGCGCTGACCTACAGCGATAACCCGGGCCTGCAAGGCCAGCTCGACCTGGCCATCATCAGTGAGGAAGCGCGCCTGCAAACGGCGCTGACCCGCCTGGTGGATGCAGGGGTCGGGGTGAAGTCGCGGGCGGCGCAGTCGTCCGACTTGTCCGATGCCCAGGCACAGATGCTCGACCGCCAGCGCAACGAGACCGACCAGTCCGCCGCCGCCATCGCGCAGATGGCGGCGACCATCCAGCAGGTTACCCATAACGTGCAGAGCACGGCGCATGCAGCCGGTGATGCCGACCAGCTGGCGCAGCAGGGCAGCGAGCTGGCCATGCAGAGCTTGCAAGCCATGGGCAGCATGAGCAATGCGGTCAACGATATCGGCCAGGCCGTCAATGCGCTTGCCGAGCAGACTCAGTCGATCGGCAGCGTGGTCGATGTGATTACCTCGATCGCCGAGCAGACCAACCTGCTGGCGCTCAACGCGGCCATCGAGGCGGCGCGTGCCGGCGAACAGGGGCGCGGGTTTGCCGTGGTGGCGGACGAAGTGCGATCACTGGCCCAGCGCACCCGTGCTTCGACCGAAGAGATCCACCAGATCATTGCTTCGTTGCGCGCCGGGGCAGAGCGTGCGGTGAGCACCGCCAGCCGCGGCGAGCAGATCTCGCGGGACAGTGTGCACAGTGTCGAGGCGGTGCAGGCAGCGTTGAGCGGGATTGCCCAGGCGGTCAGCCGCATCACCGGCATGAGCCAGCAGATGGCGACGGCATCGGAGCAGCAGAGCCATGTGGCCGAGGACATCAACCAGCAGATCGTGCGCATAGCCCACCTGTGCGACCAGAGTGCCGGGCAGGCCAGGCAGGGCGCGGAAATCAGCCAGGACCTGGAGCGCATGGCGGAGTACCTGCATAGCCTGGCGGAGCGGTTCAACCGCTGAAATCGCAGGGGCTGCTTTGCAGCCCTTTCGCCGGCAAGCCAGCTCCCACAGGTGTTGCACAAGGCCCAGGTCTGTGGTGATCCTGTGGGAGCTGGCTTGCCGGCGAAAGGCCCGCAAAGCGGGCCCCGGTTCTGTGGCAAACTGTTCCCGCCAAGGAGAACCCCATGCCCAGACCCCGCTGCGAGCGCTGCCAGCGCCCGCTCGACCATTGCCTATGCTCACTGATCCCCGCACTCGACAGCCGCACCCGCGTCATCCTGCTGCAGCATCCCAGTGAAACCTCCCATGCCCTGAATACCGCCCGCCTGGCCGCCCTTGGCCTGAACAACGCCGAGTTGCGGGTAGGCGAGGTATTCGATGACCTGAATGAATTGCTGGCGACCCCTGATTACCGGCCAGCCCTGCTGTTCCCGGGCGATGACGCCCAGGAGTTGCTGGCCTATGGCGCGACGGACGACCAACCCTTGCTGTTGATCGTGCCCGACGGCACCTGGCGCAAGGCGCGCAAGCTGCTGTACCTGAACCCGTTGCTGGAAGCATTGCCGCGGGTGACGCTGGGGGCTGTCGCGCCTTCACGCTACCGGTTGCGCAAGGCGCCGCAGGCGGGGGCGTTATCGACTATCGAGGCCGTGGTGGGGGCGTTGAACGCGTTGGAGCGGCCTGCCTGTTTCGATGCGCTACTGGCACCGTTCGAGGCGTTGATCGAAGGGCAGATCAAGGCCATGGGTTTGGAGACGTTCCAGCGTAACCATGGTAGCGAGTGAGAGCAGGGGGCTGCCTTGCAGCCCATTCGCAGCACAAGGCTGCTCCTACAGATGTTGCGCGCTTTCCTGTAGGAGCAACCTTGTGCTGCGAATGGGCCGCAAAGCGGCCCCAAAATCTCAAACCTGATCAGCGCATGTCAGGCAAGCGCGCCTCGGTGCGTACTTCGGTGGAAGCCAGCGCTTCCGGCGGCAGCGAAATACGTTGCTTGCTAAGCAGCTCGCCCATGGTCGCCAGCACGCGATAGCGCGAGAACTCCTCGGTGTAACGCACCTCGGTGTAGCGGCGGTCGGCGTTGTACAGCTCGTTCTCACTGTCCAGTACGTCCAGCAGGGTACGTTGGCCCAGGCCGAACTGGTCCTGGTAAGCCGCGCGCACGCGCTTGGTGGTCTCGGCGTATTCACGCGCAGTCGGCAGCTGCTTGCTGGCATTGTTCATGGCGTTCCACGCCAGGCTCAGGTTCTCGGTCAGCTCACGCAGGGCGTTGTTGCGAATGTCCAGGGCCTGGTTGACCTTGTGTGCGTCGGAGTTCAGGCGAGCCTTGTCGCTGCCGCCGCGGAACAGGTTGTAGTTCATCTCGACGCCGGCTTGCCAGTCGTTATTGTTGTGACCTTTCTCGCCGCCGGTGTTGTTGTTGGCACCTGTGGCCAGGATGGCATCGAAGCGAGGATAGAAGGTCGACTTGGCCACTTCGTACTGTTTCTCGGCGGCATTCACGTCAGCCTGGGCCGACTTGATATAAGGGTTGTTCTGGCGCATGCCTTCACGCGCCTGTTCGAGATCGGCCGGCATTTCCACCTTGATCGATTGTGGGCTTTCCAGCTCGTCCGGCATACGGCCGACGACGCTGAAGAAGTTGGCCTCGGCATCGGCCAGGTCGACTTCGGCGGTGTCCAGGTTGTTTTCCGCCAGGGCGCGACGTGCGCGGGACTGGTCGAGGTCGGCGGTGCTGCCGACGCCGCGCTCGTTGCGCAGGCCGATCTGGTCGTTGACCCGCAGGTGGGCTTGCAGGTTGTTCCTGGCCAGGGTCACCAGCTCGCGGCGCTTGAGCACTTCCAGGTACACCTCGACTGCACGCAGCGCGACATCCTGGGCAACAGCCTGGGTGTAGTAGGCGCGGGAGGTGGAGACCGCTTCGGTGCGGCCTACTTCATTCGAGGTGTTGAAGCCGTCGAAGATCATCTGCCGCAGGCGCAGCTCGGACTGGGTGTAGTTGAGGGTTTCCTTGTTGTGGTTGCCCTCGGCACGAGTCGTGGTGTTGTCCGAACGCTGGCGGCCATAACCGGCGACCAGATCCACGGTAGGGTAGTAGCCACCACGCGCAAACTTCACATCTTCATCAGCCGACAGCTTGCTGTTGCGATTGGAGCTGACCTGCGGGTGGTAATCCACGGCGCTCTGGACAGCCTCGGTGATCGACATCGCCTGTACGTTGGCACTCGCCAGGGCCAACAGTAATGCACTGGTGATGGGGTTCAAGACGCGCATGGTACATCTCCCTGATCCTGGAATTGATCCTGCCGATCGCCAAAAAAATGACGATAAAGAAATTACATATAGTGTTGCAGGTTTTTAATAAGACAGCTAAGTACATTCATCGCGATAGATAAGAAGATTTATTCATATCATATTGCCATTTAATAGAAAAACTGTCTAACAAGCTTACGAAAGAACAAGATTCCGGCAGCGGAAAAATCCATGTAAGCCAGGTAATACATGGCTTCCACAGAGTTCCAGAATTATTTCGGATAAGTGGGATAAAAGTTAGGCGAAGTTGATATTTGGCGACAAAATATTGTCACTTTGGCTTGCGCAGGGTTTTCTGGCTGAGGATATACAGGCTTACCAGCACGGCACTGGCCAACATGAAGGTGCGCGCCCAGAACAGGGGGACCAGATAGCACGACAGGCCGATGCTGGCCCACATCAGGCCGATGGCGTAGACCTTGCCCTTGAGGGGGATACCTTCACCACTGAGGTAGTCCCGGATCCATGGCCCGAGCTTCGGGTGATGGACCAGCCAGTGGTGAAAGCGCGGCGAGCTGCGGGCAAAGCAGGCGGCCGCCAACAGCAGGAACGGGGTGGTGGGCAGTACCGGCAGGAATATCCCCAACACCCCCAACGCGACGCTGAGCCAGCCGGTGGCCAGCAGCAGGTAGCGCACAGGCGACTTAGTGGTGGCGTGGCTTGAGCAGCGCCGGCTTTTCGTCAGGGGCATGCAGCAGCAGGAACAGCGCCGTCAGCGCTTCGGGGATCTGTACGATCATGTCGTCCTGCAGGCCAGCGTTGCTGGCGATGTCGGCGAACTCCGGCTGCTCGTCGAACAGGCCCGAGCCGACCATGATCGGCAGCAGCATCTCGCTGACTTCTTCCTCGGCGTTCTCGAACCAGGCCTCTTCACGCAGGAATACGCCTTCCATGAAGCCGATGCACCAGCCGCGCAGGTCGGAATCGTCCGGTTCGTCGGTCAGGTCGAGGTCGCACGGCAGCTCGAACTCGTCGTCGCTGGCCAGCTGGCGGGCGATGTGCGCCTTGAGCGCCACCAGGGTGGCCTCGATCTCGGTGCGCTGAGCGTCGCTGGCGTAGTGCGGCTCTTCGGCGAACAGGGCGTCGATCCACTCGCGCTCGGGCACGTCCTCTGCATTGATCGACAGGGCGGTGAGGTAGCCGTGGGCGGCGACGTAGTCCAGAGCTTCTTCGTGCAGCTCGTCGGCGTCGAGGAAGGCTTGCAGGCGGGTCAGTTGCTCGGCGAAGGACATTACAGGGCTACCTTGGGGAATAAACGATAACGAATTCTAGCACCTTGCGACGGCGGCGGGGCAAAGGGAACGTCTATCGCAGTGGTGCCCTGCGCGGGGCGGTGCTGCGGTATACTCCGCGATTTTTCATCCAGGGGCAGGTTTTGCCGGCTGCCTGGCAAAAACCGCTTACGCATTTGGCGTGTGCGGGGCGGGTTTTTCGTCCAGCCTGTATCCGGGATGGTACGGCGATTTGTGGAGTTGCACATGCTCGAACAGGCTCAGCGCGTTCTCAAGGACGTCTTCGGCTACGACAGTTTCCGCGGGCGCCAGGCAGCGATCATCGACTGCGTGGCCAATGGCGGCGATGCCCTGGTGCTGATGCCCACCGGCGGCGGCAAGTCGTTGTGTTTCCAGGTGCCGGGGCTGCTGCGCCCGGGCCTGACGGTGGTGGTCTCGCCATTGATTGCGCTGATGGACGACCAGGTCGCCACGCTCGATGAACTGGGTGTGCCGGCCGCCGCGCTGAACTCCACGCTGACCCCGGAACAGCAGCGTGACCTGGCCGGGCGCTTGCGCCGTGGCGAAGTGAAGATGCTGTACCTGGCCCCCGAGCGGCTGGTGCAGCCGCGCATGCTCGACTTCCTGCGCGACCTGGATATCTCGCTGTTCGCCATCGACGAGGCCCACTGCGTGTCGCAATGGGGCCACGATTTCCGCCCCGAATACCTGCAACTGGGCCAGTTGGCCGAGCTGTTCCCGCATGTGCCGCGCATCGCGCTGACCGCCACCGCCGACATGCGCACCCGCGAAGAGATCGTCCAGCGCCTGCACCTGCAAGGCGCCGAACGCTTCCTGTCGAGTTTCGACCGGCCCAACATCTTCTACCGCATCGTGCCCAAGGAGGCGCCGCGCAAGCAGCTGATGGCCTTCCTCGGCGAGCGCCGCGGCAACGCCGGCATCGTCTATTGCCTGTCGCGCAAGAAGGTCGACGAAACCGCTGCCTTCCTCTGCGATCAGGGCTTCCCGGCGCTGCCGTATCATGCCGGCCTGGCTGCCGAGACGCGTGCGGCCAACCAGCACCGCTTCCTCAACGAGGAAGGGCTGATCATGGTCGCCACCATCGCCTTCGGCATGGGTATCGACAAGCCCAACGTGCGCTTTGTAGCGCACCTTGACCTGCCCAAGTCGCTCGAGGCGTACTACCAGGAGACTGGCCGCGCCGGCCGTGACGGGCTGCCGTCCGATGCCTGGATGGCCTACGGGCTGCAGGACATGGTCATGCTCAAGCAGATGCTGCAGAACTCCGAAGGTGACGAGCGCCACAAGCGCATCGAGCAGCACAAGCTCGACGCCATGCTGGCCCTGTGCGAAGAAACCCGTTGCCGCCGCCAGTCGCTGCTGGCCTATTTCGACGAAACGCTCGAGCAACCGTGCGGGCACTGTGACAACTGTGTCGACCAGGTACAGACCTGGGACGCCACCGAGCCGGCCCGCCAGGCGCTGTCGGCGGTGTTCCGCACTGGCCAGCGCTACGGTGTCGGTCACCTGGTCGATGTGCTGCTGGGCAAGGACACCGAGAAGGTGCGCAATTTCGGCCACGAAAAACTCTCGGTGTTTGGCGTCGGCAAGGGGCTGGCCGAGGTCGAGTGGCGTTCGCTGTTCCGTCAGCTGGTGGCACGCGGCCTGGTTGACATCGACCTGGAAGGCTACGGTGGCCTGCGCCTGTCCGACAGCTGCCGGCCTCTGTTGCGTGGCGAGGTGACCCTGCAGCTGCGCCGTGACCTCAAGCCACAGACCACCGCCAGGACTTCTTCGTCCAGTGGCGGCAGCCCGGCCAGCCAACTGGTGCGTGCCGAAGAGCGCGAGCTGTGGGAAGCACTGCGTACCCTGCGGCGCAAGCTGGCCGAGGAACACAGTGTGCCGCCCTATGTCATCTTCCCCGACTCGACGCTGCTGGAGATGCTGCGCAGCCAGCCGGCCAGCCTCAGCGACATGGCCCAGGTCAGCGGCGTGGGGGCGCGCAAGCTGGAGCGTTATGGCCAGGCCTTCCTCGAGGTGCTGAACAACAGCGGCGGCACCGACGAAGCACCGAAAGTGGTGCTCGACCTGCGCCACGAACTGGTCAGCCTGGCCCGCGCCGGCATGACTCCGGCGCAGATCGCCGGCCAGCTCAACTGTAGCGAGAAGAATGTCTACAGCCTGCTGGCCGAGGCGCTGGGCCGCCAGGAATTGAGCCTGGAACAGGCCCTGGACCTGCCGGAAGACCTGATGATGGAGGTGCAGGATGCCTTCCTCGATGGCGAGGGCGAGTTGCCACCAGTGTCGGCGATTGCGCCGCTGTTCGGGGCACGGGTGCCGGAGGGCGTGCTGTACTGCGTGCGGGCTGCGCTGGCGGCCGAATTCGAGCTGTAAGTGGCGACAGGTTCGAAGGCAGAACTGCCATCTGCTGACCTTTGTCATGTTTTTTGACGATTATCGGATATTCCAGGGCGCCCGAGCCTTGCCTCGTGGGGCGGGGCATGATTAGCTGCCTAATAATTAGATCTGTTCAATGAGTTGCTTATGCCCCTGACCGACAACCAACACCGCTTCGGCATGCAGCTGGCCCAGATGTCCCGGGGTTGGCGTGCCGAGCTGGACCGCCGCCTGGCCGGGCTCAACCTGTCCCAGGCGCGCTGGCTGGTGTTGCTGCACCTGGCCCGTTTCGAAGAGGCCCCGACCCAGCGTGAGCTGGCCCAGAGCGTGGGCGTCGAAGGCCCGACCCTGGCGCGCCTGCTCGACAGCCTGGAGGCGCAGGGGCTGGTACGCCGGCAGGCAGTGCTGGAGGACCGGCGGGCGAAGAAGATCGTGCTGTGCCCGCCGGCCAAGCCACTGATCGACCAGATCGAGACGATTGCCAATCAGTTGCGGGTCGAGCTGTTCACTGGCGTGGATGAAGCGGAGCTGCAGGTGTGCATGCGGGTACATGCCAAGATCCTGGCCAACCTGGAGAAATCCTGAGGGGGCCTGGGGCCGCTTTGCGGCCTGTGGGAGCGGGTTTACCCGCGAAGAATGCGACGCGGTGTATGGCACCGGCTTCGCCGGTGTTCGCGGCTAAAGCCGCTCCCACAGGGTACCCGGCATACCTAGAAGGTATGCCCCAGGTTCAGGTACACCGCCTGCTCATGCGCACTGTTGGCCCCGTAGCTCAGGTTCAACGGCCCCAGCGGCGTCTCCAGCCCCAGGAAGATGCTCGCCGCATTGATGTAGCCACTGTCGAACTCGTTATCGTTGTTCCATGCCCGCCCTCGCTCCAGCGACCCACCGATGTACAGCGGGAAGTCCAGCGGCACGTAGGCCCGTGGCGTCAGGCGGCGGTAGTAGACCATGCGCATCAGGCTCACGTTCTGGCCCGATACCGAGTCCTGGCGGAAGCCTGAAAGCTCCCGCGCGCCACCCAGCACGAAGCTCGAAGTCACCACCTCGGTATCATCCAGCGTGCGCCCGTAGCGCCCGCCCAGCACGAAGGTGTTCGGCCCGCTGCTGATGGCCTTGTCCAGGTTGAACATCCACTGCCGGTAATCCTGGTCGGAATCCAGCGACTGGTCATACTTGCGCAAGGTCAGGCCGATATCTTCGCCGCGATGCGGGAAGTACACGTTGTCGAGGGTGTCGAACGAGTACTTCAGCTCGTAGAAACCTTCGTTGAAACTGACCTTGGGCAGGTCCTGGTCGCCGATGCGCACCTCGGCTTCGCCCCAGGCCTTGCCCACGCCCAGGCGCACTTCACCGTTGGTGCCGATCTGCCGCCCCAGGTTCAGGCCAAAGCCGTAACGCTCCAGGCGGTACTCGGCCACCGGGTCGTTGTCCAGGGTGGCTTCGATGTTCTGCGAGCCGAAGTCCAGATACGGTGCGATGAAATAGCGCGAGCCCACGTCCAGCGGCTGGTAGAACTCGCTGTACAGCTCCTGCTGGTCGCCTATCTGACCACGGGTCAGCCATTCGGCGCCGAGGCTGTTGATGCCGTTGACCCGGTAGCTGGCACCCAGGTTGAAGGCGCTGTCGCCGCGCAGGTCGTCCGACAGGTTCAGGCCCAGGCGCAGGTAGTCGGTGCCACCGCGTCGGCCACGGGCATTGATCACCAAGGTGTTGTCGTCGCCCTTGTGCACCACGCGGTACTGCACCCGGTCGAAGTAGTCCAGGCCGTACAGCGTGCCCATGTCGGTCTGCAGGCGGCCGAGCTCCAGCGGCGCATCGATCGGTTGGCGAATGTACGAGCGGATGACCTCGTCGCTGACCTTGGAGTCGTTCTCGATCCTGATCGCGGTGATCGTCGGCGTGCGCTGGCGCGGCGAGCGGGCCACGGCCAGGCTGCTGTCACCTTCGGGCTGGCGCAGGGCGGCAAGGCGCGGGTCGAGCAGGCGGGTGGCGCGGTAGCCGGCCTCGATCATTTCTTGGGCGCGGCCAAAATCGGTCACGCCGAAGGCAGTCAGCGGTGGCTGGATGAGGATGTCATCGCGGTGCAGGCTGGCCAGTTGTTCTTCCGAGTTGCGCCGGGTCATCAGGGTGATCGACTGGTTGAGCACGTCGACCACCGTGGCCAGCTGCTTGCGGTCACGCAGTGGGGTGCCGATGTCGACCACGATGGCCAAGTCCACACCCATTTCACGGGCGACGTCCACCGGGATGTTGTCGACCATGCCGCCGTCCACCAGTAGCCGGCCGTCCAGCTCGACCGGGGCGAACACCGCGGGGATCGACATGCTGGCGCGGATCACCTGGGGCAGGTGGCCACGGCGGAACACCACCTTTTCGCCACTGGCGATATCGGTGGCCACGGCGCGGAAGGGGATGGGCAGCTTGTCGAAGTCACGGGTATCGGCGGTGTGCGCCAGCTTGCTTTCCAGCAGCAGCGCCAGGTTCTGGCCCTGGATCACGCCCAGCGGCAGGCCCAGGCTGCCGTCGTCGCGAAAACTGAGCTTCTGCTTGACCAGGAAGTCGCGGTCATCCTGCTTGCGCCGGAACGGCACGTCCTTGCGCGGCGGGGCGTCGGACAGCGCCTGTTGCCAGTCGAGGGTGGTGGCGAGCTTTTCCAGCTCTTCGACGCTGTAGCCCGAGGCATACAGGCCGCCGACTACGGCCCCCATGCTGGTGCCGGCGATGGCGTCGATGCGCACACCCTGTTCCTCCAAGGCCTTGAGCACACCAATGTGGGCCAGGCCACGGGCCGCGCCCCCCGACAGCACGAGGCCAACCTTGGGCCTGGCGGGTTCGGTGGCGAATGCCGTGAGGGAGGTGAAGGTGAGCAGGAAACAGAACAGCAAACGGCGCATCGTGAGTCTCAAACCGTGGGCTAAAGACCGCTAGTATAAGCGGCCCCTCACCTGGAGATGCCCCACCATGGCCGACAGCAAACCGGAAATCGTCATCACGTATTGCACCCAGTGCCAATGGCTGCTGCGTGCCGCCTGGCTGGCCCAGGAACTGCTCAGCACCTTTACCGACGACCTTGGCCGCGTGGCACTGGAGCCTGGCACCGGCGGTATCTTCCGCATCACCTGCAATGGCGTGCAGGTCTGGGAGCGCAAGGCCGATGGTGGCTTCCCCGAGGCCAAGGTACTGAAGCAGCGGGTTCGCGACCAGATCGACCCGCAGCGTGGCCTGGGCCACAACGACCGCTGAATCAGGCGCCCTCGGCCAGTGATGGCTGCCTGGGCGGTTGTTCGGCGGCCAGGCGGCTGGACAGTACGATGGCGAAGATGATCAGTGCGCCGCCCAGCAGCATGCGCAGGGTCGGGGTTTCGGCGAACACCGCCCAGGCCACGGCGATGCCATAGACCGGCTCCATGCCGAACACCACGGCGGCGGTGCGCGCCTTGATCACCGACAGGCTGGCGACGAACAGGCTGTGTGCCACGCCGGTGCAGAAGATGCCGAGCAGGGCGATCCACAGCCAGTCCATGGTGGTTACGCCAGCCAGGCCCGGCGCCGCGAACGGCAGCAGGCACAGGCCCACTACCAGGTTCTGCCACAGTGCCGCCTGCACCGCAGGCAGGCGGCCGGAGCCAGCGCGGTTGGTGAGTGACAGCAGGGAGAACAGCAGCCCCGACAGCAATGACCAGAGCAGGCCACCGGTGGCTTCACTGGCCAGGTCGAATGCCGGCGTGACCAGTACCAGGCCGATGCTGACCAGCAGCACCAGCAAAGCCTCGTTGCGGCGGATGCGTTCGCGGAACAGCAGGCCCTCGAGGATTACGGTAAAGGCCGGGAAGCTGGCGAAGCCGAGGGTGGCGATGGCCACGCCGGCAACCTTTACCGCGATGAAGAAGCTGACCCAGTGCCCGGCCAGCAGTACGCCGCCGAGCAGCAGGCGGCGGGCGTCCTGACCGCTCAGGCGTTGCCAGCCCGGCCCGGCCAGGCTGGCGAACAGGGCCAGGGCGAGCACGGCGAAGGCGGCGCGGCCGAAGACGATGATCGCCGGGCTGGCGCTGGCGGCCAGTTTGCCGAAGACGCCGGTAAGGCCGAAGAACAGCGCGCCGATGTGCAGGGCGCCGAGGGCGGTACGGTGGTTCATGGGTGGTCCTTGCTCAAGATCTCTGCTGGCTGTGCCGGCCTCTTCGCGGGTAAACCCGCTCCCACAGGTACTGCACCGCTTTTGAAGCCTGTGCAGTACCTGTGGGAGCGGGTTTACCCGCGAAAGGGCCGGCACAGGCAAAGTGTATAGGCACAGGCAAAGGCGGTCTGTCGCAAGACTGGCGTCAATTGTCGCCAGACTCTCGCCGCAAAGCCAATGGCGTACACCCGAACGCCCGCAACATCGCCGCCGAAAACGCACTCTGCGAGCTGTACCCCACCTGCGCCGCAATCTCCCCCATCGGTAGCAAGGTCTGCGTCACCAGCCGCCGCGCCTTGAGCAAGCGCCGCTGGCGAATGTAGTCCATTGGCGTCATCCCGCACTCCGCTGTGAAGCGCGCATGCAGGCGGGCGCTGGACAACCCGGCGATGCGCGCCAGGTCAGCCACTTGCAGCGGGTAGGCGGCATGCTGCTCGATATGCGCATCGAAGGCTGCATAAGGCAGACGCTGGCTGGCCGTGACGCTGGCTGCCACCGTGGGGTTGAGGCTGGCCAGCAGCAGCGCTGCCCCTTGCCGGGCAATCAGTGGGTCGTGCACGGGGCTGGTCGCCAGCCAGTCCACCAATTGTTGCTGGCGTTCATCCAGGCCCAGGGCGGCGGGGCGGTCGAGCAGGCGACGGCTGGCATCGGCATGTTCGCCCAGTTGCTCGCGCAACCAGTGGTCCCCTGGTACATCCAGCACCAGGCAATCGCTGCCGCCATCGCTGGCGCAAGTGTGGTGGGCGCCCGCCGGTACCACGATCAGCCCTTGTCGATCGATCCCGGCGCCATGCCCCTGCACCTCGAACTCCAGGCGACCGCGCAGGCCGAACACCAGTTGCGGGTGTTCGTGGCTGTGGGCGATCAGGCTGTCGCGGTAATGGCGCAGCGAGAGGATCGGGCCGGCGGTCATGGGAA
Organism: Pseudomonas sp. 32_A; assembly: GCF_017490905.1. Classification (NCBI taxonomy): domain Bacteria; kingdom Pseudomonadati; phylum Pseudomonadota; class Gammaproteobacteria; order Pseudomonadales; family Pseudomonadaceae; genus Pseudomonas; species Pseudomonas sp. 32_A. The sequence continues at coordinate 98,106 of NZ_JAFGYI010000001.1, read as the reverse complement.
AAGTTGTCCTCGCAGGGCAGAAACGCATTGTGCCTCATTCCCGGCAGTCCATCACTCGTAACGGTTTTGCCACTGCGCTGTCATCCGCGCCTGCCAGTCTCCAGCAAACCGCGCCGGAGCTTGCCCATGACCCATGCCGAACTGTCCCGCCCCTCGCGCAAGCAACGCGTGCGTACCCTGTGGATTTCCGATGTGCATCTGGGCACCCGCGACTGCCAGGCCGAACACCTGTCGCAGTTCCTCAAGGGTTACCAGGCTGACCGCGTCTACCTGGTGGGCGATATCATCGATGGCTGGAAGCTGCGCGGCGGAATCTACTGGCCTCAAGCTCACACCAACGTGATCCGCCGCCTGCTGACCATGAGCAAGCGGGGCACCGAGGTGATCTACGTCACCGGCAACCATGACGAATTCCTGCGCCGTTACTCCAGGCTGATCCTCGGCAACATCCAACTGGTGGACGAGGCCGAGCACCTGACGGCCGATGGCCGCCGCCTGCTGGTGATCCATGGCGACCAGTTCGATGTAATCACCCGTTACCACCGCTGGCTGGCGTTCCTCGGTGACCGTGCCTACGAGTTCACCCTGGTGCTCAACCGTTGGCTCAACCACTGGCGTGCCCGCTATGGATACGGCTATTGGTCGCTGTCGGCGTACCTGAAGCACAAGGTCAAGGGCGCGGTGAACTTCATCAGCGACTTCGAGGATGCCATTGCCCACGAGTGCACCCGCCGTGGTTTTCATGGCGTGGTGTGTGGGCATATCCATCATGCCGAGATTCGCCAGGTGGGGGAGGTGGAGTACCTCAATTGCGGGGATTGGGTGGAGTCGTGCACGGCGCTGATCGAGCATTGGGATGGCACGATCGAGCTGTACCGGTTGGCCGAGGCGCAGGCGCGTGAAGCGCAGGCAGCGGCGGCGGTGCGCGAACCGGTGTAGGGTTTGAGGCCCCAAAAATCTACAGGCTGATCTTGCCCAACAGGATATCCCTGAACATCGCGAAATCCCCGATCAGGCTGTACAACGGGTGGGTAAAGGTCGCAGGCCGGTTCTTTTCGAAAAAGAAGTGCCCGACCCAGGCAAAGCCGTAGCCGAACACGGGCAAGGCCAGCAGCAGCAACCATTTGCCACTGCCGATGGTATAGGCCAGCAGGGCAATCACCAGGCTGGTGCCGACGAAGTGCAGGCGGCGGCAGGTGGGGTTGCTGTGCTCCCCCAGGTAGTAAGGGTAGAACTCGGCAAAACTGCGAAACTGCGCTGTGCTGTTCATGGCAGTGCTCCGGGATTAATACTTCTGGACAAGATGCACGGCATGGAGCCTGATTCGAGTCTAGAGTGACTGGCGAGGCCTATCAGTGACAATAGGCGCCAATTGAATATCCTTGGGGTTCACCGCAGGAGCGGTCAGCATAAGATGCCTGTCATGAGCGAAAGAACCACGTCGGCCAGCTGGGCATCAGGGATCGTCAAGGCACTCGAACTGGAAGGGCTGGACTGTCGGGCCATGTTCAAGCAGCTGGGGCTGGACTTCGCAGCTCTCGACGACCCCGACGCGCGCTTCCCCCAGGATTCCATGACCCGGCTTTGGCAACTGGCGGTGGAACTGTCGGGCAACGAGGCCATAGGCCTGAACATGGCGAGGGTGGTGCGCCCGGCTTCGTTCCATGTGGTGGGTTATGCGTTGATGTCCAGCCGCACCCTGGCCGAAGGCTTCGAGCGCCTGGTGCGTTACCAGCGCATCATCGCCGAAAGCTCCGACCTCAGCTTCGTCCTCGGCCCCGAGGGCTATTCGCTGATCCTGACCGTACACGGCGATCACCTGCCTCCGACCCGGCACAGTGCCGAAGCGTCGCTGGCCTGCGCGCTGGCGCTGTGCAGCTGGCTCAGCGGTCGGCCGGTGCAACCGCGCCGGGTGCTGGTGCAGGGGCCGCAACCAAAGGACATCGAGCCATACAAGGTGGCGTTCCACTCGCCGCTGGTGTTCGGTGCGCCGCACGATGCGTTGGTGTTCGAACGCGCCGACATGGAGGCACCGCTGCCTACGGCCAACGAAGCCATGGCCATCCTGCATGACCGCTTTGCCGGCGAATACCTGGCGCGTTTCTCGGAAAGCCGGGTCACCCATCGCGTGCGTCAGGTACTGTGCCGTATCCTGCCGCAAGGCGAACCCAAGCGCGAAACCCTGGCCCAGGCCCTGCACCTGTCGCAGCGCACCTTGCAGCGGCGGCTGCAGGAAGAAGGCACCAGCTTCCAGACCTTGCTCGACGATACCCGTCGCGAACTGGCCGAACAGTACCTGGCGCAGCCAGGCATGACCCTGCTGGAAACCGCCTACCTGCTGGGGTTTGCCGACCCCAGCAACTTCTATCGGGCGTTTCGCCGCTGGTTCGATGCCACGCCCAGCGAATACCGCGCCCGCCTGGGTGCCGAGCCTGAGGTGGTCAGTGGCGCCAGAACGCCGGCATGCACAACACTAGCACGGTGATGATTTCCAGGCGGCCGAGCAGCATGCCGCTGGCGAGAATCCACTTGGCAGCGTCCGGCAGCGTGGCGTAGTTGCCTGACGGGCCGATCACTTCACCCAGGCCCGGGCCTACACCGGAGACCGTGCCGGCAGCGCCGGTCAGGGCGGTCATCCAGTCCACGCCAAGCAAAGACAGCAGCAACGCCATGACGCAGATGGTGATGGCGAAGAAGAACGAGAAAGTCAGGATCGAACGCACGATTTCTTCGTCGAGGCGGTGGCCGTTGTACTTCTGCTTGATCACTGCGCGCGGGTGGATCAACTGGTTGAGGCTGGCCTTGAGCAGGATGTAGGCCACCTGGAAGCGGAAGATCTTGATACCGCCTGCAGTCGAGCCGGAGCAGCCGCCGACGAAGCCCAGGTAGAAGAACAGCATCAGCGAAAAGTTGCCCCACAGGCTGTAGTCACCCAGGGCGAAGCCGGTGGTGGTGACCACCGAGGTCACGTTCAGCGCCACGTGGCGCAGGGCGTCCAGCCAGTGCAGGTTGGTGGTGGCCCAGTACCAGGTGCCAAGCACCAGCCAGGTGACCACCAGCATGCCTAGCAAACCTTGCACCTGCTGGTCGCGGATCAGTGCCTTGCGGTTGCCGCGCAGGGTCGCCACATAAAGGGTGAAGGGCAGGCTGCCGAGGATCATCACCACCACCGCGACCCAGTGCACGGCCGGGATATCCCACTTGGCCAGCGACTGGTCGGAGGTGGAAAACCCGCCAGTGGAAATCGCCGACATGGCGTGGTTGATGGCATCGAACGGGCTCATGCCGGCCCACCAGAAGCCCAGCGCGCCCAGGATCGAGAAGCCGACGTAAACACCCACGATCGACTTGGCGACCATGTGCGAGCGCGGCATGACCTTCTCCGAGCGGTCGGACGATTCGGTCTGGAACAGGCGCATGCCACCGATGCGCAGCAGCGGCAGGATTGCTACCGCCATGCCGATGAAGCCGATGCCGCCGAGCCAGTGCAGCATCGAACGCCACATCAGGATGCCCGGCGACATGTTGTCCAGCCCGCTGAGCACGGTGGCGCCGGTGGCGGTGATGCCCGACATGCTTTCGAAGAAGGCGTCGGTGTAGCTGATGTGCTGGGTCAGCAGGAACGGCAGGGCGGCGAACACGCATACCACCAGCCAGCTGCTGACGGTCAGCAGGTACATGTCGCGCGGGCGCAGGTGCACGTGTTCGGGGCGGCCCTGGAGTACCAGGGCCAGGCCGGCGATGAAGGTGATCAGGCTTGACCAGAGGAACGACGGCATGTCACGGGTGCGTTCGAAGACCACCAGCGTAGCCATGGGCACGGCCATGCTGACGGCGAGGGTAATCAGGAAGATGCCGATGATGAAACCAATGATCCTTAAGGTCGGCAACGCCATGTGATCTGCTCTGACTCGAAACGGAAGGGCGCCATTCTACCTATGGGTCTGGTGATGTAAACGCTAGAATGGCGACACATTTACCTGCCAGGAGGGTAGCCGATGGAGGCTCTCGACGCATTGCTCAACCGTGTTTCCGTGCCACGCCTGACCGACCCGGCGCCCAATACCGCCCAGCGCGAGGCACTGTTCCAGGCCGCCCTGCGCGCCCCGGACCACGGCCAGCTGCGGCCGTGGCGTTTTCTCACCATCGAAGGCCAGGGCCGCGAGAAGCTGGGTGAGCTGTTCGCCGAAGCGCTGCAGCACAGGGGGGATGCCAGCCAGGCTGCCCTGGACAAGGCCCGCGCCATGCCCCTGCGTGCGCCGTTGCTGATCGTGGTGGTTGCCAAGCTGCAGGACCATTTCAAGGTACCCAAGTCCGAGCAGCGGCTGGCGGCGGGCTGTGCGGCGCACGGCATCCTGATTGCCGCACATGCGCAAGGTATCGGTGCGGTATGGCGCACCGGGGACATGGCTTTCGATGCCCATGTGCACAAGGGCCTGGGGCTGGCCGCGAACGAGGAAATCATCGGTTACCTGTATGTTGGTACGCCGCTGACCGAGCCGCGCACCGCGCCGATTCTGGAAACCGCTGATTTCGTCAGTGCCTGGGGCGAGTAACCTGGCCTTGGGCTGATTGCAGTATCAGGGCCGCTGGCCCTTTCGCGGGTAAACCCGCTCCCACAGGTGCGGCATAATTCTTGAGTCTTGCGCAGTTCCTGTGGGAGCGGGTTTACCCGCGAAGAGGTCAGAGGCCTTCACATCATCAGCTGCCGATTGCCTCAATCTCCCATAGGTGTGGCTTAAGTCTTGAGTCTTGCGCAGTTCCTGTGGGAGCGGGTTTACCCGCGAAGAGGCCAGAGGCCTTCACATCATCAGCTGCCGATTGCCTCAGCCTCAGGCAACTCCAGCCGAGCTACAAATCCACCTTGTGGGTGATTGTCCAAAATCAGACTACCGCCATGCCGCTCCGCCGCCTTGCGTGCAATCGCCAGCCCCAGCCCATGCCCCGGCGCATCCTGCCCCGGCGCACGGAAGAACGGCTCCCCCAGCTGCGCCAGGTGTTCCGCCGCTGCCCCCGGCCCATGGTCACGCACGCTGATCACGATACGGCCCTGCTCGCGCACGGCGCCGACTTCGATCGGCTGGCCCTGCGGGTTGAAGCGCAGGGCGTTGCGCAGCAGGTTGTCCACGGCACGCTCTATCAGCGTTGGCCAGCCCTGCAAGGTCAACCCCGGCTGTGCTTCCAGGCGCACATCCTGCTCTGGTGCGCTGAGCTGGGCGTCCTTGCGCACGCTGCCGAGCAGGGCGTTGAGGTCGACCGGCTCGGCATGCGCCTGTTCGGCATCGACCCGCGCCAGGGCAAGGATTTCGCTGATCAGGTCCTCAAGGCGGTCGCATTCGCGGGTCAGGCGTGGCCACAGCGCCTCGCGCTGCTCAGGCTCGGCACGCTCGGCCAAGGCCAGGGCGATACGCAGCCGGGCCAGCGGTGAGCGCAGTTCATGGGACACATCGCGCAGCAACTGGCGCTGGCTGCCGATGGTGCTTTGCAGGCGCGCCCCCATCTTGTTGAAGTCCTTGGCCAGCACGCCGAACTCGTCACGCCGCGCCGCCAGCCGCGCCAGGCTGTTCTGCTGGTAGGTGGTCTGGCCCAGGTCATGCACGGCGCTGCGCAGGCGGCTGAGCGGGCGGGTGATGGACAGTGTCACCAGCAGGCTGAACAGGGTCAGCACCACCAGCGCAATGCCCAGCGCACTGAGCGGCCACAACAGGCTTTCGCGGTGCCAGGCATCCAGCGCCGGGTGGGGTATGCGGTAGATCAGCAGGTACGTCTCACCGGTGTCGGGGCTGGTGTATTCCTCGGTCAGCCGGCGCCACGGCAGGCGCCGCTGGTCATTGTGCTGGCGTGCCTCGAAGGCCGCCGCACGGCGCGGGAAAGTGCCGGGCACCACGGCTTCGCCACTGTCGTCGAGCACCTGCACGTCGATCTTGTAGCGGTCCTTGCGCCGTTCCAGGAAGTGTTGTGCCGAAGCCAGGCCTTCCTGTTCGTAATGCTTGGCCCACTTGCTGGCCAGGGTATTCAGGCCCGGGTGGCGGCTGAGGATCCAGGCATCCTGGTTGAGCATATGGCCCAGCAGGATCGACAGGCCCGCAACCAGGGTGATGGCCAGCCAGAAACTGGCCAGGATGCGCCAGAACAGTGAACGCAAGTGCACCTCCTGCAAACAAGAAAAGCCCGGCTCGCACTGAGGCGGGCCGGGCATCGGGCGGACAGCTTACTGGGCCTTGTTGCCTTTTTCAGCTTTCCAGGCCTGGAACTCCTGCCACTCGGCTTTCTTTGCGGCGCGTTCCTTCTGCAGTTCGTCGAACTTCTTCTGCTGCTCAGGCTTGAGCAGGGCACGGACCGCGCCGTCGGTCTTGTCGCGGTTGGCCTGCAGTTCGTCTTTCATCGCCTTCTGGTCGGCGGCCGGCAGTTTGGACAGGTAGCGCTCGGTGATGTCGCGGCGCTGTTTCATCTGTTCACCCATCAGCTTGCCGATCTGCTGGCGCTGGTCACGGCTCAGGTCCAGCTGGTGGAAAGGCGCATCACCGCGATGATGTGGGCCGTCGTGGCGCGGGCCGCCTTCAGGCATGGCCATGGCCACGGTCGGCAGGGCGGCGGCGAACATCAGGGCGATAAGGGTCTTGCGCATGGTGTCTCTCCTTTCATGGGCCGGTGGTTACCGGATGAGCACAGTCTAGGGAGATCATCGTCAAGCGCGGTCAGCGGAGGGTAAAGGCTCGGTAAAGATGAATGAGGGCCGCTGCGCGCCCCGGCGATTTCACAGGCAGTAGTAGTAGCCACGGCTGCGCAGGGCGACGATGCGTGGCCGGCCATCGGCGTGGGGGCCGATCTTCTTGCGCAGGTTGCTGACATGCATGTCCAGGCTGCGGTCGTACAGGGTCAGCTTGCGGCCCAGGCCGATCTGCGCCAGTTCCTGCTTGTCCAGCGGCTCGCCGGGTTGGCGCAGCAGCGCTTCGAGAATGCGGCTTTCGGACAGCGTCAGGGTCATTTCGCGGCCATCGATGCTGGCCACGCCACGGGCAGGGCTGTAGACCAGGTCGCCCAGTTCCACCTGGCTGGTGGTGGCGGTGGGGTGGCTGCGGCGCAACACGGCGCGCAGGCGAGCGGTGAGTTCACGCGGGTCGCAAGGTTTGGCCAGGTAGTCGTCGGCGCCCAGTTCCAGGCCAAGGATACGGTCCAGCGGCTCGCCGCGGGCCGAGAGCATCAGTACCGGCAGTTCGGCATGCTCGCTGCGTAACTGCTTGAGCAGTTCCAGGCCACTGCCGTCGGGCAGCATCACGTCCAGCACCACGGCCGCCGGGGCATGCGTGGCCAAGGCCTGGCGTGCGCTCTGGCCATCGTGGCAGGCGCGCACGGTAAAACCTTCCTGGGTCAGCCAGCTGCCGAGCAGCTCGCACAGCTCCTGGTCATCATCTATCAGTAACAGCTCGCTCATGACTCACTCAATTCAACCATTGACGGCGGCTATTCGGCCCGCCAGTGGCAAAGATACCGCAGACTGATGGCAACAGTATAACTGCCGGCACCGCGTGGCCTTCTTCGCGGGCTTGCCCGCTCCCACAGGGAAAGTGCAAAGCTTGAAGCCTGCGCCGTCCCTGTGGGAGCGGGTTTACCCGCGAAGAAGGCCACGCAGTCTCAGATCAAGGCAGCACTTGCTTGAACGGCTTGACCACCACCTTGTCGTACACGCCCGCGGCAATGTAAGGGTCGGCATCGGCCCAGGCCTGCGCGGCGGCCAGGGATTCGAACTCGGCAACGATCAGGCTACCGCTGAAACCCGCTTCGCCAGGGTCGTTGCTGTCGATGGCCGGGTGCGGGCCGGCCAGTACCACGCGGCCCTCGGCCTTCAACTGCTGCAGGCGTTCGATGTGCGCCGGGCGGGCGGCCAGGCGCTTTTCCAGGGAGTTTGCGACGTCGCTGGCGATGATGGCGTAGAGCATGTCAATCCTTGGGTTTGGAGGTAGAAGGGTCGTCGTGCAGGTGGCGCGACAGGTACACACCCTGCGCCACCAGGAACAGCACGGTCATGCCCAGGCTGCCGAACACCTTGAAGTCGACCCAGAAGTCCTGGAAGGTGAAGGCGACGAACAGGTTGGCCGCGCCGCAGAACAGGAAGAAGCCGATCCAGGCCAGGTTCAGGCGGGCCCAGATGGCATCGGGCAGGCTCAGGGCGTGGCCCATGATGCGTTTGATCAGCACCCGGTCGCCGATGAAGTGGCTGCCGGCGAAGCCCAGGGCGAACAGCCAGTTCACCACCGGCGCCTTCCACTTCAGGAAGGTTTCGCTGTGGAAGGTCAGGGTCAGACCACCGAACACCAGGCAGGCCACCAAGGTCAGCCACTGACCCTTTTCCAGCTTGCGCTGGCGCAGGAACAGCGCGCCGTAGACCACCAGCGAGCTGATGATCAGCATGGCCGTGGCGCTGTAGATGCCGCCGAATTCGAAGCTGTGGCCGGCGACTTCCATGGGGCGCGGGTCAAGCTTGTAGACGATGAAGAACAGCAGCAGCGGGATGAAATCGATGAATTGTTTCACAATGGCAGCCAGAATCGGGATGTGACGGCATAATAACAAACATCGATTCCAGCGAAAGCGCTCCTCCATGAATGTTGATCTGCACTGTCACAGCACGGCCTCCGATGGCGCCCTGTCGCCCTCGATACTGGTCGCCCGGGCCCATGAGCATGGGGTGCAAACGCTGGCACTGACCGACCATGACACCATCGAAGGCCTGCCCGAGGCGCGCCAGGCGTGCCGCGACAAGGGCATGCACTGGGTCAGCGGGGTGGAGCTGTCGTGCACCTGGGGTGGCGCAACCATCCATGTGCTGGGTTATGACTTCCCGCTCGACGCGCCGCCCCTGCTGGCGGCGATCGAAGCGCTGCACCGTGGCCGCTGGCTGCGTGCCGAAGAAATCGACAAACGGCTGGCTGCCAAGGGCATGCCCGGTACCCTCGACGGCGCCCGCGCCGTCCAGCACGAACTGGGCGATAGCGGCAATGCTCCGGCGCGCCCGCATTTTGCCGAGTACCTGGTACGTGCCGGGCACGTCAAGGACCGCGGCGAGGCGTTTCGCAAATGGCTGGGGGCCGGCAAGCTGGGGGACGTCAAGCAGCACTGGCCGACCCTCGATGAAACCGTCGCCACCTTGCGCCAGTCCAACGCTTGGGTGAGCCTTGCGCATCCCATGCACTACGATCTGACCCGCAGCAAGCGCAGAAGGCTGATTGCCGACTATATTCAGGCAGGCGGGCAGGCACTTGAAGTGGTCAACGGGATGATGCCTGCCGAGCAGGTGGGCACCATGTCCATCCTCACCCGTGAGTTCGGCTTGCTGGCAAGCGCTGGCAGTGACTTCCACGGCCCCGGCACCTGGGGCGAGATCGGTGCCTACCGGCCTTTGCCCGAGGACCTGCCACCTCTGTGGCGCCGATTCAGCCATGAACAGCCTTTGGCGGTATGAACAGGACGACTACGTGAGCCAATTTTTCCAGATTCATGCGGAGAATCCGCAGGCGCGCCTGATCAAACAGGCCGTCGAGATCATCCGCAAGGGTGGCGTGGTGGTGTATCCGACCGACTCGGCCTATGCCCTGGGTTGCCAGATCGGTAACAAGGCGGCGATCGAGCGGGTGCGGCGCCTGCGCGGCCTGGACAAGACCCACAACTTTACCCTGATGTGCTGCGACATGTCGCAGCTGGGGTTGTATGCCAAGGTCGATACCGGCACCTTCCGCCTGCTCAAGGCCCACGTACCCGGGCCTTACACCTTCATCCTCAACGGCACCCGCGAGGTGCCGCGTCTGCTGCTGCATGAAAAGCGCCGAACCATCGGCCTGCGCGTGCCGGACCATGCCATCACCCTGGCGCTGCTGGCCGAACTGGGCGAGCCGCTGATGAGCGTGAGCCTGATCCTGCCGGGTGATGACGAGCCGATGACCGACCCTTACGAGATCCGCGAGCGCCTGGAGCATCATGTCGATCTGGTAATCGATGGCGGTTTCGGTGACCTCAAGGCATCGACCATCATCGACCTGTCCGGCGATGAACCGGAACTGGTCCGTGAAGGCTGCGGCGATCCCACGCCGTTCCTGGTCAGCGCGTGAGTCAGGTGGAAACACCCGAGGCACCGGCCGAACAGGCCGAGGAGCCTCGGCAGTTGCAACTGGCCCTGGTCTATGGCGAAGCCTTGACCGAGCTGCCGCTGGACCTGTACATCCCGCCGGACGCCCTGGAAGTCATCCTCGAAGCCTTCGAAGGCCCGCTGGACCTGTTGCTGTACCTGATCCGCAAGCAGAACATCGACATTCTCGACATCCCGGTAGCCGAAATCACCCGGCAGTACATGGGCTACGTGGAACTGATGAAGAGCGTGCGCCTGGAGCTGGCCGCCGAATACCTGGTGATGGCTGCCATGCTCGCCGAGATCAAGTCGCGCATGTTGCTGCCGCGCTCGGCCGACGTCGAGGAGGAGGAGGGTGACCCGCGCGCCGAACTGATCCGCCGGCTGCAGGAGTACGAGCGCTTCAAGGCTGCCGCCGAGGGTATCGATGAGTTGCCACGGGTCGGTCGTGAGGTGGTGGTGCCGCGCCTGGAGGCGCCGCAGGCCAAGGTGCGCAAGCTGTTGCCCCAGGTCAGCCTGGAAGAGCTGCTGGTGTCGATGGCCGAGGTGATGCGCCGCAACGACCTGTTCGAAAGCCATCAGATCACCCGCGAGACCTTGTCCACTCGCGAGCGCATGAGCCAGGTGCTGGAACGCCTCAAGGGCGGCGGTTTCGTGCCGTTCGTCGAGCTGTTCGCCGCCGAGGAGGGCAAGCTGGGCGTGGTGGTGACCTTCATGGCGATTCTCGAGCTGGTGAAGGAATCGCTGGTCGAACTGGTGCAGAATGAACCCTTCGCCGCCATCCACGTGCGGCTTCGCCCGGCGCTTGTTGAAGAACCTGATGAACCTGAATGAACCCCGCGACCTGGCGTCGCTGATCGAAGCCTTCCTGCTGGCTTCGGGCAAGCCGCAATCCCTGGAGCGCCTGTACGAGCTGTTCGAGGAAGCCGAGCGACCGGAGCCCAAAGTCTTCAGGCAGGCGCTGGAGCTGCTGGGCAAGTCGTGCAGTGGCCGCGCCTTCGAACTCAAGGAGGTGGCCAGCGGTTACCGTCTGCAGATTCGCGAGGACTTTGCGCCGTGGGTCGGGCGCCTGTGGGAAGAGCGCCCGCAGCGCTACTCGCGTGCTTTGCTGGAAACCCTGGCACTGATCGCCTATCGCCAGCCCATCACCCGTGGCGAAATCGAGGATGTGCGGGGCGTGGCGGTGAACAGCAACATCATCAAGACCTTGATGGAGCGCGAGTGGATCCGCGTGGTCGGCTACCGCGAGGTGCCCGGGCGGCCGGCGATGTTCGCCACTACCAAGGCGTTTCTCGACCATTTCAACCTCAAGAGCCTGGACGAGCTGCCGGCCTTGGCCGAACTGCGGGAGATGGAGCCGGAGCCGCTGCTCGACCCGGATGATGCGCCAGTGCCGGCGCACCTGCAGGCATTGGCCGATGCCAGCCTTGGGGAAGAGGAAGAGGTTGCCGAGCCGAAGGAGGAGACCAGCTTCCGTAGCCTGCTGGTGGAGCTGGATGCCATGGAAGAGGGGCTGAAGACCGATTTTGATGATTTGCGCGAGGAAGAGGCTGAGGCCTCGGTGGAAGAAGAGGGCAAGTCACTGCCCTGAAGCTTCTGTTGTCTGTGCTGGCCCTTTCGCGGGTAAACCCGCTTGCACAGGTACTGCATCACTCTCAAAGCCTGTGATATCCCTGTGGGAGCGGGTTTACCCGCGAAGAGGCCAGCACTGCCAATACTTCACCATTAGGCAGAAACCTCTGGCAAAGCCCACAAAACCCTCTACCCTCCAGTGCGTTCCGCCGCCGAACCGCGTATGATGCGCGGCCTTTTGGCGCGTTCGTCGCCAGAACCCGTATTTCATTCCTACACCGGGAGGTGCCCAGATGAGTGAGCAAGACCTGCAAGATACCGAGATCACCCCTCCATCCGGCGAAAAGCTGCAGAAAGTGCTGGCGCGCATTGGCGTTGGCTCGCGCCGTGACGTCGAGGCCTGGATCAGCCAAGGCCGCATCAAGGTCAACGGCGTCGAGGCCACCCTCGGCCAGCGCGTCGACCTGCACGACGCCATTGCCGTGGATGGCAAGTTGATCAAGCGCGAAGAGGCCGCCGAGGCCACCCGCCGGGTGATCATGTACAACAAGCCCGATGGCGAAATCTGCACCCGTGACGACCCGGAAGGTCGCCCGACCGTGTTCGACCGCCTGCCACGGCCGAAAGAAGGCCGCTGGATCAACATCGGCCGCCTCGACATCAACACCACCGGCCTGCTGCTGTTCACCACCGACGGTGAACTGGCCAACCGCCTGATGCACCCGTCCTACGAGATGGACCGTGAGTACGCGGTACGTGTGCGTGGTGAGGTCGACGACGAGATGATCGAGCGCCTGAAGGCCGGCGTGATGCTGGAAGATGGCCCGGCCAAGTTCACCGATATCCAGAAGGCACCCGGTGGCGAAGGCTTCAACCACTGGTACCACTGCGTGGTGATGGAAGGTCGTAACCGTGAAGTGCGTCGCCTGTGGGAGTCCCAGGGCATGGTGGTCAGCCGCCTGAAGCGCGTGCGTTTCGGCCCGGTGTTCCTCAACTCCGACCTGCCGATGGGCCGCTGGCGGGAAATGACCCAAGGCGAAATCGACATCCTCGCTGCTGAAGTGGGCCTGCAACCGGTGGCGCTGCCAGCCATGAAGCTCAAGGCCAAGGACAAGATGGAGCGCCTGCAGCGCAAATCGACCCGCCCGCTGGGCCGTGGCGAGCGCGTGCGCAACCTGCGCCCGGCTCAGGAAGGTGCAGCTGCCGGCGAACGCCCGGCGCGCCAAGCGCGTGAAGAGGCCCCGCGCAAGTCCAGCCGTGGCAGCACCGTGGCCGAGCGCCCGAGCGAGATGCGCAAGCGTCCGGCCAAGCCTGAGGGTGACAAGCCTGCAGGGCGTGGCCGCGGCAAACCGCGTGGCTGATTGGCTTTTGCGTTGAAAGAGAACCAGCCTTCGGGCTGGTTTTTTTATGCCTGTGAGATTTTGGGGCTGCTTTGCAGCCCTTTCGCGACACAAGGCCGCTCCTACAGGAACCGCGCAATACTCGAAATTGACGCGGCCTCTGTAGGAGCGGCCTTGTGTCGCGATGGGCCGCAAAGCGGCCCCAAGATATTGAACAAAAAGTATTTTTCGGACGACTGGCAAGTTCTCGAACCGCCTTGTAAAGAAAATTGTACGAATGTGGTCGATTTCAGCCAGGATTTCAGATTTGGTCGAATCATGTAAACAAACCTTGCCGCCGCTTCCTCAACAAGACAGCCGGCCAAGCCTCTCCCACCCTTGCCCAAACCCCCGCCCCACGGTGTTATAGCCGCCATTGCCGTGTGCAAAAGCCTGTCCACAGAGACAGGCTGACAAAACAACAAATGGAGGCGCCATGTACGCCGATCACTCCGCCTCTCAAGGCCCACACCACAGGATCGCTGCGTTTTTTCCCGAGGAAACGATGCAGTGCGTTGACGCCTGCGCGTTTGCAGGGGTATACAGTGCGCCGCGTTTTACCTGTGACTCCTTTGCGTACCGCGCACTCTTGATCACGCCTGGTTGACCCGCCCCGGCGGCACCTGAGGTCAAGAAACCCAAGGTAACCACCTTGCCCATTCCGCTGCGCCACGAGCGCGGTGGGTCCGATTCCGTCACAGATAAAAACAATGCAGGTGACTTCGTTCATGAGTGGACAAAACATGCATTCAGGCGAGCTCAAGCGGGGCCTGAAGAACCGCCATATCCAGTTGATCGCCCTCGGCGGTGCGATTGGTACCGGCCTGTTCCTCGGCTCGGCAGGCGTGATGAAATCCGCTGGCCCGTCGATGATCCTTGGCTACGCCATCTGCGGCTTCATCGCCTTCATGATCATGCGCCAGCTCGGCGAAATGATCGTCGAAGAGCCGGTGGCCGGCTCGTTCAGCCATTTCGCTCACACCTACTGGGGTGGTTTCGCCGGCTTCCTGTCCGGCTGGAACTGCTGGGTGCTGTACATCCTGGTGGGCATGTCGGAGCTTTCGGCGGTCGGCAAGTATGTTCACTACTGGTGGCCGGAAATCCCTACCTGGGTCACGGCGGCAGGCTTCTTCGTGCTGATCAACGCCATCAACCTGATGAACGTGAAGTTCTTCGGTGAAGCCGAGTTCTGGTTCGCCATCATCAAGGTGGTGGCCATTGTCAGCATGATCGGCCTGGGTGCCTACCTGCTGACCAGCGGCAGCGGCGGCCCAGAAGCCACAGTGGCCAACCTGTGGTCGCATGGTGGCTTCTTCCCGAACGGTGTCAGCGGGCTGGTGATGGCCCTGGCCTTCATCATGTTCTCCTTCGGTGGCCTGGAAATGCTCGGTTTCACCGCCGCCGAGGCCGACAAGCCGAAGACCGTGATCCCCAAGGCGATCAACCAGGTCATCTACCGCATCCTGATCTTCTATGTCGGTGCCCTGGTGGTGCTGCTGTCGCTGACCCCATGGGACAACCTGGTCGCCAGCATCGATGCGTCCGGTGGCAGCTATGGCAGCAGCCCGTTCGTGCAGGTGTTCTCGCTGCTGGGTAGTGATGTGGCTGCGCACCTGTTGAACTTCGTGGTGCTGACCGCAGCGCTGTCGGTGTACAACAGCGGCACATACTGCAACGCCCGCATGCTGCTGGGCATGGCCGAGCAGGGCGATGCCCCGGCATCGCTGGCCAAGGTCGACAAGCGTGGCGTGCCGGTGCGTTCGATCCTGGCTTCGGCCGCCGTGACCTTCTTCGCGGTGCTGCTCAACTACCTGATGCCACAGAACGCACTGGAGCTGCTGATGTCGCTGGTGGTGGCCACCCTGGTGATCAACTGGGCGATGATCAGCTACTCGCACCTGAAGTTCCGCCAGCACCTGGACCGCACTGGCCAGAAGCCGCTGTTCAAGGCGCTGTGGTACCCCTATGGCAACTACATCTGCCTGGCGTTCGTGGTGCTGATCCTGGGCATCATGCTGATGATCCCGGATATCCAGGTGTCGGTGTATGTGATGCCGCTGTGGGTGTTCGCGATGTTCGTGGTGTACATGGTCAAGCCGCGTCGCCGGATGAATGGCGGTGTCGCTGCGGGTGGCATGGCCAAGTAAGGTGCCGCAGATAGCGTACAAGAACCCGAAGTCAGGAACTGGCTTCGGGTTTTTTATTGCCTGTACCGGCCTCTTCGCGGGTAAACCCGCTCCCACAGGTTTAGCGCTGCTTTAAGCTCAGGTGATGTCCCTGTGGGAGCGGGTTTACCCGCGAAGAGGCCGGCACAGCCAACAATCAGATCTGTTCGAGCAACCAGCTGCGAAACGCTCGCAGCGACGGCAATGCCTCATTGCGCGGCGGATAGATCAGGTAATAACTGCGCTGGCTGGCAAACGCCACCCCCGGGCTGTACAGCTCGCCCTTGGCGAGTTCTTCCTCCACCAGGATGCGCGGCACCAGGCCGATGCCGATCCCGGCCCGTACCGCCTGGATCAGGTGCGAGGTCAGTTCGAAGCTTGGGCCCAGGCGCATTGCCCGGTGCGCCAGGCCATGATGCGAGAACCATTCACCCCAGGCATGCGGGTTGTTGGCCACATTCAGCAGCACCTCTTCACTGATGCGTGCCGGGCTCCAGCCCTGGCTTTCCGCGCCAGCCTCCGGCGGCAATATCACCACCAGTTCCTCGGCATGCAGCCGATGGCAGATCAACCCGGGCAGATCGTGGCTGGCCACGCCGATGGCGGCATCGATCTCGCTGGTGTCGAAGTTGATGGCTTCGATGCGTGAGTGTATGTGCACCAGCATGCCCGGGTGGGCACTGTAGAAGGCGTGCAGGCGTGGCAGCAGCCATTTCGAGCCGAAGGTTGGCAGGGTGGCCAGGCGCAAGGTGCCCACCCCCGACTGGTAGGCCAATGCCTGCAGGGTGGCGCTGCGGATGCGCCCCAGTGCTTCGCTGAGCTCGCGCTGGTACAGGCGGCCGACATCGGTCAGCTGCACCTGGCGCCCCTCGCGGCGGAACAGGGTCAGGCCCAATTGCTGCTCCAATGCCTGCACCTGGCGGCTGACTGCGCTTTGGGTCAGTGACAGTTCGGCGGCGGCGCGGGTGTAACTTTCATGCCGGGCGGCGGCTTCGAAAGCCAGCAACAACGACATGGACGGGGTCAGATGGCGGTAATTCATTCATGAAAGTCATCAATAGCGGCAGGATTATCCGTTTGCCCCTGAAGCGAAACTACAGGAACATTGGCCTGTACGTCATCCTTGCATGGCTGCATCCATGCCGGAACGACAGGAATCCCGTGAATTAGCCCATATCAAGAGGCCATCCTTCGATGATCGCCCAGCTGCCGACCGTTGCCCCGAGCGCCAACTACCCCGAATTCCTCGAAGCCCTGCGCAACAGTGGCTTCCGTGGCCAGATCAGTGCCGACTACGCTACCCGTACGGTGCTGGCCACCGACAACTCGATCTACCAGCGCTTGCCACAGGCGGCGGTGTTTCCGCTGGATGCCGACGATGTGGCGCGGGTCGCCACGCTGATGGCCGAGCCGCGCTTCCAGCAGGTCAAGCTGACCCCGCGCGGCGGTGGTACGGGCACCAACGGCCAGTCGCTGACCGACGGGATCGTCGTCGACCTGTCGCGGCACATGAACAAGATCCTCGAAATCAACGTCGAGGAACGCTGGGTGCGGGTGCAGGCCGGTACCGTCAAGGACCAGCTCAACGCGGCCCTCAAGCCGCACGGGCTGTTCTTCGCCCCCGAGTTGTCCACTTCCAACCGTGCCACTGTCGGCGGCATGATCAACACCGACGCCAGTGGCCAGGGTAGCTGCACCTATGGCAAGACCCGCGACCATGTACTGGAGCTGCACAGCGTGCTGCTCGGTGGCGAGCGCCTGCACAGCCTGCCGATCGACGATGCCGCGCTGGAACAGGCCTGTGCCGCGCCTGGCCGGATCGGTGAGGTGTACCGCATGGCGCGGGACATCCAGGAAACCCAGGCCGACCTCATTGAAACCACCTTCCCCAAGCTCAACCGTTGCCTGACTGGCTACGACCTGGCGCACCTGCGCGACGAGCAGGGCCGCTTCAACCTCAATAGCGTGCTGTGCGGCGCCGAGGGCTCGCTGGGCTATGTGGTCGAAGCCAAGCTCAATGTGCTGCCGATCCCCAAGTACGCCGTGCTGGTCAACGTGCGCTATACCAGCTTCATGGATGCCCTGCGTGATGCCAACGCGCTGATGGCGCACAAGCCGCTGTCGATCGAGACCGTCGACTCCAAGGTGCTGATGCTGGCGATGAAGGATATCGTCTGGCACAGCGTCGCCGAATACTTCCCGGCCGACCCCGAGCGACCGACCCTGGGCATCAATCTGGTGGAGTTCTGCGGCGACCAGCCGGCCGAGGTCAATGCCAAGGTGCAAGCGTTCATCCAGCACCTGCAGAGCGACACCAGCGTCGAGCGCTTGGGCCACACCCTGGCCGAGGGCGCCGAGGCGGTGACCCGCGTCTACACCATGCGCAAGCGTTCGGTGGGCCTGCTGGGGAACGTCGAGGGCGAAGTGCGCCCACAGCCGTTCGTGGAAGACACTGCGGTACCGCCTGAGCAACTGGCCGACTACATCGCCGACTTCCGTGCGCTGCTCGATGGCTATGGCCTGGCCTATGGCATGTTCGGCCATGTCGATGCCGGCGTGCTGCACGTGCGCCCGGCGCTGGACATGAAGGACCCGGCCCAGGCCGCACTGGTCAAGCCGATTTCCGACGCCGTGGCGGCACTGACCAAAAGCTATGGCGGCTTGCTGTGGGGCGAGCACGGCAAGGGCCTGCGTTCGGAATACGTACCGGAATACTTCGGCGAGCTTTACCCGGCGCTGCAGCGTCTGAAGGGGGCTTTCGACCCGCACAACCAGCTCAACCCGGGCAAGATCTGCACCCCGCCAGACAGCGCCGAGGGCCTGACCAAGGTCGATGGCGTGACCCTGCGCGGCGACCTCGACCGCACCATCGACGAACGCGTGTGGCAGGACTTCCCGAGCGCCGTGCACTGCAACGGCAACGGCGCCTGCTACAACTACGACCCCAACGACGCCATGTGCCCGTCGTGGAAGGCCACCCGTGAACGCCAGCATTCGCCCAAGGGCCGCGCTTCGCTGATGCGCGAATGGCTGCGCCTGCAGGGCGAGGCCAACATCGATGTACTGGCGGCTGCGCGCAACAAGGTGTCGTGGCTCAAGGGCCTGCCGGCACGCCTGCGCAACAACCGTGCGCGCAGCCAGGGCCAGGAAGACTTCTCCCATGAGGTTTACGACGCCATGGCCGGTTGCCTGGCGTGCAAGTCGTGCGCCGGGCAGTGCCCGATCAAGGTCAACGTGCCGGACTTCCGCTCGCGCTTCCTCGAGCTGTACCACGGCCGCTACCAGCGCCCGCTGCGTGACTACCTGATCGGTTCGCTGGAATTCACCATCCCGTACCTGGCCCACGCGCCAGGCCTGTACAACGCGGTGATGGGCTCGAAGTGGGTGAGCAAGCTGCTGGCCGACAAGGTCGGCATGGTCGACAGCCCGCTGATCAGCCGCTTCAACTTCCAGGCCACCCTGACCCGCTGCCGCGTTGGCGTGGCCACGGTACCGGCCCTGCGAGAGCTGACTC
This sequence comes from Pseudomonas sp. 32_A, assembly GCF_017490905.1. Taxonomy (NCBI): domain Bacteria; kingdom Pseudomonadati; phylum Pseudomonadota; class Gammaproteobacteria; order Pseudomonadales; family Pseudomonadaceae; genus Pseudomonas; species Pseudomonas sp. 32_A. The sequence goes on along the minus strand of NZ_JAFGYI010000001.1, from coordinate 79,353 downwards.
CAGCGCAGCGCGAGCGCAGCATCGTGCTGGTGCAGGACGCCTTCACCCGTTACTTCGAAACGCCGCTGCTGTCGGCCTTCATCGACCTGGCCCACCGCCTGGGCCACCGGGTGTTCCTGGCGCCGTACAGTGCCAACGGCAAGCCGCTGCATGTTCAGGGCTTCCTTGGGGCGTTCGCCAAGGCAGCGATCCGCAATGCCACCCAGCTCAAGGCCCTGGCCGAGTGCGGCGTGCCGCTGGTGGGCCTGGACCCGGCGATGACCTTGGTGTATCGCCAGGAGTACCAGAAAGTACCGGGCCTGGATGGTTGCCCGCAGGTGCTGTTGCCGCAGGAGTGGTTGATGGATGTGCTGCCGGAGCAGGCGCCGACTGCGCCGGGTAACTTCCGCCTGATGGCGCACTGCACCGAGAAGACCAATGTGCCGGCGAGCACCAGGCAGTGGGAGCAGGTGTTCGCCCGTTTGGGGCTGAAGCTGGTGACCGAGGCGACTGGCTGCTGCGGTATGTCGGGTACCTATGGGCACGAGGCGCGTAACCAGGACACTTCGCGGACCATCTTCGAGCAGTCGTGGGCGACCAAGCTGGACAAGGAAGGTGAGCCGCTGGCGACGGGCTACTCGTGCCGCAGCCAGGTCAAGCGCATGACCGAGCGGCAGATGCGCCACCCGCTGGAAGTGGTGCTGCAGTACGCCCAGCGCTGACCTTCACGGCCCCGGGGGCTGCCTTGCAGCCCATCGCGACACAAGGCCGCTCCTACAAGAGACCGCGTTTTTCTTGTAGGAGCGGCCTTGTGTCGCGAAAGGGGCGCAAAGCGCCCCCTGTTTTTAGAGGCCCCGCTGCCGCCGCACCTGCCTGTACAGATACAGGCTCAACACCAGCCCGCAGGCCGCCGCCGCAGCAGCAAACAGAAACATCGAAGCAAACCCGAACCCTGCCGCCACCGCGCCCACCAGCGGCCCGGTTACTCCCAGCGATAAATCGATGAACAGCGAATAAGCCCCCACCGCCGCCCCACGGTTGGCCGCCGACACCTGGTTCACCGCCTCCACGCCCAACGCCGGGAACACCAGCGAGAAGCCGAACCCGCTCAGCGCGGCCCCCGCCAACGCCAGTTCGGCACTGGGCGCCAGCCACAGCATCAGCAGCCCAAGCGTTTCCACCGACAGGCAGGCGATCGCCACCCGGAACCCGCCAAGCCGGTTGATCAGGTTGCCAAACAGCAGTCGTGCACTGATGAAGCTGGCGCCGAACAGGCTCAGGGTCAGTGCCGCATTGGCCCAGCCACGGCTGGCGTAATACAAGGTGATGAAGGTGGCGATGGTGCCAAAGCCGATCGAGCCCAGGGCAAGCCCCGAGCCGTGCGGGAACACCTTGCCCAGCACCCTCAGGAATGGCAGGCGCACGCCGCTGACGATCGGTGCGGCCTGTTTGGGCCAGGCCAGCAGCAAGCCGAGTGCACACAGCAGGATGATGCTCACGCCCATGCTCCACAGCCCCAGGCCCTTGACCATCAGCACGCCCAACGGAGCGCCGATGGCCAGCGCGCCATAGCTGGCGATGCCGTTCCAGGAAATGACCTTGGCCGTGTTTTCGGCACCTACGCGGCCAATGCCCCAGCCAATCGCACCGGAGCCCACCAGGCTTTCGGCGCTGCCGAGCACCAGGCGGCCGACCAGCAGGCAGGCAAGGCTCAGCCAGGGCAGGTGAGTGAGGAAGGCGCAGGCCAGCATGAACACCCCGCTGAGCCCGCAGCCGGCCAGGCCATACACGACCGCCTTCTTGCTGCCGTGGTTGTCGATGATGCGGCTGGCGGTGGGGCGGCTGAGCAGGGTGGCCAGGTACTGCACGCTGATCACCAGGCCCGCGACCACGGCACTGAAGCCCAGGTCGTTGTGCACATAGCCAGGCAATACGGCCAGCGGGATGCCGATGTTCAGGTAGCCGATGAAGGTGAAGAGGACGATGGAGACGACTTGCAGGGTAACCGCAAGGGGGCGCGGTGAGTGGGGCATGAGGGCCTACGTGGGTTCTGGACGGTGTGAAAACGTGATGACGGGGGTAGCCCGCAGGTCAGCCGTTTTCACACAGTCGGGGGATGCGCGGTTATTCCTGGTCAGCGCTGGATTGATCGTCACCATCCTGCTCGACGGCAGCTGCCGGTTCGGCGTGAACGGTCACGGTTGGCTCTTCTGGGTTCAGGCTTGGGAAGGGAAGATTCGGGATTTCATGCATCTCGTCGTTCCTCGCAAGTGTGAGTGAAAAGTCTGCGCCAGGCGCGTTTGAGGCTTCGCGAAGCAAGGGCAGGATACACAAGTCTGGATGACAGTTTGGTTTTTTTGCCGTTCATTTGTCGGTTTTGCGGGCGGATACCGGACCGGGGCAGGCCGCTGACTGCAGCGGCCCTTGGGGTCACATCAGCAGTTTGCTGCGTAAATCGCCGAGTAACTGCCGGGTGAGGTTCAGGCCATTGAGCAGATAGTTGTCCATGTCACCGTAAACGATCGCTACTTGTTCGAGTGCGGCGTTCAGGTAGTGCGCATCGACGCCCATGACCGGAGCGTAGATGGCCCTGGTTTCCTCTGGCATGGCTACCAGCGCAGCGTTGATGCGCTGGGCGGTGTAGGTGTTGGTTGCCAGGTAATCGTTCATGAGCGTGGCCTCATCGGCACCTGCAATGCTCAACAACAGTGCCGAAACCCAGCCGGTTCGATCTTTGCCTGCGGAGCAGTGGAACAATACCGGGCCTTGGGTTTCAGCCATTGTCGTCAGGACTTCGCCTAACACCTCTCGAATTGCAGCGCTCTGCACAAAGTCGCGATTTACATCCGCCATGAATGCGGCTGTCTGTTCACCGCTCTCAAAGCTGAATGTACTGAGGTCGGTCCTTTCGAAACGCTCACGCAGTACATTGAACTGCCGATAGGTAGCGCCGCTGGGGATCATGTCTGGTTCTGCCTTGATCTCTTGGTCAGCGCGCAGGTCGAAAATGGCGCGAATGCCAAGTTCCTCCAGCAGGAGCATGTCGGCAGCGGAGGGGATCACGGCGTTGCTGCGGTAGAACGCATTGCTGCGTAGGGTTCCGTGGCAGGTAGAGTATGCCGTGACGGTTCCCGCTACATCACGAAAGTTGTCCATGCTGGGCAAGCGTGGTGTATCAAGCCTGAAGACATCTGGGCTGGCGCAGGCTTTTTGCGAAGCGCCAAGCGCAGTTTTCAGTTCGGGATTGTACGAGGATAGGAGACATTTTCTGTCTCGCGGATTTGAAGAGCGCCTAGTTTCAGATATGCGCGACAGCCGTTTCAGCGGCTGATTCCGAGAGAGACAGGCATTGGGCGATTGGGTATGACAGAAGCGTGGAGCCGGCGTGTATGAACCTGGCCGCGGCATGTACGCCGCAGTCAGGTTTACGGGCAGGGTGTCACTTGCGGCCTTCGGCAGCCTCGGCAACCTTGTCGGTGCGTGCGCACATGATGAAGTCATTGCGGTGCAGGCCTTTGATCGAGTGGCTCCACCAGGTCACAGTGACCTTGCCCCACTCGGTCAGCAGGCCCGGGTGGTGGCCTTCGGCTTCGGCGATCTCGCCCACGGCATTAGTGAACGCCAGGGCGTGCTTGAAGTTCTTGAACAGGAACACGCGCTCCAGCTCCATGTGGCCGTCACGTACTTCGATGTTCCAGTCCGGGATTTCGCGAATCAGTTCGGCCAGCTCTTCGTCGGTGACCTTGGGTGCGTCGGCGCGGCAGGCTTCGCAATGGGCTTGGTTCAAGGCATTCATGTGGTGTTTTCCGGTTCGAGTTGTTATCGGCAAGGTCGCTCAGGCAGCGACCTTGGGTGGAAACTTCGGTGCGTGCAGGCCCAGCTGCATGGCTTTGTGAACCATGCCCATGATGTCTTCGTGGGCCAGGTCGAACAGGCGCTTCATGTTCGGCAGCACGAAATACAACGGTTGCAGAATGTCGATGCGGTACGGTGTGCGCATGGCCTCGATCGGGTCGAAGGCCTGGTGCTCGGGCTCGTCAGACAGACTGTAGACGGTCTCCTTTGGCGACGAGAGAATGCCGCCGCCATAGATCTTGCGGCCCTGCGCGGTTTCCATCAGGCCGAACTCGATGGTCATCCAGTACAGGCGTGCCAGGTACACGCGCTGTTCCTTGGTCGCGGCCAGGCCAAGCTTGCCGTAGGTATGGGTGAATTCGGCGAACCAGGGGTTGGTCAGCAGCGGGCAGTGGCCGAAGATCTCGTGGAAGATATCGGGTTCCTGCAGGTAATCCAGCTCTTCCGGAGTGCGGATGAAGGTGGCCACCGGGAAGCGCTTGCTGGCCAGCAGTTCGAAGAAGGTCTGGAAAGGGATCAGCGCCGGCACCCGGGCAACCTGCCAACCGGTGGTGGCGCCCAGCACCTTGTTGATCTCGCCCAGTTGCGGAATACGGTCATGTGGCAGCTTGAGCTGGTCGATGCCGTCGAGGTATTCCTGGCACGCGCGGCCTTCGATCACTTTCAGCTGACGGGTGATCAAGGTGTTCCATACCGCATGCTCTTGCTGCGGGTAATCGATAAAACCATGCGCATCGGGCTCGCGTGCCACGTATTGCGTCTGTTTCATGTGGCTCTCCTGGTGAGGGCTTTTCTTGTTATGTGCAGGACATACCCAAGGAATATCCCTTCGCTGGCCACTTTGCACGGGGTTGGCCCGTGGAAGGTGTTGGCTTTTGGCGATGTTTTCGTAACGATAATTTTACAAAAAGGTGCAAGTGTCGGAAAATCCGAGGCATCTGGCTGAAGCTTCGGCTGTTTTTGTCAGCTTATCTTTACGACTTTTCCGCGCGGTGTTGAAAAACATTGGCGCTTCGAGAGCCTTCATGCGTATCAAAGTGCACTGCCAGAACCGTATTGGCATCCTGCGCGACATCCTCAACCTGCTGGTGGAGTACGGCATCAACGTGCTGCGCGGCGAGGTGGGCGGTGACCATGGCAACGCCATCTACCTGCATTGCCCGAACCTGATCAATTTGCAGTTCCAGGCGCTGCGACCGAAGTTCGAGGCGATTGCCGGGGTATTCGGTGTCAAGCGCGTGGGGCTGATGCCCAGCGAACGCCGGCACATGGAGTTGAATGCGCTGCTGGGGGCGCTGGACTTCCCGGTGCTGTCGATCGACATGGGCGGCAGCATTGTCGCCGCCAACCGTGCCGCTGCGCAGTTGCTGGGGGTGCGGGTGGACGAGGTGCCGGGCATGCCGCTGGCGCGCTATGTGGAGGACTTCGACCTGCCAGAGCTGGTGCGGGCCAACAAGTCGCGTATCAACGGCCTGCGCATCAAGGTCAAGGGCGATGTGTTCCTGGCTGATATCGCGCCACTGCAGTCCGAGCACGACGACAGCGAGGCGCTGGCTGGTGCGGTGTTGACCCTGCACCGCGCTGACCGTATCGGTGAGCGCATCTACAACGTGCGCAAGCAGGAGTTGCGCGGTTTCGACAGCATCTTCCAGAGCTCGCGGGTGATGGCTGCGGTGGTACGCGAGGCGCGGCGCATGGCCCCGCTGGACGCGCCATTGCTGATCGAGGGCGAGACCGGCACCGGCAAGGAGCTGCTGGCGCGTGCCTGCCACCTGGCCAGTCCGCGCGGCCAGTCACCGCTGATGGCGCTCAACTGCGCCGGGTTGCCCGAATCGATGGCCGAGACCGAGCTGTTCGGTTACGGCCCCGGGGCATTCGAAGGGGCGCGGGCCGAGGGCAAGCTGGGGCTGCTGGAACTGACTGCCGGTGGCACGCTGTTCCTCGACGGGGTAGGGGAGATGAGCCCGCGCCTGCAGGTGAAGCTGCTGCGTTTTCTGCAGGATGGCTGCTTCCGTCGCGTAGGTAGTGATGAAGAGGTGTACCTGGATGTGCGGGTGATCTGCGCGACCCAGGTGGATTTGTCCGAATTGTGTGCTCGTGGCGAGTTTCGCCAGGACCTGTATCACCGGCTCAATGTGTTGTCGCTGCACATTCCGCCATTGCGCGAATGCATGGATGGCCTGGAAGGGCTGGTGCAGCATTTTCTCGACCAGGCCAGCCGACAGATCGGCTGCGCCATGCCGCGCCTGGCGCCGGCGGCAATGGACAAACTCGGCCAGTATCATTGGCCGGGTAATGTGAGGCAGTTGGAAAACGTGTTGTTCCAGGCGGTTTCGTTATGCGAAGGCGGCGTGGTCAAAAGTGAACATATACGTTTGCCGGATTACGGCGTGCGCCCACCGCTGGGTGAGTTTTCGCTGGATGGGGATCTTTCGCAGATTGTCGGGCGCTTTGAAAAAGCGGTGCTGGAAAGTTTGATGGGAGAGTTTTCCAGTAGTCGGGCTTTAGGGAAAAGATTGGGTGTTTCGCATACGACCATTGCAAACAAGTTAAGAGATTATTCGCTTAACAAGTCTGTAGATTAGTTGTTTGGCAAAGAACCTGGGACTGCTGCGCAGTCCTATCGCGACACGAGGCCGCTCCTACAGGTACTGCGCCTGACTTGAAAGCTGCGCAATACTTGTAGGAGCGGCCTTGTGTCGCGATAGGGGCCCACTGGGCCCCCAATTCACAAGGCATCAGCCGTTCGAGCAGCCGTTCCCCATCACGCGGTATTCGAGAATGTGCTTCTGGCCCTTGGAGTCCTCGTAGGTCATGCGGGCGGGCACGACTTCGCACACATTGGGCACTTCGCTCATGGAAATGACGCGAGCAATGTCCAGGTGCTGCGAGTAACTGTACTGTTCAACCGGAATCTGCTCGGCATCTTTGGCTTCGCCGGCCATCGCCGCGCCGCAAAGACTGCCAAGTACCAATACCAGTAAAGCTTTCATTTTCAATTTACCTGTCTAAGGTCGTGAGGGGGCACGCGGCGCTTATGGCGCCGCGAGTATTGCTAGTTTTAACTATCGGGTTTGGATGGGGATTAACGCTTGCCTTCGTGGGGGCTGTTACCAGTTGTTAATCGCCTTGCCGTTGCTGGCGAGGTGAATTTTATGGCTGGGGCCAAGGCCGAAACAGTGGGTCTTTTGATAAAGTGTTTTGACAGAATCTGTAACAATCCTCTGGCAAGCGCCCCCTTTTTTTCTCGCCTGGGCTGTAAGGTGCGTGCCAGAGCGCTTTGCCAGAACGGGCGTACCAAATTACTACCAACGTCGAATGGCTTTTGTCGCTCTGGTACAGTTACAAACGGTTCCATACAAAAACAACTATTACACCGAGGTAACACAGATGAGTGCGGCTCCACTGTATCCCGTTCGTCCCGAGGTTGCGGCCACCACCCTGACCGACGAGGCCACCTACAAGGCCATGTACCAGCAGTCGGTGATCAACCCGGACGGCTTCTGGCGCGAGCAGGCCCAGCGCATCGACTGGATCAAGCCGTTCACCAAGGTCAAGCAGACCTCCTTCGACGACCATCACGTCGATATCAAATGGTTCGCCGACGGCACTCTGAACGTTTCCTCCAACTGCCTGGACCGCCACCTCGAAGAGCGCGGCGACCAGTTGGCCATCATCTGGGAAGGCGACGACCCTTCCGAACACCGCAACATCACCTACCGCGAACTGCACGAGCAGGTCTGCAAGTTCGCCAACGCCCTGCGTGGCCAGGATGTGCACCGCGGTGACGTGGTCACCATCTATATGCCGATGATCCCCGAGGCCGTGGTCGCCATGCTGGCCTGTGCGCGTATCGGTGCGATCCATTCGGTAGTGTTCGGCGGCTTTTCGCCCGAGGCGCTGGCCGGCCGTATCATCGACTGCAAGTCCAAGATCGTGATCACCGCCGACGAAGGCGTGCGTGGTGGCCGGCGTACCCCGCTCAAGGCCAACGTCGACCTGGCGCTGACCAACCCTGAAACCAACAGTGTGCAGAAGATCATCGTGTGCAAGCGCACCGGTGGCGACATTGCCTGGCACCAGCACCGCGACATCTGGTACGAAGACCTGATGAAAGTCGCCTCCAGCCACTGCGCGCCGAAAGAGATGGGTGCCGAGGAAGCGCTGTTCATCCTCTATACCTCCGGCTCTACCGGCAAGCCGAAAGGCGTGCTGCACACCACCGGCGGCTACCTGGTATACGCAGCGCTGACCCACGAGCGTGTGTTCGACTATCGCCCGGGCGAGGTGTACTGGTGCACCGCCGATGTGGGTTGGGTCACCGGCCACAGCTACATTGTCTACGGCCCGCTGGCCAATGGCGCCACCACCCTGCTGTTCGAGGGCGTGCCGAACTACCCTGACATCACCCGCGTGTCGAAGATCGTCGACAAGCACAAGGTCAACATCCTGTACACCGCGCCGACCGCCATCCGCGCGATGATGGCCGAAGGGCAGGCTGCTGTTGAAGGTGCCGATGGGTCCAGCCTGCGCCTGCTGGGCTCGGTGGGTGAGCCGATCAACCCCGAAGCCTGGAACTGGTACTACAAGACCGTGGGCAAGGAGCGTTGCCCGATCGTCGACACCTGGTGGCAGACCGAGACCGGCGGCATCCTGATCAGCCCGCTGCCGGGTGCTACCGGCCTCAAGCCGGGCTCGGCAACCCGCCCGTTCTTCGGTGTGGTGCCGGCGCTGGTGGACAACCTGGGCAATCTGATCGAGGGCGCTGCCGAAGGCAACCTGGTGATCCTCGACTCCTGGCCGGGCCAGTCGCGTTCGCTGTACGGCGACCACGACCGTTTCGTCGATACCTACTTCAAGACCTTCCGTGGCATGTACTTCACCGGCGACGGTGCGCGCCGCGACGAGGATGGCTACTACTGGATCACCGGTCGCGTGGATGACGTGCTGAACGTATCCGGTCACCGCATGGGGACTGCCGAGATCGAGAGTGCCATGGTGGCGCATGCGAAAGTGGCCGAGGCTGCGGTGGTGGGTGTGCCGCACGACATCAAGGGGCAGGGCATCTATGTGTATGTCACCCTCAATGCCGGTATCGAGGCCAGCGAGCAGCTGCGCCTGGAGCTGAAGAACTGGGTGCGCAAGGAAATCGGCCCGATCGCCTCGCCGGATGTGATCCAGTGGGCGCCGGGGCTGCCGAAGACCCGGTCGGGCAAGATCATGCGCCGCATCCTGCGCAAGATTGCCACGGGTGAGTACGATGCACTGGGTGACATCTCCACCCTGGCCGACCCGGGCGTGGTGCAGCACCTGATCGATACCCACAAGGCGATGAGCCTGGCTTCTGCCTGATTGCGAAGCAGGGAAGCGCGGCTTTGTTCAATTCCTGTGGGAGCGGCTTTAGCCGCGAAGAACCCAGCGCGGTGGATGGCACCGGCGTTGCCGGTGTTCGCGGCTGAAGCCGCTCCCACAGGGTAAGGCATGCGCCTGAGGCCTGTACTGTATCTGTGAGATCAGCCAACAAGAACCCCGCCCGGGCAACCGGCGGGGTTTTTGCTTTACTGTTACCCGACATTCATCGGTAACTGTTCTGTCACCGACGCCGCACAATATCGGGGCGGCAGGAAACAATTCCGGCCTGTTTCGGGGCGTTTTCGCAGCGTTTTTTGCGACTCGGCACGCTGCACTTGCCGTAATACAAGGCTTTGCCAATAATAGGCCCGGGAATTGCTAGTACTATAGGTTCTATTTCTTGCGCTTTTGCATATTTTGCAATGGCTGTCAACATCGCCCGCTGCCGTTTCAAGCGCTTCTGTAAGTAGTTGTCGCTTTGAAGAAATATCGACTACCGGGCTGTCGTTAAAATGCCACTCACTCGCTCGTGGTCTGCGACCTTGGTCGAACCCTGCGCGGCTCGCGTTGTACCCATTCGCATATCGGGCAGCCGTTACCTGCCTTGTATTGCTTCGTACCGATGGAGTTACCTGATGAAGAAGCTCGCACTGCTTGGCGCCCTGGCGCTGTCCGTGTTTTCCCTGGTGTCGCAGGCCGATGAAAAACCGCTGAAAATCGGCATCGAAGCCGCCTACCCACCCTTCGCCTTCAAGCAGCCAGACGGCAGCATCGCCGGTTTCGACTACGACATCGGCAACGCCCTGTGCGAAGAGATGAAAGCCAAGTGCACCTGGGTCGAGCAAGAGTTCGACGGCCTGATCCCGGCGCTGAAAGTGCGCAAGATCGACGCCATCCTGTCGTCCATGTCGATCACCGACGACCGCAAGAAATCGGTCGACTTCACCAAGCGCTATTACCTGACCCCGGCGCGCCTGGTGATGAAGGAAGGTACCGCCGTCAGTGAAAGTCTGGATGAGCTCAAGGGCAAGAAGATTGGTGTGCAGCGCGGTTCGATCCACGACCGCTTCGCCAAGGAAGTACTGGGCGCCAAAGGTGCCACCGTGGTTCCTTACGGCACCCAGAACGAAATCTACCTGGACGTGGCAGCTGGCCGCCTCGATGGCACCGTGGCTGACGCCACCCTGCTGGAAGACGGCTTCCTCAAGACCGACGCCGGCAAGGGCTTCGCCTTCGTAGGCCCGTCCTTCACCGACGCCAAGTACTTCGGTGACGGCATCGGTATTGCCGTGCGCAAGGGTGACAAGGCCAACGTCGACCGCATCAACGCTGCCATCGACGCCATCCGCGCCAACGGCAAGTACAAAGAAATCGAGAAGAAGTACTTCAACTTCGACATCTACGGTCCAGACTCGAACTAAGACGTCGGGTTTCACCTGTGCAATGGTGCAAACAGCAGAGGCTCTGAGGTTTGCACCATTTTTCATTCTCTAGGTCGAGGACCTCATCATGTTGAAAGGCTACGGGGCAGTCATCCTCGACGGGGCGTGGCTGACGCTTCAGCTCGCCCTGTCGTCGATGGCCCTGGCCATCGTGCTCGGCCTGATCGGTGTGGCGCTGCGCTTGTCGCCGGTGCGCTGGCTGGCCTGGCTGGGCGATCTGTATTCCACGGTGATTCGTGGCATTCCGGACCTGGTCCTGATCCTGCTGATCTTCTACGGCGGGCAGGACATCATCAATCGGGTTGCGCCGCTGCTCGGTTATGAAGACTACATCGACCTGAATCCGCTGATCGCGGGTATCGGTACCCTGGGCTTCATCTTTGGTGCCTACCTGTCGGAAACCTTCCGCGGTGCGTTCCTCGGTATTCCGAAAGGCCAGGCCGAAGCGGGCGTGGCGTATGGCATGAGCAACCGCCAGGTGTTCTTCCGCATCCAGGTGCCGCAGATGATCCGTCTGGCGATTCCGGGCTTCACCAACAACTGGCTGGTGCTGACCAAGGCCACCGCGCTGATTTCGGTAGTCGGCCTGCAGGACATGATGTTCAAGGCCAAGCAGGCGGCCGACGCCACCCGCGAACCTTTCACCTTCTTCCTGGCGGTCGCGGCCCTGTACCTCGTACTGACCAGCATCTCGCTGCTGGCCCTGAAGTATCTGGAGCGCCGCTACTCGGTTGGCGTCAAGGTGGTTGAGCTATGATCTTCGACTACAACGTCGTCTGGGAGGCACTGCCGATGTACTTCGGCGGCCTGCTGACCACCCTCAAGCTGCTGGCGATTTCGCTGTTCTTCGGGCTGCTGGCGGCCATTCCGCTGGGGCTGATGCGGGTTTCGAAGCAGCCGGCAGTCAACCTGGTTGCCTGGCTCTACACGTATGTGATCCGCGGCACGCCGATGCTGGTGCAGCTGTTCCTGATCTACTACGGCCTGGCGCAGTTCGAGGCGGTGCGCGAAAGCTTCCTGTGGCCGCTGCTGTCCAGCGCTACCTTCTGCGCCTGCCTGGCGTTTGGCATCAACACCAGTGCCTACACCGCCGAAATCATCGCCGGCAGCCTCAAGGCCACACCGCATGGCGAGATCGAGGCGGCCAAGGCCATGGGCATGTCGCGCATGAAGATGTACCGGCGCATTCTGCTGCCGTCGGCCCTGCGCCGGGCGCTGCCGCAGTACAGCAACGAAGTGATCATGATGCTGCAGACCACCAGCCTGGCGTCGATCGTCACCCTGATCGACATCACTGGCGCTGCGCGCACGGTCAATGCCCAGTACTACCTGCCTTTCGAGGCCTATATCACGGCGGGCGTGTTCTACCTGTGCCTGACCTTCATCCTGGTGCGCCTGTTCAAGATGGCCGAACGCCGCTGGCTCGGCTACCTGGCGCCGCGCAAGCACTGACCGCTTTGTGAGAATCGACAGCATGTACAAACTCGAAGTCCAAGACCTGCACAAGCGCTACGGCAGCCATGAAGTGCTCAAGGGCGTGTCCCTGTCGGCCAAGGCAGGCGATGTCATCAGCATCATCGGCTCCAGCGGTTCGGGCAAGTCGACCTTCCTGCGCTGCATCAACCTGCTGGAGCAGCCGCACGCCGGCAAGATCCTGCTCAACAACGAAGAGCTGAAGCTGGTACCGGGCAAGGACGGCGCGCTCAAGGCTGCCGACCCGCGTCAGCTGCAGCGCATGCGCTCGCGCCTGTCGATGGTTTTCCAGCACTTCAACCTGTGGTCGCACATGACTGCGCTGGAAAACATCATCGAAGCGCCGGTGCACGTGCTGGGCGTGAACCGCAAGGAGGCCCTGGAAAAGGCCGAGCACTATCTGGCCAAGGTCGGTGTCGCCCATCGCAAGGACGCCTTCCCGGGGCACATGTCCGGCGGCGAGCAGCAACGTGTGGCAATTGCCCGGGCGCTGGCCATGGAGCCGGAGGTCATGCTGTTCGACGAGCCGACCTCGGCGCTGGACCCGGAGCTGGTCGGCGATGTGCTCAAGGTGATGCAGGCGCTGGCCCAGGAAGGCCGCACCATGGTGGTGGTGACTCACGAAATGGGCTTTGCCCGTGAGGTGTCAAACCAGCTGGTGTTCCTGCACAAGGGCCTGGTGGAAGAAACCGGCTGCCCGCGCGAGGTGCTGGCCAACCCGCAGTCGGAGCGCCTGAAGCAGTTCCTCTCCGGCAGCCTCAAGTAAAAACTGCATTTTTGCACCAGAATAGGGCATGCTGCGCGGCGAGCGCAGCCTGACCCGGCGCACAGACTCGAACGACCTCAGGTTTCGGACCGCACCCTATGACCACCCAGCGAATCGGTTTTCTCATCTGGCCCAGTACCAGGCCCTTGACCCTGGCGCTGGCCGAGGAAGTGTTGCAGGTGGCGCAGCGGGTGCACCCGGAGGTGTCCTACGAGCTGGTCTTCCTGCAGGCGGAACCGGCGCAAGAGGGTAGCTGGCGCCTGCCGGGCGAGCCGTGGAATGGCCGCCTTGAGGGGTGTCAAAAGTTGTTCCTGTTGGCTGACGAGCAGCCGTCGGCGGTGGGGGCGGCGTTGTCGTCGGCGCTCAAGCAGCTTGCGCGCAGTGGCTGCATGGTCGGCGGCCTGTCGGCCGGGGTCTACCCTCTGGCCATGCTGGGCCTGCTCGACGGTTACCGGGCTGCGGTGCACTGGCGCTGGCAGGATGATTTTGCCGAGCGCTTTCCCAAGGTGATCGCCACCAGCCACCTGTTCGACTGGGATCGCGATCGTCTGACTGCTTGTGGCGGCATGGCCGTGACCGACCTGCTGCTGGCAGTGCTGGCCCGTGACCACGGGGCGGAACTGGCCGGGGCGGTGTCGGAGGAGCTGGTGGTCGAGCGCATCCGCGAGGGTGGCGAGCGCCAGCGCATTCCGCTGCAGAACCGCCTGGGCTCCAGCCATCCCAAGCTGACCCAGGCGGTGCTGCTGATGGAGGCCAACATCGAAGAGCCGCTGACCACCGACGAAATTGCCCAGCACGTGTGCGTGTCACGCCGGCAGCTGGAGCGCATCTTCAAGCAGTACCTGAACCGCGTGCCGAGCCAGTATTACCTGGAGCTGCGGCTGAACAAGGCGCGACAGATGCTGATGCAGACCAGCAAGTCGATCATCCAGATCGGGCTGTCCTGTGGCTTCTCCTCGGGGCCGCATTTTTCCAGTGCCTATCGCAACTTCTTTGGTGCAACGCCGCGGGAGGATCGCAACCAGCGGCGTAGCAGTAGTCCGTTCGAGCTGAGCTCGGCGCCTGCCGAAAAAGGCTGAGTTTTCCTTCGCCTGTGCCGGCCTCTTCGCGGGTAAACCCGCTCCCACAGGCTCTCCACAGAACCGGAAGATTGTGCGAACCCTGTGGGAGCGGGTTTACCCGCGAAGAGGCCGGCACAGGCAGTATCCATTCTTATGTGAACACCCGTTCACCCAGCCCCCTCTCTCCCGTACACTGCGCGATTGCGACAGTGTTTGTCGCATTGCCGAAAGCCTTGTCAAAACTGGGTTTTGCGCTGTAACAAGTTGTCGCTTGGCCGCAAGGACAGGCGCTGATCAGTCCTTACAATCCCCCCATCGCTCGCCACTTCCAGGCCAGCGTTCCTCTTCAGGAGACTCAGATGTCCGTTGAGCAAGCCCCGGTGCAACGTGCCGATTTCGACCAGGTCATGGTCCCCAACTATTCTCCGGCGGCCTTCATTCCTGTGCGAGGCGAGGGCTCCCGAGTTTGGGACCAGTCGGGTCGCGAGCTGATCGACTTTGCCGGTGGCATCGCGGTCAACGCCCTGGGCCACTGCCACCCGGCACTGGTCAAGGCCCTGACCGAGCAGGCCAACACCCTCTGGCACGTATCCAACGTATTCACCAACGAGCCGGCCCTGCGCCTGGCCCACAAGCTGGTGGACGCCACCTTTGCCGACCGTGCGTTCTTCTGCAACTCCGGCGCCGAGTCCAACGAGGCCGCCTTCAAGCTGGCCCGTCGCGTTGCCCACGACCGCTTCGGGCCGCAAAAGCACGAAATCATCGCCACCGTTAACAGCTTCCACGGCCGTACCCTGTTCACCGTCAGTGTCGGTGGCCAGCCGAAGTACTCCGATGGCTTCGGCCCGAAGATCACCGGCATCAGCCATGTGCCGTACAACGATCTGGAAGCGCTGAAGGCACAGATTTCCGACAAGACCTGCGCCGTGGTGATCGAGCCGATCCAGGGCGAGAGTGGCGTGGTGCCGGCCGACAAGGCCTACCTGGAAGGCGCGCGCAAACTGTGTGACGAACACAATGCCCTGCTGATCTTCGACGAAGTGCAGACCGGCGTTGGCCGTACCGGTTCGCTGTATGCCTACCAGCACTATGGCGTTACCCCGGACATCCTAACCAGCGCCAAGAGCCTGGGCGGCGGTTTCCCGATCGGTGCCATGCTGACCACCACCGAGCTGGCCAAGCACCTGGCCGTCGGCACCCACGGCACCACCTACGGCGGCAACCCGCTGGGCTGCGCCGTCGCCTGTGCGGTGCTGGACGTGGTCAATACCCCGGAAACCCTCGCCGGTATCAAGGCCAAGCATGAACGCTTCAAGGTCCGCCTGGAGCAGATCGGCCAGCAGTACAACCTGTTCAGCCAGGTGCGTGGCGTTGGCCTGCTGCTGGGCTGTGTGCTGACCGAGGCCTGGAAAGGCAAGGCCAAGGATGTGCTCAACGCCGCCGAAAAAGAAGGCGTGATGGTGCTGCAGGCCGGCCCGGACGTGGTCCGCTTCGCACCAAGCCTGGTGGTTGAAGACGCCGACATCGATGAAGGCCTGGGCCGCTTCGAGCGCGCCGTGGCCACCCTGACCAAGGGCTGATCCGCCCGTGGTCCCTTCGCCGGCCCCGGCGCAGGCTCAGCCCGAGTCTGCACCGAGCCGGTGATACCCGATCCCAGTGCAGGTGCCAGTGCACTTGCCGTTTTCCCGTGCCGCCGTGAGCGGCCCGTATTCCAAAGGAGTGACACCATGCTGGTGATGCGCCCCGCGCAAATGGCTGATCTGAACGAAGTGCAGCGCATGGCTGCAGACAGCCCCATTGGTGTCACCTCGCTGCCGGACGACAGCGCTCGCCTGGGCGACAAGATCGCCGCATCCGAGACTTCCTTCGCCGCCGAGGTCAGCTTCAATGGTGAAGAAAGCTACTTCTTCGTGCTCGAAGACAGCGAAACGGGCAAGCTGGCCGGTTGCTCGGCCATCGTCGCTTCGGCCGGCTACTCTGAGCCGTTCTACAGTTTTCGTAACGAGACCTTCGTGCACGCATCGCGCGAGCTGAAGATCCACAACAAGATTCACGTCCTGTCGCTGTGCCATGACCTGACCGGCAACAGCCTGCTGACCAGCTTCTATGTGCTGCCGGAACTGGTGAACAGTGGCTGGGCCGAGCTCAATTCGCGTGGCCGCCTGTTGTTCATGGCCGCTCACCCGGAGCGTTTCGCCGAGTCGGTGGTGACCGAGATCGTCGGCTACAGCGACGAGCAGGGTGAATCGCCGTTCTGGGATGCCATCGGCCGCAACTTCTTCGACCTCAACTACGCCGACGCCGAGCGCCTGTGCGGCCTGAAAAGCCGCACCTTCCTCGCCGAACTGATGCCGCACTACCCGATCTACGTGCCGCTGCTGCCTGACCTGGCACAGGAAGCCATGGGGCAGGTGCACCCTCGGGCGCAGATTACCTTCGACATCCTCATGCGCGAAGGCTTCGAGACCGAGCACTACATCGACATCTTCGATGGTGGCCCGACCCTGCATGCGCGTACCTCGGGTATCCGCTCGATCGCCCAGAGCCGGGTGGTGCCGGTCAAGCTCGAGGACGCCCCGATCAAGGGTGGGCGCCCATACCTGGTGTGCAACGGCCAGTTGCAGGACTACCGCGCGGTGCTGCTGGAGCTGGACTGGGTGCCGGGCAAACCGGTCAGCCTGAGCCTGGCAGCTGCCGAGGCGCTTGGGGTGGGCGAGGGTGCCAGCGTGCGACTGGTCGCGGTCTGAGGTCTGGCAACAGACGTTTCGGGATTGATGCGTTAGAAGAGTTTCGCGCCGGCCGCCGCCGCCGCAAAAGGAGATAGCATGATCGTTCGTCCTGTACGCAGCAGCGATTTGCCTGCGTTGATCGAATTGGCACGCAGCACCGGTACCACTGGGCTGACCACGCTGCCGGCCAACGAAGAGCGCCTGGGGCATCGCGTTGGCTGGGCGGAGAAAAGCTTCCGCGGCGAAGCCGAGCGTGGCGACACCGACTACCTGTTCGTGCTGGAAAACGACGAAGGCATGGTGGTGGGCATCAGTGCCATCGCCGGTGCCGTCGGCCTGCGCGAGCCCTGGTACAACTTCCGTGTCGGCCTGACCGTCAGCGCCTCGCAGGAACTGAAGATCTACCGTGAAATCCCCACCCTGTTCCTGGCCAACGACCTGACCGGCAACTCCGAACTGTGCTCGCTGTTCCTGCGCAGCGACTACCGCTCCGGCCTCAACGGCCGCCTGCTGTCGCGGGCGCGCATGCTGTTCATCGCCGAGTTCCCCGAGCTGTTCGGCAAGAAGATCATCGCCGAAATGCGCGGCATGTCCGACGAGCAGGGCCGCTCGCCGTTCTGGGAAAGCCTGGGCCGGCACTTCTTCAAGATGGAGTTCAGCCAGGCCGACTACCTCACCGGCGTGGGCAACAAGTCGTTCATTGCCGAACTGATGCCGAAGTTTCCGCTGTACACCTGCTTCCTCTCCGAGGCGGCGCGCAACGTTATCGGCCGCGTGCACAAGGATACCGAGCCGGCGCTGGCCATGCTCAAGCAGGAAGGCTTCAACTACCAGGGCTACGTCGACATCTTCGATGCCGGCCCGGCCATCGAGTGCGACACCGACAAGATCCGCGCCGTACGCGAAAGCCAGACCTTGGTGCTGGCCGTGGGCACACCGGGCGATGACGCCACGCCTTACATCATTCACAACCGCAAGCGCGACGACTGCCGCATCACGGCTGCACCTGCGCGGTTGGCCGCCGGTACCCTGGTGGTCGACCCCCTGACGGCCAAGCGTCTGCGCATGGGTGCCGGCGACAACGTACGCGCAGTGCCGCTGTCGGCAAGCCGGGAGGCCAAATAAATGACCACGCATTACATCGCAGGCAACTGGCAGGCCGGCCAGGGCGAAACCCTGCAGTCGCTCAACCCGGTGACGCAAGCCGTCGTCTGGGAGGGGCAGGGCGCCGACGCCAGCCAGGTGGATGCTGCCGTGCAGGCTGCGCGTCAGGCCTTCCCGGCCTGGGCGCAATTGAGCCTGGAAGCACGTATCGATGTGCTGGAGAAGTTCGCCACGCAACTGAAAGCGCATGCCGAAGCCATGGCCCAGTGCATCGGCGAGGAAACCGGCAAGCCCCTGTGGGAGTCGGCGACCGAAGTCACCAGCATGATCAACAAGGTGGCGATCTCGGTACAGAGCTACCGCGAGCGTACCGGCGAAAAGAGCGGCCCGCTGGCCGATGCCACGGCCGTGCTGCGGCACAAGCCCCACGGCGTGGTGGCGGTGTTCGGCCCGTACAACTTCCCCGGCCACTTGCCCAACGGCCATATCGTGCCAGCGTTGCTGGCGGGCAACTGCGTGGTGTTCAAGCCCAGTGAGCTGACGCCCAAGGTCGCCGAACTGACCGTTAATTGCTGGATTGCCGCCGGCCTGCCGGCGGGTGTGCTGAACCTGGTGCAGGGAGCGCGTGAAACCGGCGTGGCGCTGGCCGCCAATCCGGGTATCGATGGCCTGTTCTTCACCGGCTCCAGCCGCACCGGCAACCTGCTGCACCAGCAGTTCGCCGGTCGCCCGGACAAAATCCTGGCCCTGGAAATGGGTGGCAACAACCCGCTGGTGGTGGATGAGGTGAAGGACCTCGACGCCGCGGTGTACACCATCATCCAGTCGGCGTTCATTTCCGCTGGCCAGCGCTGCACCTGCGCCCGTCGCCTGCTGGTGCCGCAAGGCGCCTGGGGCGATGCGCTGCTTGCGCGGCTGGTCGAGGTGAGCAGAACCATCACGGTCGGCGCGTTCGACCAGCAGCCCGCGCCGTTCATGGGCTCGGTGATTTCGCTGCAGGCGGCACGGGCGCTGATTGCGGCCCAGGCCGAACTGGTCGCCAAGGGTGCGGTGAAACTGCTGGAAATGACCCAGCCGCAGGCCGATGCCGCGCTGCTGACCCCAGGCATTGTCGATGTCACTGCCGTGGCCGAGCGCCCGGACGAAGAGTTCTTCGGCCCGCTGCTGCAGGTGGTGCGCTATGCAGACTTCGATGCTGCCATCGACGAGGCCAACAACACCCAGTACGGCCTGGCCGCCGGCTTGCTGTCCGACTCCCGTGCCCGCTACCAGTACTTCTGGCTGCGCAGCCGCGCCGGCATCGTCAACTGGAACAAGCAACTGACCGGTGCCGCCAGCAGTGCGCCGTTCGGTGGTGTGGGCGCCAGTGGCAACCACCGCGCCAGTGCCTATTACGCAGCCGATTACTGCGCTTACCCCGTGGCTTCGCTGGAGACCGCCAGCCTTGCCTTGCCGGCGACCCTGACGCCGGGCATTACCCTATAACAACAGGTCACGGAGCCTAGCCGATGAAATCCTACGAAGTGAATTTTGATGGCCTGGTGGGGCCTACCCACAACTATGGCGGCCTGTCCTACGGCAACGTGGCTTCGCAGAGCAACAGCCAGCAGGGTTCCAACCCGCGCGAAGCCGCGCGCCAGGGCCTGGCGAAGATGAAAGCGCTGGCCGACATGGGCTTCAAGCAGGGCGTGCTGGCGCCGCAGGAGCGCCCGGATGTGGCCGCGCTGCGCCGCCTGGGCTTCAGCGGCAGCGATGCCGAAGTGATCCAGCGTGCCGCCAAGGAGGCCATGCCATTGCTGGTGGCCAGTTGCTCGGCTTCGAGCATGTGGGTGGCCAACGCCGCCACGGTCAGCCCTAGTGCCGATACTGCCGATGGCCGCGTGCACTTCACTGCTGCCAACCTCAATTGCAAGTACCACCGCAGCATCGAGCACCCGACCACCAGCCGCGTGCTGGGGGCCATGTTCAGCGACGCCAGGCACTTTGCCCACCACGAGGCACTGCCTGCGGTGGCACAGTTCGGTGACGAGGGTGCAGCCAACCACACGCGTTTCTGCCGTGCCTATGGCGAGGCCGGTGTGGAGTTCTTCGTCTACGGCCGCAGCGCCTTCGACAGCCGCTACCCGGCGCCGCAGAAGTACCCGGCCCGGCAAACTCTGGAAGCCTCCCAGGCCGTGGCCCGGCTGCATGGCCTGAGCGACGACGGCGTGGTCTACGCTCAACAGAACCCGGCCGTGATCGACCAGGGCGTGTTCCACAACGATGTAATTGCGGTGGGCAACGGCGAGGTGCTGTTCTACCACGAGGACGCTTTCCTCGACACCGACGCGGTACTTGGCCAGCTGCGAGCTAAACTGGCCAGCAAGGGTGGCAACTTCCAGGCCATCTGCGTGCCGCGGGCAGCGGTGACGGTGGAGGATGCGGTGCGTTCCTACCTGTTCAACAGCCAGCTGCTCAGCCGTGATGACGGCTCCATGCTGCTGGTGGTGCCGGAAGAATGCCGCAACAACGAGCGGGTCTGGGCCTATCTGGGCCAGTTGACCAGCCAGGGTGGCCCGGTGCGGGAGGTCAAGGTGTTCGACCTCAAGCAGAGCATGCAGAACGGCGGTGGCCCGGCGTGCCTTCGTTTGCGCGTGGCGTTGAAGGAAACGGAACTGGCAGCCGTCAACCAAGGCGTTATCATGACCGCCTCGCTGTATGACACTCTGCTGCAGTGGGTCGACAAGCATTACCGCGATCGCCTTGGCGAGGCGGACCTGGCCGACCCGCAATTGCTGGTGGAATGCCGTACGGCACTGGACGAACTGACCCAGATCCTGAAGTTGGGCTCGGTGTATCCGTTCCAACGCCAACCTTGAAGAGAGACTTTGCAATGACCGACGCCCTGCGCCTTATCCTGGAAGATGAAGACGGCACCCAGTTGGAAACTTCCTGCACCCGCTTTGCCGTGGTCTGGCAAGGCAAGGAAGTGTGGATTCAGCAGGATGGTCGTGGCCAGCTGCTGATTGGCGTGGATGTCGAGGAAGACGACACCGAGTACGCCAACCTGCTGCTGCGCCCGATGGCCACCAACCTGGTCAGCCTGCAGCTGGAAATGGAACCGGCCGAGGTCGGCGAAGACGACGATCACGTCCATGGCCCCGACTGCGGCCACCATCACTAAGGAAGTACCTATGCTCGCCCTTGGCAAATTGCTTGAGCTGACCCTCACCGATCACGAACCGGCCGAGAAGACCCAAGTGACACCCAAGGGCGCGCGGTTGCGCTGGCTGGGGGAGGGCGCACTTGAGGTGCGCCCGGCTGAAAGCGACGATTGCGGGCTCGATCTGCTGTTGTCTGCCGGCATCCACGGCAATGAAACAGCCCCCATCGAGTTGCTCGAACGGCTGCTGCACGGCGTGGCCAATGGCAAGATCAAGCCGAAGGCGCGAGTGTTGTTCCTGTTCGGCAACCCGCCAGCGATCCGCAAGGGCGAGCGTTTCATCGAGCAGGACATCAATCGCCTGTTCAATGGCCGCCATGAACTGTCCAGCGGCTTTGAGGCATTGCGCGCTGCCGAGCTGGAGCAGTTTGCCCGGGTGTTCTTCAGCAAGCCGGGGCGCAGCCGCTTGCACTACGACCTGCATACGGCCATTCGTGGTTCCAAGATCGAGCAGTTCGCCTTGTACCCTTATAAAGAAGGGCGCAAGCATTCCCGTCGCGAACTGGCGCGTCTGGCGGCAGCTGGCATGGAGGCGGTGTTGCTGCAGAGCAAGTCGTCGATTACCTTCAGCGCCTTCACCTACGAACAGCTCGAGGCCGAGGCCTTTACCCTGGAGCTGGGCAAGGCCCGCCCGTTCGGCCAGAACGAGGAGGTCAACCTCGACAAGCTGGAAGAGCGGCTGATCCAGATCATTGAAGCCAACGAGCCAGAAGGCGAGGGCTCGCTGGACGGCTTGCAGCTGTTCAGCGTTTCCCGCGAGATCATCAAGCACAGCGACAGCTTCCACCTGCACTTGCCGGCGGATATCGAGAACTTCTCCGAGCTGAGCAAGGGCTACCTGCTGGCCGAAGACCTCGCCGAGACGCGCTGGGTGGTCGAGGAGGAGGGGGCGCGCATCATCTTCCCCAACCCCAAGGTCAGGAACGGCTTGCGCGCCGGTATCCTGATCGTGCCGGACTCGGGGCAGCAGTTGGGCTGAGTGCTGGTCCGGGCATGTGGCGCGCGCTCAGGCGCACCACATGGACACGCTCAGTAGTACGTGCGCACTGGCAGGCCTAGCTCCATTCGCAGTGCGTTTTCGTTGAATGGCGGTGGGTTGCTGTTGGTCGGCGCTGTGTCGGGATCATTGTCGAAATCGTACAGCAGGCCGCTCGGCAGGCCGATTGCCTGCAGGTGTGCGTTAGCGACCCTGATCTGCCGGCGATCGATAGTCCTGATCAGGGTATCGCCAGGTATCGTCGTGCCGCTGAAGGCGTTGTACGCCTCGCACATGCAACGGTAAAGGTCGAGCAGCGGCAAATTGTCGCTGAGCGAGCGCGCCAGGTTGAATGCCAGGTTACCACCCTCTGCAGGCCAGCCGGCTACCCATTCCAGCTGGCTGTTGCGCCGCAGGTAATGGTCGCTGTCAGTCGGGTCAGCAATGTAGACACCAAAATGGGTGGCCCCTTGTGTTTCGCTAACCCTTATCCAGGACCGTTTTGCCAGCTCAGCCAGGAGTTGCTGGCCGCACTGCGTGTGGCGCAAGAAAAACAGATGGTTGTGCACGGCCTGCTTGAAGGTATCGCTGCCCTGTATGTCGAATGTGCTGCTGGCGAGCGTGTCGAAGGGCGCTGGCAGGGGCAGTGCGAAGCGGGCGTCGCCCGCCTGGTTGCGGGCATAGACCACCGAATCATGAGGGTCGTCGACCAGGATATGGCCGTTGATACGGCTGTTCGCCGAACCGCTCTTTATAAACGTCAGCCCTTGGCCCACGTCGATCTGCACATCGCCAGCGCCGGTGAACACCTCGGTGATGCCACCGCCGGTGGTGATACGCGTGGTACCGTCTGCGGCCTGAATGATGACCGGCGTCTTCACTTCCTGCGCCACCTGAACGTTGGCCACACCCTTTGCGGTTCTGATGATGAGGGTTTGCCTGGGCGTAGGGGCGAGGATGAACGTCTTGTTGCCGACCTTGGCCATCAGATGGCAATCGTAGGCGGAAATATCGACATCGACGGCCGGGGCATGGCTGTCAATCACCATGTGGTGCCTTCCGGGGATCTGGCCTTGCTCGAACCATAGCTGCTCCAGCAGGACGTCTACCTTGTCATCCCGGTATTCGTAGAATCGATGAACGGCTCTGCCATCCACGGACGTGTCTGCCCACTGTTGAAAACCGCTGGTCCTACCAGAAATGAAATAAACGGGATTGGGGTGCATGAGGGGCCTCGCTTGCAGTGATGGTGGCGGCAGGTAATGCAGCGGCCAAGGCTAAAGGTCTGGGCAGGCGGGGAGTGGTACTTATCTAGGTGCAGGGGCGCGAGGCGGGGCGTTGTGACGAGGCGCTGAACCGGATAGCCTGCATTTTTATGTTCGCAATAACGATTTAATGCCGATTGGCTATTTCGGGCCGATAAACACGCTGTATCTCCTGTGCAGGCTGGCTATAATGGCGCCCTTTGCCGTCGTTTCGTCGATTCGACGTATTAGCCCAAAACGGCCGCCGTTTCCGTGGAAGAACCTATGAAAAGCGCAGAAATCCGTGAAGCCTTCCTTCGCTTCTTCGAAGAGCAGGGACATACCCGAGTCGCCTCCAGTTCGCTGATCCCGAACAACGACCCGACCCTGCTGTTCACCAATGCCGGCATGAACCAGTTCAAGGACTGCTTCCTCGGTGCGGAGAAGCGTGCCTACACGCGTGCCGTCAGCAGCCAGAAGTGCGTGCGCGCCGGCGGCAAGCACAACGACCTGGAAAACGTCGGTTACACCGCGCGTCACCACACCTTCTTCGAAATGCTGGGCAACTTCAGCTTCGGTGACTATTTCAAGCGCGACGCCATTACCTTCGCCTGGACCTTCCTGACTTCGGAAAAATGGCTGAACCTGCCCAAGGAAAAGCTCTGGGTCACCGTCTACGCCACTGACGACGAAGCCTACGATATCTGGACCAAGGAAGTCGGCGTGCCGGCCGAGCGCATGGTGCGCATTGGTGACAACAAGGGCGCCCCTTACGCCTCCGACAACTTCTGGACCATGGGCGACACCGGCCCGTGCGGCCCATGCACCGAGATCTTCTACGACCACGGCCCGGACATCTGGGGCGGCCCACCCGGCTCGCCGGAAGAAGACGGCGACCGCTACATCGAGATCTGGAACAACGTCTTCATGCAGTTCAACCGCACCGCCGACGGCGTGCTGCACCCGCTGCCAGCGCCGTCGGTGGACACCGGCATGGGCCTGGAACGCGTCAGCGCCGTGCTGCAGCACGTGCACTCGAACTACGAGATCGACCTGTTCCAGAATCTGCTGGCGGCCGCGGCCAAGGCCATCGGTTGCAGTAACGAGGGCCAGGCTTCGCTGAAAGTGGTCGCCGATCACATCCGTTCGTGCGGTTTCCTGATCGCTGACGGCGTGCTGCCGTCCAACGAAGGCCGTGGCTACGTGCTGCGCCGCATCATTCGCCGCGCCTGCCGCCACGGTAACAAGCTGGGCGCCAAGGGCAGCTTCTTCTACCAGATCGTTGCCGCGCTGGTCGCCGAAATGGGCGAGGCCTTCCCGGAACTGACCAGCCAGCAGGCGCACATCGAGCGTGTGCTCAAGGCTGAAGAAGAACAGTTCGCCAAGACCCTGGAGCAGGGCCTGCGCATTCTCGAGCAGGACCTGGCCCAGCTCGAAGGCGACGTGGTGCCGGGCGACGTGGTGTTCAAGCTGTACGACACCTACGGCTTCCCGATGGACCTGACCGCCGACATCGCCCGCGAGCGCGAGCTGACCATCGACGAGGCCGGCTTCGAGCGCGAGATGGACGCCCAGCGTGAACGTGCCCGCTCCGCCAGCGCCTTCGGCATGGACTACAACAGCCTGGTCAAGGTCGACAGCGCCACCGAGTTCCTCGGCTACGAGGCCACCGAAGGCCAGGGCAAGATCATCGCCCTGTACAAGGACGGCCAGGCCGTCGACCAGCTGAGTGAAGGCGAGCAGGGCGTGGTCGTGCTCGACCGCACGCCGTTCTACGCCGAATCCGGTGGCCAGGTGGGTGACACCGGCTACCTGCAGGCTGGCGCTGCGCGCTTCGATGTGCGCGACACCACCAAGACTGGCGGTGCCTTCCTGCACCACGGCGTGGTTGCCAGCGGTGCGCTGGTGATCGGTTCGCCAGTCGAGGCCAAGGTCGATGCCGATGTGCAGCACGCCACCTCGCTGAACCACTCCGCCACCCACCTGCTGCACGAAGCGCTGCGTCAGGTACTGGGTGAGCACGTACAGCAGAAAGGCTCGCTGGTGGACAGCCAGCGTCTGCGTTTCGACTTCAGCCACTTCGAGGCGGTGAAACCGGAGCAGATCAAGGCCCTGGAAGACATCGTCAACCGCGAAGTGCGCAAGAACACCGCAGTGGAAACCGAACTGACCGACATCGAAACCGCCAAGGCCAAGGGTGCCATGGCGCTGTTCGGCGAGAAGTACGGCGATACCGTGCGTGTGCTGAGCATGGGCGGCGATTTCTCGGTAGAGCTGTGCGGCGGTATCCACGCCAAGCGCACCGGTGACATCAGCCTGTTCAAGATCATCAGCGAAGGCGGCGTGGCCTCTGGCGTGCGTCGTATCGAAGCGGTCACCGGCGCTGCTGCGCTGGCGTACCTGAACGCTGCCGAAGAGCAGGTCAAGGAAGCCGCGCAACTGGTGAAGGGTAACCGCGACAACCTGATCGACAAGCTGTCGGCTGTGCTCGAGCGCAACCGCCAGCTGGAGAAGCAGCTGGAACAGCTGCAGGCCAAGGCCGCCAGCGCCGCCGGGGACGATCTCTCCAACGCGGCCGTTGAGGTCAAGGGTGCCAAGGTGCTCGCCGCCCGCCTGGATGGGCAGGACGGCAAGGCCCTGCTGGCCCTGGTCGATCAGCTGAAGAACAAGCTCGGCCACGCAGTGATCCTGCTGGGCAGCGAGCATGAGGGCAAGGTCGTGCTGGTGGCCGGCGTGACCAAGGACCTCTCCAGCCAACTCAAGGCTGGCGATCTGATGAAACAAGCCGCTGCGGCGGTGGGTGGCAAGGGCGGTGGCCGTCCGGACATGGCCCAGGGAGGTGGCGTCGACGTCGCTGCACTGGACCAGGCCCTGGCGCTGGCCGTGCCATTCGCAGAGCAGGGACTTTGAGATGAAGGGGGGATGGTCTAGTCGTCCCCCTTCATGTTGGATTGTTTTTTGGGGCCCTGTATGGGCTGAGGCACCATTGAAATGGCGTTGATCGTACAGAAATTTGGCGGCACCTCTGTCGGTTCCATCGAGCGGATCGAGCAGGTAGCCGAAAAGGTCAAGAAACACCGTGAGGCGGGCGACGACCTGGTGGTTGTGTTGTCGGCAATGAGCGGTGAAACCAATCGCCTGATCGACCTGGCCAAGCAGATTACCGATCACCCGGTTCCACGTGAACTGGACGTGATCGTGTCGACCGGTGAGCAGGTCACCATTGCCTTGCTGGCCATGGCCTTGATCAAGCGTGGTGTGCCAGCGGTGTCCTACACCGGCAACCAGGTGCGCATCCTCACCGACAGCGCGCACA
Organism: Pseudomonas sp. 32_A; assembly: GCF_017490905.1. NCBI lineage: Bacteria > Pseudomonadati > Pseudomonadota > Gammaproteobacteria > Pseudomonadales > Pseudomonadaceae > Pseudomonas > Pseudomonas sp. 32_A. Next base: position 52,854 of record NZ_JAFGYI010000001.1, on the reverse strand, counting down.
ACAAGGCGCGCATCCTGCAGATCGACGACCAGAAGATTCGTGCCGACCTCAAGGAAGGCCGCGTGGTCGTGGTGGCGGGCTTCCAGGGCGTCGACGAGCACGGCAGCATCACCACCCTGGGCCGTGGCGGCTCCGACACCACCGGCGTGGCCCTGGCGGCTGCGCTGAAGGCTGACGAGTGCCAGATCTACACCGACGTCGATGGCGTCTACACCACTGACCCGCGCGTTGTGCCACAGGCCCAGCGTCTGGAGAAGATCACCTTCGAAGAGATGCTGGAAATGGCCAGCCTCGGTTCCAAGGTGCTGCAGATCCGTTCGGTGGAGTTCGCCGGCAAGTACAACGTTCCGCTGCGCGTGCTGCACAGCTTCAAGGAGGGTCCGGGTACCCTCATTACCATTGATGAAGAGGAATCCATGGAACAGCCGATCATTTCCGGTATCGCCTTCAACCGTGATGAAGCCAAGCTGACCATTCGCGGCGTGCCGGACACCCCGGGCGTGGCCTTCAAGATCCTCGGCCCGATCAGCGCCTCGAACATCGAGGTCGACATGATCGTGCAGAACGTTGCCCACGATAACACCACCGACTTCACCTTCACCGTACACCGCAACGAGTACGAGAAGGCGCAGAGCGTGCTGGAAAACACCGCCCGCGAAATCGGTGCCCGTGAAGTGATCGGCGATACCAAGATCGCCAAGGTCTCGATCGTCGGCGTCGGCATGCGTTCGCACGCCGGTGTTGCCAGCCGCATGTTCGAAGCCCTGGCCAAGGAGAGCATCAACATCCAGATGATCTCCACCTCCGAGATCAAGGTTTCGGTCGTGATCGAAGAGAAGTACCTGGAGCTGGCCGTACGCGCGCTGCACACCGCGTTCGAGCTCGACGCTCCGGCACGACAGAGCGAGTAATACGCTGCCTGGAAGGGCGCGGCTTGCCGCGCCCTTCGCGTTTCTGCTCGCCGTGCAGGCCCTGTCCTGGCCTGTGCGGCGGGTAACCGGGGCCTGGTCGTCGTCCACGACCAGGCCGCGACACCAAAGACTGTTACCCCTGAATGTTTTGCGTAAGGAGAAAGCTATGTTGATTCTGACTCGTCGGTGCGCCGAGAGCCTGATCATTGGAGACGGCGAGATCACCGTGACGGTGCTCGGCGTCAAGGGCAACCAGGTGCGTATTGGCGTCAGCGCCCCGAAAGAAGTGGCTGTGCACCGCGAGGAAATCTACCTGCGGATCAAGAAAGAGAAGGACGAAGAGCCAAGCCTTTAATTTTTTTGAAGTTTTTTTCAAAAAAAGGGTTGCAAACGAGGAAGAGCCTGTTTAATATTCGCCTCGTGTTGCGGTGAGGTGGCCGAGTGGCCGAAGGCGCTCCCCTGCTAAGGGAGTATACCTCATAAGGGTATCGGGGGTTCGAATCCCCCCTTCACCGCCATTATTCGCTTAGGGCGCTGTAAACGGTAAGAACGCTAAGTAGTTGATTTTAAACGAAAAAGTTCTTGCAAAAATGTTTCAGCGACCTATAATGCGCGGCAAGACACGGACTCATAGCTCAGCTGGATAGAGTACTCGGCTACGAACCGAGCGGTCGGAGGTTCGAATCCTCCTGAGTCCGCCACTTTTTGAAGTGGCTTTGCTTACAAAGCTGCTTCAAAGAACCAGTGGTAATCTGGTCTAAAACTACCATTGCGGACTCATAGCTCAGCTGGATAGAGTACTCGGCTACGAACCGAGCGGTCGCAGGTTCGAATCCTGCTGAGTCCGCCACTTTTTGAAGTGGCTCTGCTTGCAAAGACGCTTCAACCAACCAGTGGTAATCTGGTCTAAAACTACCACCACGGACTCATAGCTCAGCTGGATAGAGTACTCGGCTACGAACCGAGCGGTCGCAGGTTCGAATCCTGCTGAGTCCGCCACACCAAATCAAGAAGCCCGCTCAATTGAGCGGGCTTTTTGTTTTTCTGCGCCAATGAATTGTTGGTGATGTCGATCTAAGCTCTTCTGTAGATTGAGCGTGTGCCTTTGGGGGCCGCTGCGCGACCCTTTCGCGACACAAGGCCGCTCCTACAGAAGTACGCGATCCCTTGTAGGAGCGGCCTTGTGTCGCGATGGGCTGCAAAGCAGCCCCGAGATCGATCAGGCACCGCATACACATCCAGGCACACAACAAATGTAACTTGACCGCCAGACCCACCGCCGCACTGATAGCTTCGAGCGTTGTCCCAGCTTTATCACGCAAACGATTGTTCTGGCCAAAATTTTAAGCGATCTGACAGCTTTAGCAGTGTATGATTGCGCCCGTCAGCCCCGCCGGGGCTTGTGGAAAACCACCATGGACTTACCCAGTAGTTACTCGCTAACAAGATTCATACAGAAAGATCTGACCGATTGATTCTCCCGGCGTGCTCCGCTGCTGGGAGTGGAGTTCGCCTATGACTGAAGTAGAAGTAAAAAAAGCGCAGGAAAGCCTGCAGGACCGCCTGGCCCAGGTGGTCGAACTGCTGCAGCGCCAGCGCGTGGTCGAAGACCTGACCCACCGTCAGGAAGGCGCCCACAACGACCTGGTGGAAAACCTGGTCCACCGCCAGAACCTCGTCGAGCTGCAGCGCAAGCTCGATGACCTGCACCCCGCCGACATCGCCTATATCCTTGAAGCCTTGCCCCTGGAAGACCGCCTGACGGTCTGGCAGCTGGTGCGCTCCGATCGCGATGGCGACATTCTGCTGGAAGTGTCCGACGCCGTGCGGCAATCGTTGATCGCCGACATGGACGATCACGAGCTGCTCGCCGCAGCCAAGGAAATGGACGCCGACGAGCTGGCCGACCTTGCTCCAGAGCTGCCGCGTGACGTTGTTCACGAGCTGATGGAAACCCTCGATGCCCAGCAACGCGAGCGCGTGCGTTCGGCGCTGAGCTATGACGAGGAGCAGGTTGGTGCCTTGATGGACTTCGAGATGGTCACCATCCGCGAAGACGTCAGCCTGGAGGTGGTTTTACGCTACCTGCGCCGCCTGAAAGAGCTGCCGAACCATACCGACAAACTGTTCGTGGTCGACTATGACGGTATTCTCAAGGGCGTATTGCCGATCAAGCGTCTGCTGGTCAACGACCCGGAGAAAAAGGTGGCGGAGGTCATGGCGACCGACCCGGTCTCCTTCCACCCCGAGGAAGATGCCTATGATGCGGCGCAGGCCTTCGAGCGTTATGACCTGGTATCTGCGCCGGTTGTGGACAAGAACGAGCGCCTGATTGGCCGCTTGACCATCGACGAAATGGTTGACCTGATTCGCGAGGAAAGCGAAAGCGAAGTGCTGAACATGGCCGGTTTGCGCGAGGAAGAAGACATCTTCGCCTCGGTCTGGCGTTCGCTGCGCAACCGCTGGGCCTGGCTGGCCATCAACCTGATTACCGCGTTCGTTGCGTCGCGTGTGATCGGCCTGTTCGAAGGTTCGATAGAGAAACTGGTAGCCCTGGCTGCGCTGATGCCGATCGTGGCGGGCATTGGCGGCAACTCCGGTAACCAGACCATCACCATGATCGTGCGCGCCATGGCGCTGGACCAGGTGTCGCCGGGCAACACCAGCCGCCTGATGCGCAAGGAGCTGGCGGTATCGCTGCTCAACGGCCTGATCTGGGGCGGGGTGATCGGTGCGGTGGCGTTCTGGCTGTATGGCAGCTGGTCGTTGGGCCTGGTGATGACTGCGGCGATGACCTTGAACCTGCTGCTGGCGGCCTTGATGGGAGTATTGATCCCGATGACCCTGACACGCCTGGGGCGCGACCCGGCGATGGGCTCCAGCGTGATGATTACCGCAGTGACCGACAGTGGCGGGTTCTTTATCTTCCTCGGGCTGGCCACGCTGTTCTTGCTGTAACCGATTACCTCCAAACGCTGAGGAGGTCCCTGTGGGAGCGGCCTTGTGTCGCGAAAGGGCCGCAGAGCGGCCCCGCAATTTCAGCGGCGCTGCACAACATTCTGGGGCTGCTTCGCAGTCCTTTCGCGACACAAGGCCGCTCCCACAGAGAGTGATCCCGCAGCGGTGATGAGCCCACAAAAAAGCCAGCTTACGCTGGCTTTTTCATGTTCGGCTGCAAACTTCAGGAGGCGTCGGTAGCCATTTCCACATCGTGAGCGATAAGGGCGACCAGCGCGTTCTGCTGGCGGTGAGACAGTTGGCGGAAGCGTTGCAGCAATTCGCGTTCATGCAGGGACAGTTCAGGGCTGTCCAGGCGCATGCTCAACTCGTCACCCAGCGCACCTTCCTGGATAAGGCTCTGTTCCAGGCGCGCGATGATTTCGGAGTTCATGCTGCGGTGATGGTTGCGCGCTACCTCGGCAATGCGCTCACGCATCCCGTCTGGCAGGCGGACGACGAACTTGTCAGCGGTGCGGCTCGAATAAATAGCCTGTTTCATTGGGCGCATATAAATTGACCGGATTTTGGTTCAGGGGAAGCGGTTCTAAAATTGGCCGCACGGGGTGGTAGTACGACCGTGGCGACGACGAAATGTTCAACCGTCTGTGAAAAATGGATGCTCATCTTGCCTCATGGTCGCCGTTTCCTTGGCGTCAATTCTGTGACAAATAGTGAGCCGGATAAAGGCTTTGTGCCAGTACCAATTATCAGAAATGAGTACTGGTTTGAAAAGTTTTACATGCGCCGGCTTGCCCAATCGTCAGACTTTTGCCGCCAAAAACTGGTGAAACGCAGCAAAAGACCGGGAAAAATCATAGAATGCGCCGGTTTCCTTCCATAGAGCATAGTGGCTATGCAACATGACGCAAGCGACCGCCAATCAGGGGCAGGCCGGTTGATCTATCTGGTAGGACCGTCGGGTTCCGGGAAAGATTCCCTGATCGACGCTTCTCGTGAGCGGCTGGCAGCCGCCGGGGTGCAAATCGCTCGTCGCGTCATTACCCGCTCGGCCGAAGCCAAGGGCGAAGCCGCCCATGGCGTCACATCCGAGCAGTTCGAAGCACTGCGCGCACAAGGTGCTTTCGCCATGTATTGGCAAGCCAACGGCCTGGATTACGGCATTCCAGTACAGGTGGACCAGTGGCTGGCGGCGGGCAGGGCGGTGCTGGTGAATGGTTCGCGGGCTTATCTGGCCGAGGCGCGCCGACGCTACCCGAACCTGTTGGCTGTGCTGGTCCAGGTCAGGCCCGAGGTGCTGCGCGAGCGCTTGCTGGCCCGCGGGCGGGAAAGCGCCGAGGAAGTAGAGCAGCGCCTTGCACGTAATGCACGCTTGCAGGCGCTGGCCGATCCATCGCTGCACGTGCTGGACAACTCCACCACTCTGGAAACCGCGGTCGCGGCATTGTTCGCGCTGCTGCATGATGAAGCTGTGCTGCCGCAGGTGTAGCATTGGCAGAAAAGGATTACGCGAAAAAGCCCGCTTGAGGCATGACAAACGCCAGCATGCTGGTTAACATGCTGGCCGTCCCGCTGTGCAGCGCTCGCTGCCGGCATTTGCGTCTCAGTAGCTCAATTGGATAGAGCATCCCCCTCCTAAGGGGAAGGTTGCAGGTTCAATTCCTGCCTGGGACGCCATTTCTCCTTGCTTCTTTCCTGGCCTGCCTTTTGGCCACCGGTCGTCAACAGCGAAGAATTCAGCCTGATCCCACAGGTATTGCACAAGGCTCAAAGGCAGTACAAATCCTGTGGGAGCGGGTTTACCCGCGAAGAGGCCGGCACCGATTCAGGCATGAAAAAAGACCCGCGGCGCCTGGGGCGCTGCGGGCCAAAATCGGCCTTGGCCGCTTCAGTGTCAGATATGCAGGGCGTGGCCCAGGGCGCGCAGTGCCGCTTCCTGTACCGCCTCACCCAGTGTCGGGTGGGCATGGATGGTACCGGCCACGTCCTCCAGGCACGCGCCCATTTCCAGCGACTGGGCGAACGCCGTCGACAACTCGGAAACCGCCACGCCAACCGCCTGCCAACCGAGGATCAGGTGGTTGTCACGGCGCGCCACCACGCGCACGAAACCGCTTTTCGATTCCAGGCTCATGGCCCGGCCATTGGCGGCGAACGGGAACTGCGCGACGATGCAGTCCAACCCTTGCTGGCTGGCTTGCTCCGGGGTCTTGCCGACCACCACTACTTCCGGGTCGGTGAAACACACCGCGGCGATCGCGCTGGGTTCGAAACGGCGTGCCTTGCCGGCGATGATCTCGGCGACCATCTCGCCCTGGGCCATGGCCCGGTGCGCCAGCATCGGTTCGCCGGCCACGTCGCCGATGGCCCAGACGTTGCGCATGCTGGTCTGGCAGCGTTCGTCGATGGCAACGGCGGCGCCGTTCATCTTCAGGTCCAGGCACTCCAGGTTGAAACCTTGCGTGCGCGGCCGACGGCCCACGGCCACCAGCACCTGGTCGGCTTCCAGGCGCAGTTGGCCGCCCTGGCCATCACGGGCCAGCAGACAGCCGCCTTCGTAACCCTCGACGCTGTGGCCCAGGTGCAGGGTGATGCCCAGCTTCTTCAGCGACTCGGCCACCGGGGCGGTCAGCTCGCTGTCGTAGGTCGGCAGGATGCGCTCGCGCGCTTCAACCACGCTGACCCGTGCACCCAGCTTGCGGTAGGCGATGCCCAGCTCCAGGCCGATGTAGCCGCCGCCCACCACTACCAGGTGCTGCGGCAAGGTTTTCGGCGCCAGGGCTTCGGTCGAGGAAATGATCGGCCCGCCCAGCGGCAGCATCGGCAGTTGGACACTGCTGGAACCAGTGGCCAGCAATAGGTGCTCGCACTGGATGCGCTGGCCGTCGACCTCGACCTGCTTGCCGTCGAGCACCTTCGCCCAGCCATGGATCACCTTTACCCCATGCTTTTTCAGCAGCGCGGCGACTCCGGTAGTCAGGCGGTCGACGATGCCGTCCTTCCAGGCCACGCTCTGGCCAATGTCCAGGCGTGGCGAAGCGACGCTGATGCCCAGCTCCGACGGCCCGGCAAAGCGCGAGGTCTGGTGGAACTGCTCGGCCACGTGGATCAGCGCCTTGGACGGGATGCAGCCGATGTTCAGGCAGGTACCGCCCAGTGCCTGGCCTTCCACCAGCACGGTGGGGATGCCCAGTTGCCCGGCGCGGATGGCAGCCACGTAGCCACCAGGGCCGCCGCCGATGATCAACAGGGTAGTCTGGATAGTCTGTTGCATGCTCACTCCACGAACAGGCAGGCGGGTTGTTCGAGCAGGCCGCGCACGGCCTGGATGAACAGCGCGGCGTCCATGCCATCGACCACGCGGTGGTCGAACGAGCTGGACAGGTTCATCATCTTGCGCACGACGATCTGGCCGTCGATCACCACCGGCCGCTCGACCATGCGGTTGACGCCGACGATCGCCACTTCCGGCGTGTTGACCACCGGCGTACTGACGATACCGCCCAGGGCGCCCAGGCTGGTCAGGGTAATGGTCGAACCGGACAGCTCATCGCGGCTGGCCTTGTTGTTGCGGGCAGCGTTGGCCAGGCGCGAAATCTCGCCGGCATTGCTCCACAGGCTGCCAGCTTCGGCATGGCGCAGCACCGGCACCATCAGGCCGTTGTCACCTTGGGTGGCGATGCCCACATGCACCGCGCCATGGCGGGTGATGACCTGGGCTTCGTCGTCATAGGTGGCATTGATCTGTGGGAAGTCGCGCAGTGCCACGACCAGGGCGCGCACCAGGAACGGCAGCAGGGTCAGCTTGCCGCGGCTGTCGCCGTGCTTGCTGTTGAGTTGCTGGCGCAGGGCTTCCAGGGCGGTGACGTCGATTTCTTCCACATAGCTGAAGTGCGCGACCCGGCGCTTGGCGTCCTGCATGCGTTGGGCGATCTTGCGGCGCAGGCCGATCACCGGCACCTGCTCGCTGTCAGTGCGCTTGGCATAGCCGCTCGACGCTTGCCCGCCAGCGCTGTGCGGCTTGCTCATGAAGGCGTCGAGGTCTTCGTGCAGGATACGCCCGGCCGGGCCGCTGCCATGCACGTAACGCAGTTCGATACCGGCATCCAGGGCACGCTTGCGCACCGCCGGCGAGGCCAGCGGCTTGTCGCCCGGCTGGCGCGGCACGATGGGCGCTGCCTCATGGTTGGCAGGCGCCTGGCATGCAGCAGGCTTCACTTCTTTCTGCGGTTCCGGCTTGGCGGCTACCGGAGCTGCCGGGGCCTCGACCGGCTTGGCGTGCGGCACGTCCACATGGTTGCCGCTGCCTTCCACTTCGATGCGGATCAGCTCGCTGCCGACCGCCATCACTTCACCGGGCTGCCCACCCAGGGCCAGCACCTTGCCGCTGACCGGCGAAGGGATTTCGACGGTGGCCTTGTCGGTCATGACGTCGGCCACTACCTGGTCTTCGGCGATCATGTCGCCGACCTTGACGAACCACTCGACCAACTCGACCTGCGCGATGCCTTCGCCAATGTCCGGCATCTTGATGACGTGCGTGCCCATTCAGACCTCCATGACCTTTTTCAATGCCGCACCTACCCGCGAAGGCCCTGGGAAGTAAGCCCATTCCTGTGCGTGGGGGTAGGGGGTGTCCCAGCCGGTGACGCGCTCGATCGGCGCCTCCAGGTGGTGGAAGCAGTGTTCCTGCACCAGCGACACCAGTTCGGCGCCGAAGCCGCAGGTGCGGGTGGCCTCGTGTACCACTACGCAACGGCCGGTCTTTTTCACCGATTCGACGATGGTGTCGAGGTCCAGCGGCCACAGGCTGCGCAGGTCGATCACCTCGGCGTCGACGCCGGTTTCTTCGGCGGCCACCTGGGCCACGTACACGGTGGTGCCGTAGGTCAGCACGGTCACGTCATTGCCGGGGCGGGTAATGGCCGCCTTGTCCAGCGGTACGGTGTAGTAACCGTCTGGCACGGTACTTTGCGGGTGCTTCGACCACGGGGTGACAGGGCGGTCGTGGTGGCCATCGAACGGGCCGTTGTACAGGCGCTTGGGCTCGAGGAAGATCACCGGGTCATCGCATTCGATCGAGGCAATCAGCAGGCCTTTGGCGTCATACGGGTTGGACGGCATGACGGTGCGCAGGCCGCACACCTGGGTGAACATCGCTTCCGGGCTCTGGCTGTGGGTCTGGCCGCCGTAGATGCCGCCGCCGCAAGGCATGCGCAGGGTCAACGGCGCGATGAACTCGCCGGCCGAACGGTAACGCAGGCGCGCCATCTCGGAAACGATCTGGTCGGAGGCCGGGTAGAAGTAGTCGGCGAACTGGATTTCCACCACCGGGCGCAGGCCGTAGGCACCCATGCCCACGGCAGTGCCGACGATGCCGCTCTCGGAGATCGGCGCGTCGAACACGCGCGATTTGCCGTACTTGTTCTGCAGGCCTTCGGTGCAGCGGAACACGCCGCCGAAGTAACCGACGTCCTGGCCGTACACGACCACATTGTCGTCGCGCTCGAGCATGACATCCATGGCCGAGCGCAGGGCCTGGATCATGGTCATGGTAGTGGTGGCCATGGCGGTTTCCGGGTTGATGCTGTTGTTGTGGTCGTTCATCTCAAACCCCCAGTTCCTGGCGTTGGCGGCGCAGGTGATCGGGCATTTCCTTGTACACGTCCTCGAACATCGAGGCGGCGCTCGGGATGTGACCGTTGGCCAGGGTGCCGTACTGCTCGGCTTCCTTCTGCGCGGCGATGACCGCAGCTTCGAACTCGGCAGTGGTGGCCTGGTGTTCTTCCTCGGACCAGTGGCCGATCTTGATCAGGTGCTGCTTCAGGCGGGCGATCGGGTCACCCAGCGGGAAGTGGCTCCAGTCATCGGCGGGGCGGTACTTGGACGGGTCGTCCGAGGTCGAGTGCGGGCCGGCACGGTAGGTGACCCACTCGATCAGGCTTGGGCCAAGGCCACGGCGGGCGCGTTCGGCGGCCCAGCGCGAGGCGGCGTACACGGCGACGAAGTCGTTGCCGTCAACCCGCAGCGAGGCAATGCCGCAACCCACGCCACGGCCGGCGAAGGTGGTCGATTCGCCGCCGGCGATGGCCTGGAAGGTAGAGATGGCCCACTGGTTGTTGACCACGTTGAGGATCACCGGGGCGCGATAAACGTGGGCGAAGGTGAGGGCGGTGTGGAAGTCCGACTCGGCTGTTGCGCCGTCGCCGATCCACGCCGAGGCGATCTTGGTATCGCCCTTGATCGCCGAGGCCATGGCCCAGCCGACCGCCTGCACGAACTGGGTCGCCAGGTTGCCGCTGATGGTGAAGAAACCGGCCTCGCGTACCGAGTACATGATCGGCAGCTGGCGGCCCTTGAGCGGGTCGCGTTCGTTGGACAGCAGCTGGCAGATCATCTCGACCAGCGACACGTCGCGGGCCATCAGGATGCTTTGCTGGCGGTAGGTGGGGAAGCACATGTCGGTGCGGTTCAGCGCCAGGGCCTGGCCGCTGCCGATGGCTTCTTCACCCAGGCTCTGCATGTAGAAGGACATCTTCTTCTGGCGCTGGGCGACCACCATGCGGCTGTCGAAAATCCGCGTCTTGAGCATGGCACGCATGCCCTGACGGAGAACTTGCGGGTCGATGTCTTCGGCCCATGGGCCTTGTGCGTCGCCTTGCTCGTCGAGCACGCGGATCAGGCTGTAGGACAGGTCCGCGGTGTCGGCAGCATCGACGTCGACAGGGGGTTTACGGGCTTGACCTGCATCGTTCAGGCGCAGGTAGGAGAAATCGGTCTGGCAGCCTGGCCGGCCGGTAGGCTCGGGCACATGCAAACGCAGGGGGGCGTACTCGTTCATGCTTTTTACGCTCGCTCGGGTATTTGTTTTTGTGAGCTTTGAAGCGGCCGCCGCTGAGTACCGGCTTGTGACTGGTAAGTCAGCGTCCCCTACATCTTAGAGGTCCGGCAGGAGAATTTTTCTCTCAAGTTGATTGCCTTTGTCGAGCGGGGCAGATAAACATTCCGCATAAACACAAAAAACCGGTGATTTTGTCTCATGCGCAAACTCGATCGTACCGATATCGGCATTCTCAACAGCCTGCAGGAAAACGCCCGCATCACCAACGCCGAGCTGGCCCGCTCGGTGAACCTGTCGCCAACGCCGTGTTTCAACCGGGTCAAGGCGATGGAAGAGTTGGGCGTGATTCGCCAGCAGGTGACCTTGCTGTCGCCGGAGGTGCTGGGCCTGGATGTGAACGTTTTCATCCATGTAAGCCTGGAGAAGCAGGTGGAGCAGGCATTGCACCGCTTCGAAGAAGAGATCGCCGAACGGCCCGAGGTGATGGAGTGCTACCTGATGACCGGTGACCCGGATTACCTGTTGCGGGTGCTACTGCCGAGCATCCAGGCGCTGGAGCGGTTTCTTGATTACCTGACCCGATTGCCGGGGGTGGCCAACATCCGCTCCAGCTTTGCCTTGAAACAGGTGCGCTACAAGACCGCGCTGCCGTTGCCTGCCAATGGCCTGGCGCTACGCGAGTAGGGCTTGCGCGCAGTGCTCGGCGAAGGCGCTATGCCAGTTTGATATTGCGCAGATTGAATTGCAGGACCTCTCCTGGCCGCTCGCTGGCGTTGAGGAAGGGTTGGTTGGTCAGCGCGACGCTGTTCGGGTCTGGGCGGGTATGGGCAACGCGGTAGCCAAACCTGTCGCGTAGGTAGAATCCAATGCTCTCGGCGCTCCCCAGGTCACCGTCCCACGGTTGCAGGGTTTCGATTTTCCAGTGGTCGGCAGCGCGGGTCAGGTTGGCCAGGTTCACGCTGTCGATGATTCGCCCGACGACGCTGGTGGCATACAGGCCCAGCCAGCCATTGTTGTTGCGTTCGAGCCGCGATCCGGCGTAGTCCCAGTGCTGGCCGCACGATATCTGGTAATAGGTGCGATTGTCTTTCTGCTCGATGAAGGCGAAGTCGAATGCTGCGCGCTTGAACTCGCCTTTTTTCGCGGCGCAGTCGCGGCTTTGCTCGGTGCACAGCCAGCCGTCTTCGTCGGCGCTGGTGAACGGATGGGCACTGAAAGATGTGTCAGCGATGACCACCTGGCCGTACTTGCAGTGCAGTTCGGCGGTAAAGTTGGCTCGAATCATGTGGGTTTTCCTTGAGTTAAATGCTCGGACGGGCACGTGGGGCTTCACGGTAGACCGGTCATGGCCGGTTGAAGATCTGGAACTTCTTCTTCAGCACGCCTATCGGAGCTTCGGGCGCGGCGGCACAAGCCTGATCGCGACACGACCTGCACCGGACACGCCGCAGTAGCGGCAAATCACTCAAGGGGGCCTGCGCCAGGCGGTTTTTGCCCTTATGCTTCTAGCACCCCGCCACCTGACCAGGGAGCTTTACGGGACCTATGCGAAATATCTGGAAGCCGTTTCAGTCGTTGTATTTCGCCGCGCTGATGATGTTGATCGGCTCGGGCCTGCTCAGTACCTACCTGGCCCTGCGCCTGGCAGCCGATCATGTCGACAGCCTGTGGGTGGGTGCCTTGATGGCGGCCAACTACTTTGGCCTGGCGGTCGGCGGCAAGGTAGGCCACCGGTTGATTGGCCGGGTCGGGCACATACGCGCCTATGCTACCTGCGCCGGTATCGTTGGCGCGGCGGTGCTCGGCCACGGCCTTACCAGCTGGCTGCCGGCCTGGGTCGGGCTGCGCATGATCGTTGGCCTGGGGATGATGTGCCAGTACATGGTCATCGAGAGCTGGCTCAACGAGCAGGCCGATGTGAAGCACCGCGGCGCGGTGTTCAGCGGCTACATGATCGCTTCGTACCTGGGCCTGGTGCTTGGCCAGTTGATCCTGGTGGTGCACCCGCAACTTGGCCTCGAGCTGCTGATGCTGGTTGCCATGTGCTTCACCCTGTGCCTGGTGCCGGTCGCGATGACCCGGCGCATTCACCCGGCGCCGTTGCGCCCGGCACCGATGGAGCCGAAGTTCTTCATCAAGCGCGTGCCGCAGTCGCTCAGCACGGTGCTTGGGTCGGGGCTGATTGTCGGCTCGTTCTACGGCCTGGCGCCGTTGTATGCTTCCAGCCAGGGGATGACCACCGAGCAGATCGGTCTGTTCATGGGTAGCTGCATCTTTGCCGGCCTGCTTGTGCAGTGGCCGCTGGGCTGGTTGTCGGACCGCTATGACCGCGCGGTGCTGATCCGCAGCGTGGCAGTAGGCTTGGCGCTGGCGGCTGCGCCGTTGGCGATACTGCCCAGCGTGCCGCTGGAATTGCTGTTCGGCATTGGTTTCCTGATTTCCTTACTGCAGTTCTGCCTGTATCCGCTGGCGGTGGCGTTTTCCAATGACCACGTGGAAAGCGAGCGGCGGGTGTCGCTGACTGCAATGCTGTTGGTGACCTACGGCGTAGGCGCCTGTATCGGGCCATTGGCGGCTGGCGTGCTGATGAAGGTGCTGGGGCCGCAGATGCTGTATGCCTTCTTCGTGTTCTTTGCGCTGGTACTGGTGTGGCGCATCCGGCCGAAAGCGGTTACCGGCCTGCACCAGGTGCAGGACGCGCCGTTGGGCCACGTGGCCATGCCGGCGGCCGGTTCGCCGTTGTCGGCGGCACTGGACCCACGGGTGGATGAGCAGACGGTGCAGGAGGTGATGCAGGCGCCGGTGGCAGCGGAGGACACCGAGGAAGAGCCGTCATCAACCGAGCAGCAGGCTGAAGCCGATGCCGGCCTCAAGCAATCGGTATGATCCTTGCCCGCCGACCTGCAGCGCACTGTGGCAGGCGGCGGGCTCGGGGCCGGTTCAGCCAGCCTTGACGTTCTTCAAGTGGAATGTGAGGATCTCGCCTTCTTTAGTTCCGGCGTTCAGGAACCAGTAATGCAGTTTGACTTTTTCTCGGGTGTAGATCGACTTTGACAGTGCAACACGGTGGCCGTCCCGATCGCGCAAATAGAAAGGCACGCTTTCAATGCTTTGCAAGTCGCCATCCCAGGTGCCCAGGGTTTCAATTTTCCACTGGCCCTTGTCATCAACAAGATCGTCGAAGGCGCCATGAGCTCCTATGACCCTGCCGAGGATGTGGGTTGCGTAAAGGCCCAGCCAACCGTTGCGGTTTTTTTTCATGCTGGCGCCGAAGTATTCCCAGGTTTCCGCTCCGTAGATGTTGTAGTGAATGCGGTCACCGGTATGCCTGATGAAGCGGAAGGTGAAGGTCAGTGGCTTGAAACTGACGGTGTCTCCCCGCTGGTCCTCGGTGCACAACCAGCCATCCTGGTCGAGAGAAAACAGCGGGTGCACATAGATCGGCGTTTCGACGACCCCGACCTGCCCATGTTGACAGTGCAGTTCTGCGGTGAAGTTGCTTTGAATCATGGTGTGTCCAGCTCCAGAAGACGGCGTTGCCAGGAGTGGACACATTAGACAGGCGTAACATGCACGCTCAGCGGGAAATGTTCCGCATGCGGGTCATCAATAATCGTCCTTGTCGAACCGCCGCGCCTCACGCTGCAGCTGGTACACGAAGCTTTCGATCTTGCGCTGCGCCTGGCCGCTGAGGTTGTGGAAGCGCACACCGGCAAAAGTGGTGTTGATGCGCTCTTCATAGTGCAGGTGGCGCAGCTCGACCATGGTGTCCACCAGGCCCAGCGGGTTGCCCGCCTTGAAGCGCTCGTACACCTGGCCCAGTTGCAGGCGATCCTCGACATTGCCTTCAAAGCGCAGTTTGCAGCCGGTGGCGGAGATATCCAGCAGCTTGCCACGCAGAGCGCCGTTGCCTTTGAGATGGGCCCCATCAAAGATGATATCGACCAGCTGCGACAGCTTCAGCGCGGCGCGGAAGGCGTTGCGGCGCTGGTGGTAGGTCATTTCTACCGGCATGGCGCCGCGGTAGCAGCGGTTGCCATCGACTTCGCTGATCTTCAGCTCGTGATTGCAGTCCCAGGCGATACGCACGCCATCGTGGAAGCCCTCGACGCGGAAGTGTTCGCCGTTTTCGATGAACTTCTCACCGTCGCGCGGGATCATCTCGTCCAGCGCCAGGGTGTTGCTTTCACGGTCCACGTGCACCACGTAGCTCTGGAAGCGCTGGCTGCGGTCGTGGAAGGTGATGATCAGGGGGTCGTGGCTCTCCTGCAGCTGCCGCAAGTTGGCCGCAATCTCCAAGGGAGTGCTCAGCACCTTTGGCGGCTGCGGGGCATCGGATTCATTGAACACGGCTTATCGTTCTCCAGGCAAAAGCGAAACACGCAATTAACGGCATTTTGCCAGTATGTTCCGTGCCTTGATAGAAAAATCACACTTGGCTGAGGGCCCGTGGCTTGGTCAGCGGCGAGGTGCTGCCGCGGCTGTCGTAGAGCGAGGGCGAATCGCCACCCATGAGGATGCGGATCTGGTTGTCGGTGACGTGTTGCTGCACCTGGATGATCCGGCCATTGGTCTCGTTGAGCTGCTGGCAGGCTTGCATCAACTGGCTGATCACGTCGAGTTGCTGCAGCAGCAGTTCGCCGTTTGGCGATTGTGCCGCAACGGCCTCCACCCCGGCGCGGTTGGCGCTCAGGCCAAGGCTGGTGAGCAGTTGGTTGCGCCGCAGGCCTTGCTGCTCCAGCAATACGATCAAAGACTGCTTGCGGGCCAGGATGTTTTCCAGTGGCGCCATGTCGCGGCCGTGCAGTGCAACGGCCTCCTTCTGCAGGAGATCGAGCAGTTCCTGCATCGGGGCAATGTCATCTTCGATCAGTTGCAGCAAGGTGGTGTCGTGCATGGCTAACTCTTGGCTTTATCTAGCGTCCGTGAAGTCAGCGCGCCGAACGGTCAGCGCTGGGCTTCGAAATCGAGCAGTTTGCTGGCGACCCGGCCGGCATCGACCTGGTAGCTGCCGTCGGCGATCGCCTGTTTCAACTGGGCCACACGGGCACTGTTGACCACCGGCTCGTCGCGCAGCTTGTCGCTGATCTTCTGCAACTGCTGGGCCTCTTGGCTGAGGTGTACCGCTTCTCCGCTGGCGCTGGTGGTGGTTGCCGCTTCCTGGCTGGCTGCCGGTTTTTCGGCGCTGCCGGACGCGGTGTTGCCGCGCACGCCGCCCGTGACGGACGGAGAGTTATTCAAACGACTGAAGTCGATGACCATGATCAGAAACCTCTGGGTATTTGGACGCTTGCCTTGTTTTCGGCCAACCCGAAAGAAACTTTAGGCACAAATGCACAGCCGCCTGTCAGCAAGCTCGCGAACCCGTTTTCTGACACAGTTTAGGAAAAGCGGTTCCTCACCGCCAGCGCAAATCAATGGGCTGGCTACATACTTACCTCGACCTGGCCGGGGCCGGTCACCCTGGCCTTGATCACCCGTTTGGAATTGAGGTTGCGCACCCGGATCTGTTCGCTCAGGCCGCCCTTGCTCAGGGCCTCGCCGGGCATGCGCACACTCAGGCTGCCACTGCGGGCGATGATCACCACGTGGTCGCCCTTGCGCACCACCTCGGCCTGTTCCAGGTGTTGCGGGGTGAGTACCTGGTCGATCACCGTCGGGCGCAGCATCTTCATGCCCACCGCTTGCTCCAGTTCGGTCAGAAAGCCTTGGCCCAAGGTGCCGACATCGCGTTCGCGCAGGGCCACGTCGCCTTCACCCACCACGTTGTCGCGCTTGAGCGGCCGGGTCACCACCACCACGTTGCGGAACAGCCGCACGGTGGCCGGCACGAACACGGTCCACGGTGTCGTGCCCTCGCAGCGCACCTTTACCGTGACACGGCCCAGCGGCTGGGCCGGGCTTTCCAGCGAGGCGTCCAGCTGCTGGCTGCACAGCGGCATGCGCAGGCGTGGGTCAAGCGGGTTGACCTGGATCTCGTAACGGCCGGCGGTCTGGGTGGTGGCCAGATAATCTTCGACGCTGAATTCAAGAAACCCTTGAGTGACACCGATAAGCTGTTCAGGCATGGTAAACGCGTTCGCCATCGTGCGAACGCCGGGCACCAGCAGGCACAGCATGGCCAGCGAGCCAGTCAGCAGGCGTGTCAATCGTCGGGAAAATGTCGTTTTCGTGTACATGGCGCTCAAAAAAGCAAAGCCCGTGCCGACTCGCTAACTGAGTTGCAACGAAAGGCTGAAACATAAGGAGTCTGGCATGGCAGGTGTTATGGATTCGGTCAACCAGCGCACGCAGCTGGTGGGGCAGAATCGCCTGGAATTGCTGCTGTTCCGCCTCAATGGCGAACAGCTTTACGGCATCAACGTATTCAAGGTCAGGGAAGTGCTGCAATGCCCTGCACTGACCCTGCTGCCCAAGGCGCACCCGGTAGTGCGCGGTGTTGCCAATATTCGCGGGGCAACCATCCCGATCCTCGACCTGTCGATGGCCACCGGGTTGCGGCCGCTGCAGGAAGACACGCGCAGCAGTTTTGTGATCATCACCGAGTACAACACCAAGACCCAAGGTTTCCTGGTGCATTCGGTGGAGCGCATCGTCAACATGAACTGGGAAGAAATCCATCCGCCACCCAAGGGCACTGGCCGCGATCACTACCTGACTGCGGTCACCCGGGTGGATAACCGCATGGTCGAGATCATCGATGTGGAGAAGGTGCTGGCCGAAGTGGCGCCGTCGTCCGAGTCGGTGTCGGCCGGGGTGGTCGATGCCGAGGTGCAGGACAAGGCGGTGCTGCTGCGGGTGCTCACCGTCGACGACTCGTCGGTGGCGCGCAAGCAGGTCAGCCGCTGCCTGCAGACCGTGGGGGTCGAGGTGGTGGCGCTCAATGACGGCCGTCAGGCCCTGGAATACCTGCGCAAGCTGGTGGACGAGGGCAAGAAGCCGGAAGAAGAGTTCCTGATGATGATCTCGGACATTGAAATGCCGGAAATGGACGGCTATACGCTTACGGCCGAGATCCGCAGTGATCCGCGCATGCAAAAGCTGCATATCTGCCTGCATACTTCGCTGTCCGGGGTATTCAACCAGGCAATGGTCAAGAAGGTCGGTGCCGATGACTTCCTGGCCAAGTTCAAGCCGGACGACCTCGCCCAGCGCGTGGTCGACCGGATCAAGGCAACGCATTGAAGCCGCCGGGGGCTGGCCCCCCGGCACCAGTGATTGAAAAGAGGCGGCAGTAGTGTCTACGGGTAATTTGGATTTCGAACAGTTCCGGGTGTTCCTGGAGAAAGCCTGTGGCATCCTGCTGGGCGAGAATAAGCAGTACCTGGTTTCCAGCCGTCTCAACAAGCTGATGGAGCAACAGGGCATCAAGAGCCTGGGCGAGCTGGTGCAGCGCATCCAGGCCCAGCCGCGCGGCGGCTTGCGCGAGCAGGTGGTCGATGCCATGACCACTAACGAGACCCTGTGGTTTCGCGATACCTACCCGTTCGAGGTGTTGAAGAACAAGGTCATCCCCGAGTTCATCCGCAACAACCCCGGCCAGCGCCTGCGCATGTGGTCGGCGGCCTGTTCGTCGGGGCAGGAGCCGTACTCCATCTCGATGGCCATCGACGAGTTCGAGCGCAGCAACCTCGGCCAGTTGAAGATGGGCGCGCAGATCGTTGCCACCGACCTGTCCGGCACCATGCTGACCAACTGCAAGACCGGCGAGTACGACAGCCTGGCGATTGCCCGTGGCTTGTCGCAGGAGCGCCTGCAGCGCTACTTCGACACCAAGGGGCCGGGGCGCTGGGCGGTCAAGCCGGCGATTCGCAGCCGCGTCGAGTTCCGCTCGTTCAACCTGCTCGACAGCTATGCCAGCCTGGGCAAGTTCGATGTGGTGTTCTGCCGTAACGTGCTGATCTACTTCTCGGCGCAGGTGAAGAAGGACATCCTGTTGCGTATCCACAGTACCTTGAAGCCGGGCGGGTATCTGTTCCTCGGGGCTTCCGAAGCGCTGAACGGGTTGCCGGACCATTACCAGATGGTGCAGTGCAGCCCGGGGATCATCTACCAGGCGAAGTAAGCACAAAGGCCGGCAACGCAAGTTGCCGGCCTTTTTGTTTGCCTGTGCCGGCCTCTTCGCGGGTAAACCCGCTCCCACAGGTACGGCGTCGCCTTCGAGAGCTGTGCACAACCCTGTGGGAGCGGGTTTACCCGCGAAGAGGTCCCAACAGACAACAGACACTGACGTCAATTTTTTGTTTTGCCGCTTTTGCCGCCTGGCAATTGCCGCTTTCGTCGCTCAAGGCGGAAGGCCTTTGCCGCTTTTCTGGCATCACTCTGACAGCACCTCGCCCTGCAAGCCCGTATTTCCTGGCTTTCTGTTGGTTGGCACAGCCCTTGCTATACCTTGCCCAACGATATTCCGGTCAACCTCCGAAGGTTTCCCCGACATGAGCATCAGCTTCGACAAGGCGCTTGGTATTCACGAAAAGGCCCTGGGCTTCCGCGCCCAGCGTGCCGAAGTGCTGGCCAACAACATCGCCAACGCCGACACGCCCAACTACAAGGCGCGCGACATGGACTTCGCCTCGGTGCTCGCTGCCGAAAGCGACAAGCAGCAGAGCGGCGGCCGTTTCAGCCTCGATCGTACCAACAGCCGCCATATCGAGGCCGAGGGCCTGGCCATGGCCGACGATACCCTCAAGTACCGCACGCCAACGCAGCCGTCGATCGATCAGAACACCGTGGACGCGCAGATCGAGCAATCGAACTACACCGAAAACGCCGTCGGCTTCCAGGCCAGCTTCACCTTGCTCAACAGTAAATTCAAAGGGCTGGTGTCGGCCCTGCGGGGAGAATGATCATGTCCCTTTCCAGTGTCTTCAACATTGCCGGTAGCGGCATGAGTGCGCAGAACACGCGCCTGAACACCGTTGCTTCCAACATCGCCAACGCCGAGACCGTGTCCTCGAGCATCGACCAGACCTACCGCGCCCGCCACCCGGTGTTCGCCACCACCTTCCAGGACGCGCAGGCCGGCGGCAGCCAGTCGCTGTTCGAAGACCAGGGCGAGGCAGGGCAGGGCGTACAGGTAAAAGGCATCGTCGAGGACCAGAGCAACCTGGAAGCCCGCTACGAGCCCAACCACCCGGCGGCGAACAAGGACGGCTACGTCTACTACCCCAACGTCAACGTGGTCGAGGAGATGGCTGACATGATCTCTGCCAGCCGCGCGTTCCAGACCAACGCCGAGCTGATGAACACGGCCAAGGCCATGATGCAGAAAGTCCTGACCCTCGGTCAGTGATAAGGAAACCAGACCATGGCAATCGATACTACCGGCGTGAACCTCAATGAAGTGCTCACGGCTTCCGGTGTGGGTACACCCACGAAAAAGACCGTCGACACTGCATCCAAGACCGGCAACGACTCGCTCGGCAAGGACGCTTTTCTGCAGTTGCTGGTCACCCAGATGCAGCACCAGAACCCGCTGGACCCGCAGGACAACGGTGAGTTCGTTGCCCAGTTGGCACAGTTCAGCAGCCTGGAAGGCATTACCTCGCTGAACGAATCGGTCAATGCCATTACCGGCTCCATGGCCTCGTCCCAGGCCTTGCAGGCGTCGTCGCTGGTCGGGCGCTCGGTGGTGGTGCAGAACGACAAGGCCGTGGTCGACACCGCCGAAAGCTTCAATGCGCAGTTCGTGGTGCCGCAAGCCATCGGCGAAGCGAAGATCACCATCAAGGACAAGGACGGCAATACCGTCAAGACCATCGAACTGGGCGAACAGAAAGCCGGTTACGCCGATTTCATCTGGGACGGTACCAACAACAGCGGCGAGAAAGTCGACCCTGGCACCTACACCTTCACCGCCAGCACCACGGTAGATGGCAAGTCGGTGCAGATGAACACGCTGCTGCCAGCCAAGGTGACCAGCGTCAGCTTCAGCGCCGCCGGCGAAATGGTGCTCAACCTTGCCGGTGTCGGCAAAGTGTCCCTCTCCGACGTGCAAACCATCGGTATCTAAGGCCCGCTAGTGCGGCAAAAGGAGCGAATTCATGTCTTTCAATATCGGCCTTAGCGGTCTGTACGCAGCAAACAAACAGCTGGATGTCACCGGCAACAACATCGCCAACGTCAACACCAACGGCTTCAAGTCGTCGCGTGCCGAGTTCGCCGATGTCTACGCCGGCTCCAACCGCCTGGGCGTGGGCAAGAACCAGGTGGGTAACGGTGTGCGCCTGGCGGCCGTTTCCCAGCAGTTCACCCAGGGTGACGTCAACACCACCGGCAACGTGCTGGACATGGGCATCCAGGGCCAGGGCTTCTTCGTGCTGTCCGATAACGGCTCGCGTGTGTACACCCGTGCGGGTGCCTTCCAGGCCAGCAAAGACAACTTCGTGGTGACCTCGGACGGCCTGCGCCTGCAGGGCTATGCCGCCGACTCGACTGGCAAGATCCAGAAGGGCGTGCTGACCGATCTGCAGATCGATACGTCTTCGCTGCAGCCAAAGGCAACATCGCTGATCGACCAGGGCATCAACCTGAATTCTTCGGCCGCCGACATCCCGCTGGAAGTCGACGATGGCAGTGGCGCGATGGTGCCGAACCTGCCGTTCGATCCTTCCGACCAGACGACGTACACCAAATCGTTCCCGACCAAGGTCTACGACAGTCAGGGCAACGAGCACACCATGGAGCAGTTCTATCGCAAGACCGGCACCAATGAGTGGACCATGTACACCCTGGTGGACGGGCGCAACCCATTCAACCCGGCCTCCACTGCGCCGCTGACCGGTACCATCAGTTTCAACAGCGATGGTTCGGTCAGCAGCATGACGGCCGATAACACCGGGCATCCGGCGGGTGCTTCGTTCACGGTGAACAACAACACCTTCACCATGACCGGCTGGGTGCCGGCGGTGGAAGATTCCGCAGGTAACTGGGGTTCGAATGGCGCGGCCGGCAACGCCGATGGCATGCGCCTGGCGATGAACAGCACCACCTCCTACAACACCGAGACCGCGCGCATGTCGCAGTCCCAGGATGGTTACGCGACCGGTATTCTGTCGAGCCTGAGCATCGACTCGACGGGCGTGCTGTTCGCCAGCTTCAGCAACCAGCAATCCCGCGCCATTGGTCAGGTGGCCCTGGCCAGCTTCGCCAACGAGCAGGGCCTGCAGCAGATCGGTGGTACCCGCTGGACGGAAACCTATACCTCCGGCATTCCGGGCATCGATGCGCCGAAGACCGGTACCCTGGGCAGCGTCGAGTCCAACGCACTGGAAGGCTCGAACGTGAACCTGACGCAAGAGTTGGTCGAGCTGATCAAGGCGCAGAGCAACTACCAGGCGAACGCCAAGACCATCTCCACCGAAAGCACCATCATGCAGACCATCATTCAGATGACCTGATGGTTGCTGGTTGAGCGTGTTTGGACGAACCCCTTTGTCGTGAAGGGGTTCGTCGTGTTTGCAGGAGGCGTCATGAAACGGCTGGTTGTCACATTGATTGCTGCTTTTTGCCTGTACCAGGCCCAGGCCGGTACCGCGCCCTGGTGGCGTTGGGAAAGCCAGGTGGATGGGCGCCTGGTCTGCTCGCAATGGCCGCCGGGGGATGGCTGGAAGAAATTCGCCGGCCCCTACAGCAATGGTGCTTGTCGCGAGCCTTGATAAGGCCGGTGCCGGCCCTTTCGCGGGTAAACCCGCTCCCACAGGAATTGCACAGGTCTTGAGTTCGGCATTGCCCTTTTGGGGCAACTGTCTTGCCCAATTTCTAAAAGCTGGCGCGATGCCCTTGTGGGAGCGGGTTAACCCGCGAAGAGGCCGGCCCAGGTTTGCCGCCATCGGCAACCCAGCGCCGGATAACCGGCGTTCAACACACCGGCGGCACCTTCGAAAGCCCGTATCCACGGGCTTTTTCACGATTTCGGAAAGTTGGTTCGGAACTTGCTTCAGAGCCATTACAGCAACGGCGAGCGGCAAACGATCGCCAGTGCAGCGGAGGATGACTGTGGACAAGATGCTTTACGTGGCCATGACCGGTGCCAGCCAGAATGCGCTGGCGCAGAAGGCGCACGCCAACAACCTGGCGAACATTTCCACCAACGGTTTTCAGCGAGACCTGGAGCAGGCCCGCTCGATGCCGGTGTTCGGCGACAGCTTTCCGTCGCGCGCCTTTGCCATGACCGAGCGCCCGGCCACCGACTTCAGCGAAGGTCCGATGGTGGAAACCGGTCGTGATCTGGACGTGACGGTGACCGGCAAAGGCTTCATCGCCGTGCAGGCTCCTGATGGCAGTGAAGCCTATGTACGTACCGGCAGCCTGAATATCGACGCCCTCGGTGTGCTGCGTGCCGGCAACGGCATGCCGGTGCTCGGCAACGGTGGCCCCATTGCGATTCCGCCAGAGCAGAAGGTCGAGGTCGGCGCCGACGGCACCATCAGCATCCGCTCCATGGGCGAAGACCCGCGGGTGATGGCCGAGGTCGACCGCATCAAGCTGGTCAACCCTGATACCAAAGGCCTGACCAAGGGCCTGGATGGCCTGATCCATACCCGCGACGGCCAGCCGGCCGACGCCGACGTCAACGTGCGGGTGGTGTCGGGCTTCCTGGAAGGCAGCAATGTCAACGCCGTGGAAGAAATGACCTCGGTGCTGGCGCTGTCCCGTCAATTCGAACTGCACGTGAAGATGATGAACGCGGCCAAGGAAGGCGACGAAGCCATGGCGCGTGTTTTGCAAATCGGCTAACCACATTTGAACGCGTGCCGTAATTCAGGCGCACGAGGAGAACATTAAATGCTTCCGGCTCTTTGGGTCGCTAAAACCGGCCTGTCCGCCCAGGACACCAACCTGACGGTCATCTCCAACAACCTGGCCAACGTCTCGACCACCGGCTTCAAGCGTGATCGCGCCGAGTTCCAGGACTTGCTGTACCAGATCAAACGCCAGCCAGGCGCGCAGTCCACCCAGGACAGCGAGCTGCCTTCCGGCCTGCAGGTCGGTACCGGTGTGCGCATTGTCGGCACGCAGAAGAACTTCCAGACCGGCAGCCTGCAAACCACGGAAAACCCGCTGGACATGGCGGTCAACGGGCGTGGCTTCTTCCAGGTGCTGCAGCCGGATGGCACCGTCTCGTACACCCGTGACGGTACCTTCCACCTGAACTCCGACGGCCAGATCGTCACCGCCAACGGCTTCGCCCTGGAGCCTGCCATCGTCGTGCCTAACGACGCGCAGACCTTCACCGTCGGCCAGGACGGCACCGTGTCGATCACCACCGCCGGCAACCCGGCAGCGCAGGTGATCGGCAACATCCAGACCGCCGACTTCATCAACCCGGCCGGCCTGCAGGCGATCGGCGACAACCTGTTCCTCGAGACCGCCGCCAGTGGCGCGCCGCAAGTCGGCACCCCAGGCCTGAACGGTTTCGGCACCACCCTGCAGCAGACCCTGGAAAACTCCAACGTCAGCACCGTGGAAGAACTGGTGAACATGATCACCACCCAGCGTGCCTACGAGATGAACTCCAAGGTCATCTCTACCGCCGACCAGATGCTGTCGTTCGTTACTCAACAGCTCTAAGGCCGACAGCTCCAAGCCCAGTCACCCTGCTGCACCCGTGAGGTAAGCGTCATGAATCGTCTGTTGTCCGTTTTCGCCCTGGGGGGGGCGGTGTTGCTGGCAGGTTGCGTCGCGCCGACGCCCAAGCCCAACGACCCGTACTACGCGCCGGTACTGCCGCGCACCCCGTTGCCGGCAGCGGCCAACAACGGTTCGATCTACCAGGCCGGTTTCGAGCAGAACCTGTACAGCGACCGCAAGGCGTTCCGGGTGGGTGACATCATCACCATCACCCTCAACGAGCGCACCTCGGCCAGCAAGAACGCCGGCTCGCAGATCCAGAAGAACAGCAACGCCAACATCGGCCTGACGTCATTGTTCGGCACCACGCCGAACACCAACAACCCGTTCGGCGGCGGTGACCTGTCGCTGGAGGCCGGCTACAGCGGCGAGCGCGCCACCAAGGGTGACAGCAAGGCAACCCAGGGCAACACCCTGACCGGTTCCATCACCGTGACCGTGGCCGAAGTGCTGCCCAACGGCATTATCGCCGTACGTGGCGAGAAGTGGCTGACCCTGAACACCGGCGAAGAGCTGGTGCGCATCGCCGGCATGATCCGTGCCGACGACATCGCCACCGACAACACCGTGCCGTCCACCCGTGTGGCCGACGCGCGCATCACCTATTCCGGTACCGGCTCGTTTGCCGATGCCAGCCAGCCCGGGTGGCTGGACCGCTTCTTCATCAGCCCGCTTTGGCCTTTCTGAGTACGGATGACCATGTTCAACGTGAGGCAGCTGATTGCCGCAACCCTGCTCCTGTCCTGTGCCTTCGGCGCCCAGGCCGAGCGCCTGAAGGATATCGCCAGCATTTCTGGCGTGCGCTCCAACCAGCTGATCGGTTACGGCCTGGTGGTGGGGCTCAATGGCACGGGTGACCAGACCACCCAGACGCCATTCACCCTGCAGACCTTCAACAACATGCTGTCGCAGTTCGGCATCAAGGTGCCGGCCGGCTCCGGCAACGTGCAGCTGAAAAACGTTGCAGCAGTGTCGGTGCATGCCGACCTGCCGGCGTTCGCCAAGCCAGGCCAGGTGGTGGACATTACCGTGTCCTCGATCGGTAACTCCAAGAGCCTGCGTGGCGGCAGCCTGCTGATGACCCCGCTCAAGGGTATCGATGGCAATGTCTATGCAGTGGCCCAGGGCAACCTGGTGGTAGGCGGTTTCGATGCCGAGGGCCGTGACGGTTCGAAGATCACCGTCAACGTTCCGTCGGCCGGTCGTATCCCTGGTGGTGCTACCGTCGAGCGTGCAGTGCCGAGCGGCTTCAACCAGGGCAACAGCCTGACCCTGAACCTCAACCGCCCCGACTTCACCACCGCCAAGCGCATCGTCGACAAGGTCAACGACCTGCTCGGCCCGGGCGTGGCCCAGGCCGTGGACGGCGGTTCGGTACGGGTCACCGCGCCGATGGACCCGAGCCAGCGCGTGGACTACCTGTCGATCCTCGAGAACCTCGAGATCGACCCGGGCCAGGCGGTTGCCAAGGTCATCATCAACTCGCGTACCGGCACCATCGTCATCGGCCAGAACGTCAAGGTGTCGCCGGCCGCGGTGACCCACGGCAGCCTGACCGTGACCATTACCGAAGACCCGATCGTCAGCCAGCCGGGGCCGTTCTCCAATGGCGAGACCGCCGTGGTGCCACGCTCGCGGGTAAATGCCGAGCAGGAAGCCAAGCCGATGTTCAAGTTCGGCCCGGGCACCACGCTGGATGAAATCGTCCGCGCGGTGAACCAGGTGGGCGCAGCGCCCAGCGACCTGATGGCCATCCTCGAAGCCCTGAAACAGGCCGGCGCCTTGCAAGCCGACCTGATCGTGATCTGAGGACGGCGCGGATGAACAGCAAGAGCCTGGTTACTGGCAGCGCCGACAGCGGTGCCTACACCGACCTCAATCGCCTGAGCTCGCTCAAGCATGGCGACCGCGACAGCGACGCCAACGTACGCAAGGTAGCCCAGGAGTTCGAATCGCTGTTCATCAGCGAAATGCTCAAGGCCTCGCGCAAGGCCAGTGACGTGCTGGCCGCCGACAACCCGATGAACACCGAAACGGTGAAACAGTACCGCGACATGTACGACCAGCAGCTGGCCGTGAGCATGTCCCGCGAGGGCGGTGGTATCGGCCTGCAGGATGTGCTGGTTCGCCAGCTGTCGAAGCACAAGAGCGCGCCGGCCAACACCAGCCCGTTTCCGCGTACCGAGGGCCATGCCCCGACGCTGTGGGGCAACAAGGTGGCCGAGCCAGTGCATGCCGCGCAGTCGACCACCGCCCGCAACGACGTCGCCGCGCTCAATTCGCGCCGCCTGGCGCTGCCAAGCAAGCTCACCGACCGCCTGGTGGCCGGTATCGTGCCGTCGGCGACCAGCACCAATACCGCAGCCGTGCCAGCCCGTGACGGCCAGCAAGTGGCCAAGGCCTTCGCCGTGCCGGACAACGGTCTGCGCATCCTCGGGCGCGCCGTGGCCCAGCCACCGTTGGCACCGAAAAAAGCCTTTGCCGACAGCGACGAGTTCGTCGCCACCATGTTGCCGATGGCCGAGCAGGCGGCGAAGCGCATTGGTATCGACCCACGCTACCTGGTGGCGCAGGCCGCCCTGGAAACCGGTTGGGGCAAGTCGGTCATGCGCAACACCGATGGCAGCAGCAGCCACAACCTGTTCGGCATCAAGGCGACCGGTAACTGGGAAGGCGGCGAGGCGCGGGCGATCACCAGCGAGTTCCGTGACGGCCAGTTCGTCAAGGAGACGGCGGCGTTCCGCTCCTACGATTCCTACCAGGACAGCTTCCACGACCTGGTCAGCCTGTTACAGAACAATTCGCGCTATCAAGATGCGGTGAAGGCCGCCGATAAACCGGAACAGTTCGTGCAAGAGTTGCAAAAGGCCGGGTACGCCACCGACCCGAATTACGCCAGCAAGATCTCGCAGATCGCAAGACAGATGAAGTCGTACGAGCACTACGCAATGCTCGATACCGCAACGAAACTTTAAGGGCATGGAACCATGGCGAGTCTGATCAACATTGGTATGTCGGGGCTTGGCGCCGCGCAATCGGGGATGTACACCCTCGGCAACAACATCGCCAACGCTGATGTCGAAAGCTACTCGCGCCAGCAGAACGTGCAGAAGACCAAGGGCGGGCAGCAAGTCGGCCAGGTGTTCATCGGCAGCGGTACCACCCTGGCCGACGTGCGCCGGGTGTACAACGCGTTCCTCGAGAACCAGCTGCGCAGCACTACCTCGCTGAGCAGCGATGCCAGCTCGTACCTGAACCAGATCACGCCGCTGGATACCGCCCTGTCGAGCAGCGACACCGGTATCACTGCTGCGCTGAAAAGCTTCTTCAGCGCCATGCAGGATGCTGCGGCCAAGCCGACCGAAGACGCCTCGCGGCAACTGCTGCTGACCAGCGCGCAGTCCCTGGCCAAGCGCTTCAACACCTTGTCGGCGCAGCTCAACCAGCAGAACAGCGACATCAACGCCAACATGGCGTCGATGGCTGATCAGGTGAACACCCTGACCAAGACCATCGCTGAGCTCAACGACCAGATTTCCCGCGTCAGCTCCATCTCCGGCCAGCCCAATGACCTGCTCGACCAGCGCGATGGTGCAGTGCGTGAGCTGAGCAAGCTGATCGGCACCGATGTGGTGGAGCGTGAAGGCAACTACGACATCTACCTGAAGAACGGCCAGGCCCTGGTGCTGGGCAAGACCACCCAGACCCTGGGGGTGGAGCCGAGCGCTACCGACCCGACCCGCATGAGCCTGATCCTCAATCGCGGCTCGACCAAGATGGATATCACCAGCAGCGCCAGCGGTGGCGAGCTGGGCGGCTTGATCCGTTACCGCAAGGAAACCCTCGACCCCGCGCTCAACGAGCTCGGCCGCGTGGCCCTGGTGGTGGCGGATGCGATCAACAGCCAGCTGGCCCAAGGCATCGACAAGAACGGTGAGTTCGGTGCCACCCTGTTCGGTGACATCAATAGCGCCGCGGCCATCAGCCAGCGCAGTATCGCCAAGACCGGCAACAGCGCCGGCTCTGGCAACCTCGATGTGACCATCAAGGACTCCGGCAAGCTGAGCACCAGCGACTACCAGGTGACCTTCACCAGCGCCACTGGCTACAGCGTGCGCAAGCTGCCTGAAGGCACCGACATGGGCAGTTTCGACCTCAGCGACACGCCGCCGCCGGTGATCGACGGGTTCACCCTGTCGCTCAATGGCGGTGGCCTGAGTGCTGGCGACAGCTTCAAGATCACCCCCACCCGCAATGCGGCTGCAGGTATCGACACTGTTCTGACCGACCCAAAGCGCCTGGCCTTGGCTTCGCCGCTGACCGCCACCAGTGGTTCGGGCAACAAGGGCACCGGGGTGATCACCCAGCCGACGCTGACCTCGGAAATGGACATCTACGATGCCGCCCAGCGTTCGCAACTGCAGACGGGCCTGAAGTATTCGACCCCGGTCAAGCTGGTGTTCGGCGACGACACCAGCTCGCCACAGGCCTACAAGATGTACGACGCCAAGGGTACCGAAATCGGCAGTGGCACCATCGTGCCGGGCCAGGAAAACAAGCTGCAACTGTCGGTGCCGATGGTCGATGGCAGCGGTAATCCACTGGGTGGCAACTTCACCTTCGAGATGAGCGTTTCCGGCGCGCCGAAAAATGGCGACAGCTATACCGTGGCGCTGGCCGGCGCAGGCTCGGCGGACAACCGCAACGCCCAGTCGGTGATCGACCTGCAGACCAAGTCCACGGTCGAGGTGGGTGCCGACGGCAAGGGCATCAGCTTGACCGATGCCTATGCCAAGCTGGTCTCCAACGTTGGCGGCAAGGCCGGGCAGGCACAGATGGACAGTGATGCCACCACGGCGTTGCATACCTCTGCACTGGACAGCCGCAATGGCCTGTCGGGCGTGTCGATCGATGAAGAGACCGGCAACCTGATCAAGTTCCAGCAGTACTACACCGCGTCGTCGCAGATCATCAAGGCGGCCCAGGAAACCTTCGCCACCCTGATCAACAGTCTTTAAGGAGCCGTAGATCGTGAGCGTACGCATCTCTACTTCGCAGTTCTACAACACCAACAGCGCCAACTATCAGAGCAACTTTGCCAAGACGGTGAAGACTCAGCAGGAGGCCAGTGATGGCATTCGCGTGCGCTCTGGCAAGGACGACCCGGTGGGGGCGGCTCGCCTGCTGCAGCTGGAGCAGCAGCAGAACATGCTCAAGCAGTACAGCGGCAACATCGTCAATGTGCGCAACGCCCTGGGCACTGCCGAGAGTACCCTGAACTCCATCGGTGCCATCCTGCAGCGGGTCAACGAGCTGGCGGTGAGCTCCGGCAACGGCTCGATGACCGATGCCGATCGCAAGGCCAATGCCGATGAACTGGCGTCGCTGGAAGACCAGCTGTTCTCGTTGATGAACAGCAAGGACGAGAACGGCAAGTACATTTTCTCCGGTTCCAAGGGCGATACCCCGCCTTACGCGCGCAATGCCGATGGCACCTACAGCTACCAGGGCGACCAGGGCAAGCTCAACCTGCAGGTGGGTGACATGCTCAGCCTGGCCGCCAACGAGACCGGCTACGATGCCTTCGAGCAGGCGCTGAACACCAGCCGCAGCCAGACCAGCCTGACCGCGCCGGCCACCGATGATGGCCGTGTCAGCCTGTCCAACGGCCAAGTCTCCGGCAACAGCCTGTACAACGATCGCTTCCGCAGCGGCGAGCCGTACAGCATCGAATTCCTCAGCAGCACCGAATACAAGATCACCGATGCCGCTGGCAACGACGTCACCCTCGAGGCCAGCCAGGGCGGCAAGTTCGACCCCAATGGCGACAACACCAGCATCAGCTTCCGCGGTGTCGATCTGCGCCTGGACATCACCTTCAAGGATGGGGACAAGGGCAACGAAGATGCAGCGATCGCAGGGCATACCTTCAGCCTCAGTTCCAAGGCTGACGAGGTGTCCGGCACCCGCAGCCCGGGCAACACCTCGTCCGAGCAGGTGACTGGTGCGACCATTACCGACCCGGCGGCCTACAAGGCAGCCTTCCCGGCCGGTGGTGCGGTGCTGAAATTCACCGGCGCCAGCACCTTCGAACTGTACGCTGCGCCGATCACCGCTGACAGCCGTCCGGTGGCATCAGGTGCACTGGGCGGGCCGGGCGGCACCACCGCCACCGCGGCAGGGGTCAGCTTCGAGCTGTCTGGCGCACCGAATGCAGGGGACTCGTTTGCGGTCAAGGTCGATACCCACCAGACCCAGAACGTCCTCGACACCATCGGCAAGCTGCGTACCGCCCTGACCAGCCCGGTGGACAACGATCCGGTGGCCCGGCAGAACTTTCTTGCCGCGCTGGATTCCGCCATTGGTAACATCGCCAGTGCCACCAATCAGGTGTCGTCGTCGGTCAGTGCGATTGGTGGCCGTGGCCAGGCGCTGGATGTGCAGGCCGAAACCAACGAGGCGCTGAGCACCGAGAACACCAAGACCCAGAGCTCGATCCGCGAAAGCGATCCGGCTGAAGTGATGCTGCGCCTGCAGATGCAGACCAACATGCTGCAGGCCTCGCTGCAGGCCTATGCCAAGGTCGCCAGCTTGTCGTTGGTCAACTACATCTGATTTCACCCCTCTCGCGTCACCCGGCGTGTGCCAGCCCGTTCGGTGCTGGCCACGCCATCTCTTCAAGGTCTTCGCCGTGAATCAACAGACCCTCGTCAGCATCGCCATCCCCGCCTTCAACCCCGAGTTTTTCCGCGCCACCTTGCTCAGCGCGCTCAACCAGGATTACCCGGCGCTGGACGTGCTGGTGTGCGACGACAGCCGGGGAGCGGAGATCCAGCGCATCGTCGACGAGGTGACGAGCGAGACCGGCAAGCCGGTGCGCTACGTGCGCAACCCGCAAACCCTGGGATTTGCTGGCAACCTGTTGGCGTGCCTGGAGCATGCCCAGGGGCCGTTGATCAAGTTTTTGTGTGACGACGACCGCCTGTTCCCCGACTGTGTCAGCCTACAGGCAGAGGTCATGCAGCAGCATGCCGATGTCAGCATGACCATCTGCCAGCGCATGCTGTGCGCCGCCGATGACGCCTTGTTGCCGCCGCGCATGCTCAATGCGGTGATGTGCCCGGAAGATGCGGTGGTCAAGGGCAGTGACCTGCTCGAGGCCCTGGAAACCAATGCGCCCAACCTGTTCGGCGGGCTGAGCCATGCCTTGCTGCGCCGTGATTGGGTGGCCGAGTTTCTGCCGGCGCTGGTGCAGGAGGGCGGCTTTGTCGCGCGCCTGGACATGGCGCTGTACATCTGCCTGATGCGCCGCGGCAACCTTGGCCACCTGTCACGCTTTCTTAGCATGGAACGCCTGCACCCCGGGCGCCTGAGCCACCAGGCGAGCATGACCATGGCGTTCCCCGTGGAAACCGACTGGATCAAGGCGATGCTGGCCGCGCGCAGCAGCGAGCCCGCGCCGGCCAGTGGCTGGGTGCGGTATCTGCCGCTTGAGCGTTACCAAGGCGGGCAGGATGCGCAGTGGGACGAGTACGAACTCAACCGGCTATACGGCGCCCAGCAGGCGCGCCAGGCGCAGCAGGTCGGCACTGACTGCCTGTCGTTCGACGAGGTGTATGCCCAGTGGCTGGAGTGCCGGGATCTGTCGGCGGCGCAGCTCAAGGCGTTGCCCAAGCGCTTCGAAGGCTGGGGCCGGCAACCGCGCATCATCCCGGTGATCTGGGCCGAGGTGGGAGAGGAGTTGGCCTTGCGTGCCACCCTCGACAGCCTCGCCGCGCAGTCCTATGGCGCTGCCAGCACCTGGCTGCTCGCACCTGCGGTGCTGGAGCTGGCTGACGCTGTCGGGGTCGAGCGCATGCTCGTGCAGGGCAATGGCCTGGCCCAGGTGCAGGCGCGTCTGGCGCGTGCCAATGATGTCGACTGGGTCTTGCTGCTGCGCGCTGGCGACCGCCTGGTGCCCCATGCGCTGGCGATCATGGGCGAGCGGATGGCCCTGCGCGAACGGGCCTGTATCTATGTCGACGAAGGCAGCCATGACACCCTGCGCCCGACCACGCCGATCTTCAAGCCAGACTTCAACCTCGACCTGATGCGCAGCCTGCCCTATGTCGGGCGCGTACTGGCATTCAATTGTGCGGCACTGCGCGAGGTCGGCGGTTTCGACCCGGACTTCGACACGCTCGCGCCTCACGACGCGCTCTGGCGCCTGGCCGAAAGCCGGGGCCTGCAGGCCATCGAACACATCGATGAACTGCTGGTGCACTGCCAATGGGACTTCGGCCAGTGGCTGCATGACCCACGCTGTGTACAACAGGCGCCGCGGGTGGTGCGGGCCCATCTGCAGCGCCTGGGGGTCGATGCCGAGGTGCTCGGTGCCGAAGGCCTGTCACTGTGCCGGGTGCTGTACCAGCACCCGCTGCAAGCCATGGTTTCGATCCTGGTCACGCTCGGTGACGACCTGGGCGCGGCCATGCGTTGCGTTGAGTCGCTGTTCGAACACACCCGCTATGGCCATTTCGAGGTACTGCTGATCGCCTCGCCAGATACCTCGAGCGACCTGCGCCAATGGCTGCAGGCCATGCAGGGCCTGGGCAGCGATCAGCTGCGCGTGGTCGAGGTTGCCGGCGGCAGCCAGGTGGCACAGCTGAACCAGGCCAGCGAGTCGGCTCGGGGCGACTACCTGTTGCTGCTCGAAAGCGCCTGCGTGGCCTTCGACAAGCCCTGGCTGGAGCAGTTGATGGCCCAGGCCCAGCGCCCCGAGGTCGGCGTGGTCGCGCCCAAGCTGTGTACCCAAAGCGGCGAGATCTTTGCCGCCGGGCTGGTGCTGGGGCTGCATGGCGGCGTCAACAGCCCGTTCGTCGGCATGCCGGCGGACAGCGGCGGCTACATGCTGCGGCTCAATGCAGTGCAGAACTGGAGTGCGCTGAGCCTGGATTGCCTGCTGGTGCGCCGCGAGCTGTTCGCCACGCTGGGCGGTTTCGATGTGCAGGGGCTTCAAGGCGGCCTGCAGGACGCCGACCTGTGCCTGCGCATCCGCGAACAAGGCTACCTGGCGGTGTGGACACCGCATGCGGTACTGGTCCGCTTCGCGTCGCCCCGCGATGTGCCGGCCGACAGCCAGCGCAAGCTGCTGGACAAGGACATCTTCCATGAACGCTGGTTGGCCAAGGTGGCCCGCGACCCGGCCTACAACCGCAACCTGAGCCTGAAAATGGCCAGTTTCAACCTCGATGCCGGCCAGCGTCGTGGTTGGGACCCGTTCATCAGCCGGGTACTGCCGTCAGTGCTGGCGCTGCCGATCAATACCTCGGCGGTCGGGCACTACCGGGTGGCGCAGCCGTTTACCGAGCTGGAGCGCGCTGGCTGGATCCAGGGGCGGCTCGATTTCAGCACCCCCGAGATGATCGAGATCGAGCGGGAGCAGCCCGATGTGATGATCTTGCAGTGCCGCTATACGATCAACTCGATCGAGGAAATGACGCGCTTCAAGCGCCTGTCGAACGCCCGGCGCATCTACGAAATCGACGATTACATCATCGATGTGCCGAAAAAGAACGCCCATGCGCGGAACATGCCGGCCAACATGCGCGAGCTGGTCACCCAGGGTATCGCCCTGTGTGATCGGGTGGTGGTGTCGACCCAGCCGCTGGCCGACGCCTTGTCGGGCATGCACCAGGATATTCGCGTGGTCCCCAACATGCTCGCCGCAACGCTGTGGGCCGGGCTGGCCAGCGAGCGTCAGACGAGCGCGCGGCCGCGCGTGGGCTGGGCGGGGGGCACCAGCCACCGTGGCGATCTGGAACTGTTGTTGGACGTGATCAAGGCCCTGGCCGACGAGGTCGACTGGGTATTCTTCGGCATGTGCCCGGATGTCCTGCGTCCTTATGTGAAGGAGTTCCACAAAGGCGTGCCCTTGGCGTTGTACCCGCAGAAGCTGGCCAGCCTCAACCTCGACCTGGCACTGGCACCGCTCGAGCAGAACCTGTTCAACGACTGCAAGAGCAACTTGCGCCTGCTTGAGTATGGTGCCTGCGGCTTCCCGGTGATCTGCACCGACACCAAGGCCTATGACGGCTACCTGCCTTGCACGCGGGTGCGCAACAACACCTCCGAACAGTGGCTGGATGCGATCCGCATGCACCTGGCCGACCCCCAGGCCAGCTACCGCCAAGGGGATGCGCTGCGTGAGGCGGTGCTGCGTGACTATGTGCTGATGCCGCAGCATTTGCAGCAATGGTCGAATGCCTGGTTGGCGGACTGATTCATTTTTTGCGTTCGTTGCGAGCGGGCGCCCAACTCTCCCTTCAGAAAGGTGCTTTATGGTCGAAATCGCAAACGGATCGCGCAGTGACGTCACGGTACTGCTGCTTGGCCACGACCAAGCCGCTCATCGTGAACGGGCACTGCATTATTATCGTCAGGCTGGCATTGCCTGCGTGGCACTGGATGCGCTTGAAGGGCACAGCCCTGCGGCGTTGTGCAGTGCGCGCCTGGAGCAGGCGCTGCAGCAGGTGGCGACACCGCTGGTCAATCTGACCCTGGATGCAGACTTCGTGCAGGCTCCGGCGCTGGACAGCGCCGCCGCCAGCCTGAGCGCCAACCCTCTGGCGCTGGCAGCCCAAGGCTACGCTTTGGGGTATGTCCCGGGCAACAGCCAGGTAGCCTATTACAAGATTGGCCATCCGTTCCAGCCGCTGGAGGGGGAGAGCGTGCTGGCGCGCATGCGCGTGCATGCCCTGTCCAACCAGCCGGCCTGGCGTGCCGTGGTCAGGGTCGAGGGGGTGCGTGCGGCGCTTGCCAGCCTGCCCGAGGACCTGGATTTCGCCGGCTGGCGCGTGGCGCTGTCGTTGGCGTTGCTGGCTGAAGGGCAATTCATCCAGCTGGACCAGACCGACGTGATCTGTGAGCTGGCGCCCCGCAGTGTGTCGGCCGTGGCCCGGGAAGCACAGTTGGCGCACACCGTGCGCCTGTTGCGCGCATGGGATGGGCAACGCGCGCGTGTGTTCGCCGACGAATCCGCCTTCGTTGTGCTCAATCGCCTGGTGCGTGGCAGCTATGACGCAGGTGAGCCGCCGCTGCTGTTCACCTCACGCTGGACCAGTGTGATCGCCGATCCGGAGCGGCTGTTCGAGCCCCGTCAGTATGTGGAGATGCCGTACTACCAGAACAGCCTGTTCCGGCGCCTGACCGAGCTTGAATTCCTCTGCCATGCCTGGCCGACCGGGCGTGAGCACCGTCATGCGCTGGAGGGTACCTGGGTTCGTCAGCGGGAACTGCTCGAAGTGCACCCCAACGACACCACCGAGACGCTGCAGCAACGATACTGGCAGGCGCTGGCGCTGGGCTTGTTTACCCGGGACGTCTGCCAACGCTTGCTGGCGACCCTCAAAGGCGAGGAGCATGTGGAAAAGGTGCGAGAGTTGAGCGCCTGGCTGGAGCACCTCGACGGCGTTCCCGGCCAGGATGTGCCAGGATGGCTCGCGACCACCGGCTCTGGTCAGCTTTTGCAGGCGCTGGCGGCGGCGACACCGACGGCGGCGGTGCGTCAGCGCGTGCTTGCGCAACTGGCCAGGCGGCCAGGCCCACAGATTGCCTTCATGGTGCTGGACCTGCAGGATGATGACCTTGCCTTGCAGGCGACTTTCGACAGTCTGCTGGCCACCGGTCTGCGCAATTTCAAGCTGGTGGTGCTAAAGGCCGGCAAACCGCCAGCCATCACCACGGCGCGGGATACCTTGCATTTCGTTCAGGTCGAGGCAGGTAACTGGGTGTCACACCTGAACCAGGCTGCGCGCCAGGTGCAGAGCGAATGGCTGATGCTGTTGCAGGCGGGCGATGTGCTCGCCAGTGGTGGCTTGCTGCGCTTGCAGCTGGAGCTGAGTGAGTCGCCGGCCTGCGATGCGATCTGTGCCGATGAAGTACAGCGTGATGCCGACGGGCGCCTGCTGGGCGTCATGCGTCCCGGAAGCGATCTGGATGTGCTGCGCAGTCAGCCTGGCCTGATGTCTCGTCACTGGTTGCTGCGCCGACAGGTCGTGCTTGATCTGGGGGGCTTCGACAGCCGCCTTGGCCATGCACTCGAATACGATTTGCTGCTGCGCCTGGTGGAGGAGCGCGGTGTCGGCGGTATGGCGCACATGGATGAGTATCTGGTAATCGGCAGTCAGGCATCGGTATCGATGCCTGCCGAGGCGTTGGAAATTCTCGACCGCCACCTGAAGCGGCTGGGCTATCGGGGGCAGGCGAGCGAACAGGGTGCAGCCGGGTTGGCCATCGATTTTCGACACGGCTCGACGCCGTTGGTCAGCGTGTTGATGGCCTATGAGGGCAATCGATCCGCGCTTGAGCGCAGCCTGACCAGCCTGTTCCAGCGCACTCGCTATCCCCGCTACGAAGTCGTGCTTGCCTGTGCTCAGGATCAACACGATTTGCTGTCCGAAGCGCTTCAGCCGTTCGCTGGTCGCGTACGTCTGGTGATTGCCGAGGCAGCGGAGAATCCGTTCAACCAGGCAGCCATCCAGGCGCGTGGTGAATACCTGGTGTTGCTGAGTGAGCGCTGCCAGGTTATCACCCCGGCCTGGATCGAGGCGCTGCTCAACCAGGCGCTACGGCCCGAGGTCGGAGTTGTCGGCGCGCGCCTGGTCGACAGTGATGGTGGTCTCGCCCATGCCGGTTACGATTTGCTTGCTGGACCGCGTGTGTACACGCCCTGGGCGGGTGTAGCGGGCAGCCATGGTTGCTGGTCTGGCGTTGTTCGTGGCTGCCCTGCGGTATCGGGGGATTGCCTGATGGTGCGCGCAAGCGTGTTCGAGCAATGTGGTGGGCTGCAGGCGCTGCTGGCGGCTGATGTCGACCTGTGCCTCACTGTGGCAGCTGCTGGCAGCCTCGTGGTGCTCGCACCGCAGGCGCAGCTGGCGATCGAAGTCCCTGCTGCTCCGGTTCCTGAGGCTGCTCAGCAACTGCTGGCGAAATGGCCTGGTGCCTTCACCCGCGAAGTTGCCATTGACGGCCAGTGGGTACGCGCCGAAGCCGCTTGGCTCGTCCCGTTCAAGTAGCTGGCGCGGGAATTGCAAAAGCCGGGCAGATGCCCGGTTTTTTTTCGCCTGGCGGCAATTAATTGACAGGCTGACGCCTGGCTTCACGCGGTGTGGACGAGGTCGTGGATGCAAAAGAAAGTGGCTGTGTTGCAGTCCAATTACATTCCATGGAAAGGGTATTTCGACCTGATCGGCAGCGTCGACGCGTTCATTCTGTTCGACGATGTCCAGTACACGCGGCGAGACTGGCGTAATCGCAACAAGATCAAGACTGCACAGGGCGAGCACTGGCTGAGCATACCGGTCAGGAACAAGGGTCGTTACGAGCAGTTGATCAACGAAGTGCAGGTTAGCGAGCCGGGATGGGCGCAGGCGCACTGGAAAACCATCGAGATGAGCTACCGCCGCGCGGCTTGCTTCGAACAAATGGAGGGGCCGATCAGGGCACTCTTCGAGCAGGCCGCAGCGCTCACTCATCTTTCCCGTATCAACCACTTGTTCATCGCTGGCCTGTGTCCCCTGCTGAACATCCACACGCCGCTGTATCGCGCCGAAGAGCTGGGGCAGGCAACCGGCAAGAACGAGCGTCTGATCCAGTTGTGCCAAGCCGTGGGCGGCACGCACTACCTGTCGGGGCCGGCAGCCAGCTGTTATCTGGACGAGGCCGCATTTGCCGCTGCCGGGCTTGGTCTGTCGTACATGGATTATGCCGGCTACCCCGAGTACCCCCAGTTATACGGCGAGTTCCAGCACGCGCTGAGTGTCATTGACCTGTTGTTCAACACTGGCGCTGACGCGCCTGCCTTCCTGGAGCGACGACCATGAGCACTACCATTCTGCGCGAAGTGGAACAGTACTACTCCTCGCGTATTCGCGAGCATGGGGCCACCCCGGAAGGGGTCGACTGGAACGGTAGCGCATCCCAGCATCTGCGCTTCGAACAGTTGCTCAAGCTGGTCCCTCGACAGGAGTGGCAGCAGGGTTTCAGCCTGGTCGACGTTGGTTGCGGCTACGGCGCACTGCTGGAATGGTTGCGTGAACGCGGCGCGGCGGTGGACTACCACGGCTATGACCTGTCAGCCGAAATGATCGCGTCGGCCCGCGCCAGGCACGGGGCGGCCCCGTTCACCAGCTTCGAGGTCGCCGAGCGGTCCAGCCGAACGGCTGACTACGCGGTGGCCAGCGGCATTTTCAACGTTTCACAGCAGACTCCGCGTGAGGCCTGGGAAAACTACATTGCCGAGGTGCTTCGCAGTATGGATGCCTGCTCGACCAAAGGCTTCGCATTCAACTGTCTAACCAGCTACTCCGATGCACCATTCATGCGTGACTACCTGTATTACGGCGATCCGTGCTTTTACTTTGACCTGTGCAAAAGAACCTACTCCAGGCAGGTGGCACTCTTGCATGACTATGGCTTGTACGAATTCACACTGCTCGTGCGCAAGGCCCCGTGACCTGCCATCCAACTTCCCTGTTCCCTGGAGATATCCATGCTCAAGAAAGGCTCTACGTCCGTCACCCAATCCAGCGACAGCCAGCTCGAAGCGCGTGAGCGCCTTTGGCAGTCCTTTGCCAACGCGCCGCTCGATGATGCCGAGAAAGAGCGCAATCTCGGCCTGTTCATCCGTTCGGCATCCCTGGCGCGGATGCTGGCGATTTCCGACCTGTATCGCGAGATTGTCCCGCTGCCTGGTTCGGTGCTGGATTTCGGTACCTGGCGTGGCCAGAACGCGGTGCTGTGCGAAAACCTGCGTGCCATCTTCGAGCCTTTCAACAAGCAGCGCCGGGTAGCGGCATTCGATACCTTCGCCGGCTACAAGTCCCATGACAGCGACAGCAAGGTAGCCAACGAGCACTTCCAGGACGGTTGTTACGATACTGGCAGCGGCTATGCCGATTACCTGCGCCATTTGCTCGCCGTGCATGAAAGCATCAATGCGCTGCCGCAGGTTTCCAGCGGCCATCAGGTGGTCGAGGGCGACATCAAGGATACCTTGCCGCGTTTCATCGAGGAAAACCGCAACCTGCTGGTGGCGCTGGCCTTCTTCGACATGAACCTGGAAGGGCCGACCCGCTTTGCCCTGGAGCAGATTCTGCCGCGTTGCGTACCCGGTTCGCAGCTGGCGTTCTTCCAGTTGCAGCGTGACTTCCTGCCGGGAGAGGGCTACGCCTATGTGGCCGAAGTGCTGGGCAAGGTACGTCATGAGATCAAGCGCTCGCAGACTTACCCGTCCCTGTGCATCGTCAAGTTGCTGTAAGGGAGGCGAGCCATGTTTCTGATCATAGGTAACGGCATGGTTGGCCTGGCAATCGCTGCAGGCCTTTCCCGTTCGGTGCCGGCCGAGCGCATTACCGTCGTGGGCCCGATATCGCGGCCCCACAGTGCGTCGATGGCCGCCGCCGCGATGCTCAACTCGTTCGCCGAACTTGAGCCGGGTGCGCTGGACCAGCCGCGTGATCGCCTCAAGTTCGAACTCAGCCAGGCCTCCGCACGGCTGTGGGCGGCGTTCGTCGAAGAGTTCGAGATCCCCGCCGAGCACTATCGGCTAGGCACCGTGCTGGTCAACAACAACGCTTCCAATGCGTTTGAAGACCAGGCCTTCGATGCCATTGCCGGCTATCTCGAAGAATTCGCCGAACCCTACGAGCGGATCGAGCCGACGCTCGAGCCTGCATACTCGCCGGCTTCGGGCTATCGCAGCCGCAACGCCTTGTTCCTGCCCCGAGAGGGTGTGGTCAACCCGGACGGGGTAGTGCATGCCCTGCAGCAGACCTTGGTCAGGCGCGGCGTGCGTTTTGTTGATGGGGTAGTGGAGTCGCTGGACAAGGTCGGCGGTCGCACCTGTGGCGCGCGCCTGGCCGATGGCCGTGTGCTGGCCGCGGAGCGGGTGGTGCTGGCCAATGGCAGCATGGCAACCCGGCTGTGGGCAGAGGACGACTGCATTCGGGTGATCAATGGCGTCGGCGCCACCGTGGTACTAAAAAACCAGGGTATCCAGGGCCGATACGTGCTTCGCACGCCCAACCGAGGTGGCGCCTGTGGCATCTACCATGCGCCTTACCAGGACGATCTTTTCGTGGTCGGAGCGACAAACCTGATCACTACCGTTGACGAGCAGGTACCGCGTGCAGAGTCGGTGGCAGCCCTGATCAATGGTGCGATCAACCAGGTCAATCAGATGCACCGCGCCAGTGGCTTCGTGCGGTACAACTTTGGCTATCGACCGGTGAGCCTCGATGGTTATCCGGTCATTGGTCAGCTCAACGACAATACGTTCATCGCAACCGGCACGCGGCGCGACGGCTACCATTTCGCGCCCTGGTTGGCGGACAACCTGGCAGCTCTGGTGCAGGGGCAGCATCTGTCACCCCAGGCAAGCGCGTATTTCGCCCACACCCGACCACAGCGACGGGCAATGCTCGATCAGTCGGTCGAGGTGTGCTGTCGCAAATACGCAGCAGTCAAATGCTCGGCGCTTTCCCAGCATGGTTTCGACGCGGGGCATACCGATGCCGACCAGGCGCTTGAGCGGTATTACTACCAGCGTGCCCGGGATTTCTTTACCCGTAATGGCATGGAGCAGGCAGTACAGGTCGAGTTTCTCGATGCGCTGATCGGTGGCTACCTGCCGCTGAGCGATTTCACCTGAGGCACGGGCTGGAGAATACGAACGTGAGCAAACAGGTCATCCCCTTCAACAAACCTTTTGTCGTTGGCAAGGAGCTGTTCTACATCGCCCAGGCGGTGATGAATGGCGGCATTGCTGGCGACGGGCAGTTCACCCAGATGTGCCAGCAGTGGCTGGAAGACAACCTGGGCTGCCCGAAAGCGCTGCTGGCCCATTCATGCACTGCAGCGCTGGAGATGGCGGCGATCCTTGCCGATGTCGGGCCGGGGGATGAGGTCATCATGCCGTCATTCACGTTCGTCTCCACTGCCAACGCCTTCGTGCTGCGTGGTGCGGTGCCGGTGTTCGTGGATATTCGTCCGGACAGCCTCAATCTTGATGAACGCCTGGTCGAAGCTGCAATCACCGAAAAGACTAAGGCAGTCGTGGCCGTGCATTATGCCGGGCAGCCCTGTGACATGGACGCGCTGTTGCGTATCTGCAACCGTCACGGCCTGATGCTCATCGAGGACGCTGCCCAGGCAATTCTTGCTCGTGAGAAGACCCGGGCCCTGGGTACCATCGGCCACCTCGGCTGCCTGAGTTTCCATGAGACCAAGAACGTCATCAGCGGTGAGGGAGGGGCCTTGCTGATCAATGACCCGAAACTGATCGAGCGCGCCGAGATCATCTGGCAGAAGGGTACCAACCGCAAGGCGTTTGCCCGCGGTGAAGTCAGCAAATACACCTGGGTCGATGTCGGGTCTTCGTTCCTGCCCAGCGAGCTGACGGCCGCTTTCCTGTATGCCCAGCTGGAGCAGGGCGAAAGCATCAACGCTCATCGGCGTGGCTTGTACGAGGCTTACTACAACCAGCTGCAGGCACTGGAGGGCGATGGCTTCTTCCAGCTGCCGCGCACGCCTGGGGGGCGGCCAGCCAACGCGCACATCTTCTACCTGCTGATGCGCAACAACCACGAACGTAGCGAGTTGATCCGGTTCCTGCGCGAGCGGGATATCCACGCAGTGTTCCATTATGTGCCGCTGCATGATTCGCCCGCCGGCCTTCGCTATTCGCGCAGCGTCGGAGAACTGCCGGTGACCTGTGATGTAGCCCAGCGCCTGGTGCGCTTGCCGCTGTATTCGGACATGAGCGCTCGCCAGGTAGCCCAGGTATGTGCCGCAGTCGCCCAATTCTTTGCCGAGTCCCGCGCTGTCTGAGGCGGGCTTGCCGTCGTATTTCCTGATTCTGGAGTTTCCAAGCGATGCCCAATTCTGCCGGGGTTGACGCCCATTCGCTCGACCAGGCGCTGATGCGCTTGCGCTTGATGTATGCCAAGCCGGAGCATCCGTATTACATACTGGCGCCGGACTACCGGGAAACCTCGTCGGGCGTCGCGTCCCTGCATTACCTCTGCCATGTGCTCAATCTGAACGGGCGCGAGGCGTACATCTGCGGTGGCCAGGTGGTCAACCCGAACCTCAAGACGCCGCTCCTGGACCCTCGGACCCAGAAGCGGCATCAGGATGAAGGCAAGGTACCCATCGCTGTCTATCCGGAAGTGGTGGTTGGCAATCCGCTTGGCTGCGATGTTGTGGCGCGTTTCCTGCTGAATTTCGAGGGTTTCCTGACCGGCCAGAGCATGCAGGCAGCGGGCAGTGACCTGTTGTTCTATTCCGGCGCCCTGATCGCCGCGCGGCATGGTTACCCGGATGGCGACTTGCTGTGCCTGCCGACCATCGATGTCGAACTGTTCAGTGCGCCGACACCGGGTAGCGCGCGTGAAGGCAAGTACCTTTACCAGAACCGCCACCCGCTGGAGCAGATCGACTACTCGCAGTTGCCCGGCGATATCCGCCTGCTCAGTATGGCCAACGCCCTGTCGTTACCTGAACTGGCGGTGCTGCTGCGCAAGGCCGAAGTGCTGTACACCCATGAGTGGTCGATGACTTGCGTGATCGCCGTGCTGTGCGGCTGCCCGGTGATTTTCATTCCTGGGTACGGGATCGATCAGTCGTTTCTCGAAGCCAGCTTCATCGGCAGCCACGGCTTCGCGATGCTCGATCAGCCGCACGCGTTGGCGCACGCCAGTGCCGGCCTCGAGGGTGCCCTGCAGCGCTATGTGGAAAAGACTGCACCGTTCTGGCAGCACCTTGAGGTGTTCATTGCCAAGACGCAGTTGGCGGCCC
Source organism: Pseudomonas sp. 32_A (assembly GCF_017490905.1). Taxonomy (NCBI): domain Bacteria; kingdom Pseudomonadati; phylum Pseudomonadota; class Gammaproteobacteria; order Pseudomonadales; family Pseudomonadaceae; genus Pseudomonas; species Pseudomonas sp. 32_A. The sequence goes on along the minus strand of NZ_JAFGYI010000001.1, from coordinate 9,675 downwards.
GTCGCGAGTTGGCCGGCAACAGCGCCGGCATGCTGAGATGGTTGCGCCAGCGATACCCGTTGCCGCAGCAGTTGCAATTGATGCAGGAACGTCTGGCTGCGCCCGGTGCGCCTTCGATTGCCGTGCTGGTGCTGGATCATGGTGATCCCGCCGCCTTGGCGCGCACCTTGGGCAGCCTCGACGATGTGCTGTACCAACGCATCCAGGTGTGCGTCCTGGGCGCGCAGGAACCCCGCAGGCCGAACGTGCAGTGGTTCTCGGCTGACTGCCGGGCGCCGCTGCCCTCCATCCATGGTGTGCTCGAAAACAGCCCGTGCGAGTGGTGCATGGTAGTCGATGCCGGCGTGCAGTTTACCGCCAGCGGCCTGCTGGTGGCGGCGCTCGACATGGCGCAGGCCCCGGAGACCTGCCTGGCGGTATTTGCCGATGAGGCCGTTCGTGGCGCCGATGACAGTGTCGAAGGGCGCCTGCGCCCCGACCTCAACCTGGATATGTTGCTCGCCCATCCAGCTGCCTTGTCGCGGCACTGGTTGTATGACACGCGGGCGCTGCTGCAGCAGGGTGGGTTCGACCCGGCATCAGGGCGTGCATTCGAGCTGGCGTACCAGTTGCGCCTCATTGCCGATCATGGTCTCGGGGTGGTAGGCCATGTCAGCGAGCCGTTGTTGATTGCCAACCTGGCTCGGTCCCTGACCTGCGATGACGAATGCTCGGTCATCCAGGCACACCTGCTGGAGCGTGGCTACCCGCATGCACAGGTCCGGCCGACGGCGCAGGCGCCGAATCGCTATGAAATCGACTATGGGTACCAGCAGCCGGCCTCGGTGAGCATCCTGATCTATATCGATGGCGACCTGTCGCGGTTGCAGCGCTGCGTGGAGCAGTTGCTGGCCAATACCACGGCCATCGAGCATGAAGTGCTGCTGGTCGAGCCGGGCAATGACGACCCGCTGCTGCTGCAGTGGCTGGAAATGCTGTGCCAGGTGGGTCAGGGACGCATCCATGTGCTGCGTTTCATGGCAGGACAGACGCGCGCCGCCATGTGCAACGCCGCAGCGCAGGAAGCACAAGGCGAATTCCTCGTCTGGCTGGATGCAGTTGCGATGGTCAGTGATGGTGGCTGGCTGCAGGCCTTGCTCAATCATGCGCAGCGCCCTGAGGTTGGAGCCGTGGGCGGCCTGCTGTCGAGCGTCGATGGTGTGGTCCGGCAGGCTGGTCTGGTGCTCGGCCAGGGTGGGAGCGTGGGCCCGGCTTATGCTGGGCGGGCGATTGGCGAGGAGGGTGAGCTGGCGGCGCTGATGACCGAGCGCAACGGCGTGGCAGTGGGTGATCGTTGCCTGATGGTTCGGCGCGCAACCTTCCTCGACCTGGATGGTTTCACTGTCGATCCGTTGTTGGAGCCCTGGATTGCAGTCGATCTTTGCCTGCGTTTGCAGCAGGCCGGCTACCTCAATGTCTGGACGCCACGCGCCAGGCTGCTGCTGGAAGCGACACCAGCCGCAGTGGTAACCGCTGAACAGGAGGAAGCACTCTACGCTCGCTGGTTACCGCAACTGGCCAGTGATCCTTCCTACAATGCCAACCTGTCGCTACTCACCGGCCATAGCCATGCGCGGCAGGATAATGGCCTGTGCTGGCGGCCGCTGCACGGTATCGTCCCGACGGTGCTGGCTTTTGCGGCGGACCAGCAGGCGGCCGGCCAGGCGCGTGTGATCCAGCCGCTCATGGCGTTGCGAAATGCCGGCGCGATCGATGGCTCGGTGACCACCGGTGTGCTCACCCTGGTCGACATTCAGCGTTACGCGCCCTCCACAATCATCCTGCAGCGCCCGCTGGCAGACGCCGGCCTGCTGACCTTGCGTCGTCTGCGCGCGTTCTCCCAGGCGTTCAAAGTGTATGACCTGGACGGCTATGTCGCGGAAATGGGGCTTGCTGCGGGCATGGGGGGCGATGAATTGCTGCAGCGCCTGAATTACGGCCTGATGCAGGCAGACAGGGTGGTCGTGGCCAGCCCGACATTGGCAGAGATGCTGCTAGGGCAATATGACGACGTTCGCCTGCTCGAAAGTGCGTTACCTGCCACTTGGGGGCAGCTGCAAGGCTTGCGTCGTACGGCGGCCAGGCCGCGACTGGGCTGGGTTGGCAACAAAGATGCGGACCTGTTGGCCGAGGTGGTACCAGCCTTGGCCCAGGAGGTCGACTGGGTGGTCCTGGGTGATTGCCCGCAGGTTTTGAGACCGTATGTCAGCGAGCAGCATCCACAGGTCCCGCTCGAGCGCTTGGGCATTACGCTCGCTGCGCTGAATCTGGACTTGGCGCTGGTACCTATGGCCGATACCTTGGGCAACGCGTGCTCGGCCGATCTGCGGGTACTGCAGCACGCAGCTTGCGCTCATCCCGTCATTTGCAGCCGGGTGGCCGGTTTCGCTGGTGCAGGTAGCTTGCCGTTGTCGAAAGTGGATAACCAGCCGGCTGACTGGCTGCGTGCCATTCGTCTGCACCTGGAAGATCGTGACGCCTCGTCTGCGCTGGGCGATGCGTTGCAGAATGCCGTTCGCTCGAATTGGTTGCTCGAGGGTGAGCGCCTGGAAGTTTGGCGCCAGGCCTGGCTCGCCTGAGTTGCCGAGGCAAGGCCGGAAGCCCGCGCAATGCGGGTGTCCGGCCGCACTCGCGTGGCGAGGTTGCACGCGAAGGCATTGATCTTGTCGAACAATTGGCTGATCGTATACACAACCGTGACTTGGCAGTCGAAACGTGCATCTCTAAGCTATCGAGTCTGCGGGCAATCACGTCGTCTCGTCACGCGAGATCCTGACCCTGGCGCGCAAGCCCGCGAATTTTCGCCATATCTATCGGGAAGCCACAATGATTGGCATCAAAAGCATCGCCAGTTACGTACCTGTCGAAGGTGTCGACAATTACGCACAGGGCGCAAAATTTGGCAAAGACCAGGATTTTATCTTCGGCAAGATCGGTTCGACTTTCTTGCCGCGCAAGGGAAACACTCAGGAAACCTCTGATCTTTGTGTGGAAGCAGCGAAAAACCTGTTTGCTGCCAATCCTGAGCTCGATCCTGCATCCATCGATGCCGTGATAGTCGTCACCCAGAATGGTGACGCGGAAGGCTTGCCGCACACCGCTGCCATCGTTCAGCAAAAGCTCGGCCTGACCACGCAGGTTGCAGCGTTCGATATTTCGCTGGGCTGTTCCGGTTACGTCTACGGGTTGTATGCCATGAAAGGCTTCATGGAGGCGACCGGGCTGAAAAATGGCCTACTGATCACCGCCGACCCGTATTCTAAGATCGTCGACCCAGAGGACCGCAACACCACCATGCTGTTCGGCGATGCCGCCACCGCGACCTGGATGGGCGAAGATGCTGCCTGGCAACTCGGCAAGTCGCTGTTCGGCAGTGATGGTGCAGGCGCCGAGCACCTGCGTACCACCGACGGCAAGTTCTTCATGAACGGCCGCCAGGTCTACAACTTCGCCCTGGTCAAAGTGCCTGCGCACCTGCAGCAGTTGCTCGAGGCCAGCCAGTTGCGCGCCGAGGACATCGACCTGTACTGCCTGCACCAGGGTAGCGCGGCGATCGTCGATGCCGTGTCCGCGCGTTTCGACGAGGGCGCGCACAAGCAGAAGTTCGTCAAGGACATGGTCGAAACCGGCAATACCGTGTCGTCGAGCATTCCGTTGCTGCTGGAAAAGCACGTGCTCAACTCGCCGCACAAGCGCGTAGCACTCAGTGGCTTCGGCGTAGGCCTGTCGTGGGGCTCGGCGATCATCGAGCGCAACGGCTGACCGAGTGCCGTACTGTCTAAAGAAGCGCAGCCCGTACAAGGCTGCGCTTCTTTCGTTTCCAATGTTGGTTTTCTGGCGTCAAACCCTTGATTTCATTGGGGTGGCCGGATGCCAGTAAAAAAAGTGAGAAATCGCCCTAAAGCAAACTGCCCTGACGACGATAAAGATTACGAAGGTTCTCTGTGCCACACCCGGCGAATTGCCAAGGCCGGAAGCCGTAGTACCCAATCCAACGAGGAATTCGTCATGGCTTTGACTGTTAACACCAACACCACCTCTCTGGGCGTTCAGAAAAACCTGAACCGTGCTTCCGATGCACTGAGCACCTCGATGACCCGTCTGTCCTCCGGCCTGAAAATCAACAGCGCCAAAGACGACGCCGCCGGCCTGCAGATCGCTACCCGCATGACCTCGCAGATCCGTGGTCAGACCATGGCTATCAAAAACGCCAACGACGGTATCTCCATCGCCCAGACCGCTGAAGGCGCGATGCAAGAGCAGACCAACATCCTGCAGCGTATGCGTGAACTGGCCGTTCAGTCCCGAAACGACTCGAACAGCACCAACGACCGCGTCGCTCTGGACAAAGAATTCCAGTCGATGGCTTCGGAACTGACCCGTATTGCCAACAGCACCCAGCTGAACGGCAAGAACCTGCTGGACGGTTCGGCTTCGGTCATGACCTTCCAGGTCGGTTCCAACACCGGTGCCGCCAACCAGATCACCATCGACCTGAGCGCCAAGTTCACCGCTTCGGACCTGGGCGTTACTTCCTCGATCAACATCCAGGGTTCCGACACCACTACCGCCGAAGCCAACTTCAGCGCTGCTGTTTCGGCCATTGACGCCGCTCTGCAAACCATCAACAGCAACCGTGCTGACCTGGGTGCCGCGCAGAACCGTCTGACCAGCACCATCAACAACCTGCAAAACATCAACGAAAACGCCGAAGCTGCTCGTGGCCGCGTACAGGACACCGACTTCGCTGCTGAAACTGCCCAGCTGACCAAGCAGCAGACCCTGCAGCAAGCTTCCACCTCGGTTCTGGCCCAGGCCAACCAGCTGCCATCGGCAGTACTGAAGCTGCTGGGCTAATCTGCCTGGTTGCTGGCGGGGAAGTGCTGGTAAGGCACTTCCCCGCCTTTTCATTGCGAGGTGGTGGGCATGGACATGAGCGTCAAGCTGAACCTGTCTTATCCGGCCGCACGTCCGGCCGAGCAGGTTGCCGAAAAACCGGTAGTCCGGTCGACGGAAAACGTAAAGCCCGAAGACGACAAGAAAGACCCCAAGGCGGAGCAGGATGCCGACAAGGTCAAACATGCCGTTTCGGAGATCGAAAAGTTCCTGAAGGCATCGCAGCGCAATCTGGAATTTTCCACGGATGAAGAATCCGGCAAGATCGTGGTCAAAGTCATCGCGACCGACAGTGGTGAACTGATTCGCCAGTTGCCCTCGGAAGAGGCCCTGCGGATCGCTCACAGCCTGAGCGATGTCAAAAGTGTTCTGTTCGACGCCAAGGTATGATTGGCGGCGAACACCAATGAAGTGATGCATGTCTGTCCCGCAGGAGCGGGTTGACGCGTTGATGAGAGGGACTACAGCATGGCAAGCCCGATTACTTCCAGTACAGGCCTGGGTTCTGGTCTCAACATTACCGAGATCGTGACCGCGTTGGTCAAGGCCGATACATCCGCCAAGCAGGCGCAGATCACTCGGCAAACCAGCAACAACACTGCGATGATTTCGGGTATCGGCTCGCTGCGCAGTGCCCTCACGGCATTCCAGGACGCCATGAAGGCGCTCAACAACAAGGATGCGCCGTCGTTCAACGCCTATGCAGCGACCTCGGCCAACGAGTCGGTGGTCAAGATCAAGTCCAGCAACACGGCCGTGGCGGGCAGCTACGATATCGTGGTGGACAAGCTGGCCACCAGCTCGAAAGTCGCCAGCCAGCAGTTCGCTGGTGGCGCCAGTAGTGCGATCACGGCTGGCAAGCTGACCATCAGCCAGGGCGGCAAGACCTATGATCTGGACGTAGCCAGCGGCGCCACGCTGCAGAGCGTGCGCGACCAGATCAACAAGGAAATGAGCGCCAACGGTATTTCCGCCAACATCATCAACGAGGAAGGCGGCTCGCGCCTGGTGCTCAGCTCGACCACCACCGGTGCCGGCAGCGACATTTCCCTTAGCGGCATCCCCGAGCTGACGATCGATGGCACCACGCAGATGTCCGGCACCGGCGCCGGCTTCATCTCTGCCAAGGCTCAGGATGCCGAGCTGACCATCGACGGGCTGAAGGTCAAGAGCGCCTCCAATACCCTCGACAGCGCCATCAGCGGCATGACCCTCGAGCTGACCGGGGTCAGCGCCAAGGCCAGCGGTACTCTCGTTGGTACGCCGACCGCGGTCACCGTGGCAGCGGACAACGAGGGCCTGAAGAAGTCGGTGCAGAGCTTCGTCGATGCCTACAACACGCTGCAGAAGGCGATCACATCGCTGACGTCGACCAGCCGTGATGACAATGACAAGCTGGTGCTCGGCCCGCTCACCAACGATCCGACCACCCGCTCTCTGCTGGGGGATGTGCGCAAGGTGCTGAGTGAGGTGGGGGCGGGCGATCAGCTGACCACGCTGAGCCAGTTGGGCATCAACACCCAGAAAGACGGCACGCTCGAATTCAACAGCACCAAGTTCACCTCGGCGATGAACGACAAGAAGCTCGGCCCGGAAGTGCAGGAGCTGTTCACCGGCACCGACGGTATCTTCGAGCGCATGAACAAGGCCATCGATCCTTACAACAAGACCGATGGCAGCCTTGCAACACGCAAGTCGAACCTCGACAAGGCGGTCTCGGAACTGGCCAACCAGCAGGCAGCCCTGGACCGCCGCACCGAGTCCCTGACCGAGTCCCTGACCAAGAAGTACGTGGCCCTGGACACCGCCCTGGGCAAGATGAAAGCCCAGGCCGACCAGATCACCTCGATCTTCGAAGCGATCAACGCCCAGGCCAAGAAGTCCTGATCGGCTGAACATGCCAAAAGCCCGGCGGCGTCCGCGAGACGCCCCGGGCTTTTTGCTTTTCCCCTAAAGTTCTTTGACGTACAGGCGATACAGCAGGTACAAGCAACTTTTTACCGCAGCAACGAGGCAGATCCATGAACCCGATGTTGGCCCTTCGGCAGTACCAGAAAGTCAACGGCGCAGCGCAGACATCCGAAGCCAGCCCGCACCGCCTGGTGCAGATGCTCATGCAGGGCGGTCTTGATCGCATGGCACAGGCCAAGGGCGCCATTGCCCGCAACGACGTCGCGCAAAGGGGCATTCTCATCGGCAAGGCCATCGACATCATCGGCGGCCTGCGTGAAGGCCTGGACCTGGAAAACCATGCTGAAAGCCTGGCCGAGCTGGACAGTTTGTACATGTACATGAGCCGTCGCCTGATCGAGGCCAACGTCAAAGCCGACCCGGCCATCATCGATGAGGTCGCGCGCCTGCTGATCACTGTGAAGGAAGGTTGGGACGCAATCGGCGATCAGTCGTCGGCTTCCTGATAAAGGAGGATGGCATGAGCGAAGTAATCACCCGGATCGAGCAGACTCGGGAAATGCTGCTGGCGGCGCTGGCCGAGCGCAACTGGGAAGCGGTGGGTGAGCTGGACCTGGAGTGCCGCTTGCGCATCGGCGACATGGTGAGCGAGGCGAAAGGCAACGAGGCTGATGTCAGTGCCAGCCTTGAGCAGTTGTTGGCCGTATACCGTCAACTAATCGATGTTGCAAGTGGTGAACGTCAATCCTTGGTGGAAGAAATGACGAAAATCCGTCAGGCGAAGAACGCGGCAAAGGTATACCATTTGTTCACCTGACCACAGATCTGCAAAAAGCCAAGCGCCATTAATTTGACTGGCTGGTGTTTTTTGACTTTACTAGTGGCTGTTTTCGAATTTCAGACGTCCGAACACTGACCATTCAGTCGGAATGATGTCGAGCACGCCCTCGGGCGCCGATATGACTAGGGAAGTTGCTATTGCATGTGGCGTGAAACCAAGATTCTGCTGATCGACGACGACAGCGCACGCCGCCGCGACCTGGCGGTGGTGCTTAACTTCCTCGGCGAAGAAAACCTCGCTTGCTCCAGCCAGGACTGGCAGCAAGTGGTCGAGCCTTTGTCTTCGAGTCGCGAAGTGCTGTGCGTGCTCATCGGCACTGTAAACGCCCCGGGCAATGTGCTTGGGCTCGTTAAGACAGTGGCTGGGTGGGATGAGTTCCTTCCGGTTCTGCTTTTGGGTGAAATTTCTTCTGCGGAGTTCCCGGAAGACCTTCGCCGCCGGGTACTTTCCAACCTGGAAATGCCGCCAAGCTACAGCCAGCTGCTGGATTCGCTGCATCGTGCCCAGGTCTATCGCGAGATGTACGACCAGGCGCGCGAGCGTGGTCGCCAGCGCGAACCCAACCTGTTCCGCAGCCTGGTCGGCACCAGCCGTGCCATCCAGCACGTGCGCCAGATGATGCAGCAGGTGGCCGATACCGATGCCAGCGTGTTGATCCTGGGTGAGTCCGGCACCGGCAAGGAAGTGGTCGCGCGCAACCTGCACTACCATTCCAAGCGCCGCGAAGCGCCGTTCGTGCCGGTCAACTGCGGTGCGATCCCGGCCGAGTTGCTGGAAAGCGAACTGTTCGGCCACGAGAAGGGCGCCTTCACCGGGGCGATCACCAGCCGTGCCGGGCGTTTCGAGCTGGCCAACGGCGGTACCCTGTTCCTCGACGAAATCGGCGACATGCCGTTGCCGATGCAGGTCAAGCTGTTGCGCGTGCTGCAGGAGCGTACCTTCGAGCGCGTGGGCAGCAACAAGACCCAGAGCATCGATGTGCGCATCATCGCCGCGACCCACAAGAACCTCGAGACCATGATCGAGGAGGGCACGTTCCGCGAAGACCTGTACTACCGCCTGAACGTGTTCCCCATCGAGATGGCGCCGCTGCGTGAGCGGGTGGAAGACATCCCGCTGCTGATGAACGAGCTGATCTCGCGCATGGAGCACGAGAAGCGCGGTTCCATCCGTTTCAACTCTGCGTCGATCATGTCGCTGTGTCGCCACGGCTGGCCGGGCAACGTGCGCGAGCTGGCCAACCTGGTGGAGCGCATGGCGATCATGCACCCGTACGGGGTGATTGGCGTGTCCGAGCTGCCGAAGAAATTCCGTTACGTCGATGACGAAGACGAGCAGATGGTCGACAGCCTGCGCAGTGACCTGGAGGAGCGCGTGGCGATCAACGGCCATACGCCGAACTTCAACAACCACGCCATGCTACCGCCTGAAGGCCTGGACCTGAAGGACTACCTGGGTAGCCTGGAGCAGGGCCTGATCCAGCAGGCGCTGGACGATGCCAACGGTATCGTTGCACGCGCGGCTGAACGTTTGCGTATTCGTCGTACCACCCTGGTCGAGAAGATGCGCAAGTACGGCATGAGCCGCCAGGGGGGCGAGGAGCAGGCAGAGGATTGATGGCTGGGTCTGGGGTGTTCGCCTCGACCTTTCCGGCGCCTGTTAGACCGAGCGCCGCCCGCGCGGCGCTTCGCGGGACAAGCCCGCTCCCACATTTGTTGCAACGTGCCGAACCTGTCAGGCCATGGTTGCCTGCCTTGGTGCATGTCGTGAGACGGGCGGGGCGGCATCAATACCCATCTAGAAATCCAGTCATGCCGACAAGGCTGAAAACCATGGCCTCACAGGCATGGCCACGTTGCAGCAAATGTGGGAGCGGGCTTGTCCCGCGAAGCGCCGCGCGGGCGGCGCTCGGTCTAACAGGCGCAGAAAGTGTAACGGCAAACACCCGCGAAGCGCCGCGCGGGCGGCGCTCGGTCTAACAGGCGCAG
>NZ_JAFGYI010000019.1:104380-109969 GCF_017490905.1 Pseudomonas sp. 32_A | reverse complement strand
GTGCCGCGATCCGCGCCGCAAAATACAGGCCCAGGCCGGTACTGCCGCTGGTCGAATCGATACCCTGGATGAATTCTTCCTGCCGTTCGAGCATGCGCTGTGGATAACCCGGGCCGTCATCGTTGACGCAGATGGCCAACTGGTTGTCTGCCTCTTCGATGGTGATCAGCAAGGCATGCGCGGCAAAGCGGGTGGCGTTGGTAATCACGTTGGCGATCACCGAGGCCACCAGCTCGCGGTCGAAGAAGCCCAGCGGGTTGTCGGTGTCGATGCGCCAGGTGGCAAGGATGTCCTTGTGCTTGAGCACTTCCTCGTGCGCGGCCAGCTGGGCTTCGATGAAATCGTCCAGTTCGTGGTAGTCAGGGCACACTGGCAACTGGTTCACGCCCAGTTTGTACAACCCCAGCAACTGCACCAGCATGCCATTGAGGTGGCGAAACTCATGCTCCATCACCCCCTGCTCGGCACCACCGCGCAGTTCCTCGGGCAAGCGCTGCATCCACTGGTTGTGGGACTGGATCAGCGCCGACAGGGAATTCTTCAGGTCGTGCACGGTGGAGGCGATCACCGTGGAAAAATCCAGCCCCTGGTTTTCTTGATTCATGCGCCGAACACTCGGATGTGCAGTTTGCGGTAGCGGTCGTAGCGGTTGTCGCTGGCGGGGATGCCGGCCACGCTGGTCAGGGCGTCGCGGCACTCCTGCATGATCGCGGGCTGAGGGCTGTCTCCGCCGATGCGCAGCAACGCCTGGGCGGTGTTGAGGGCAATGCTGATGTTCTTTGGCTGCAAACCCAGCGCCTTGCGGAACAGCTGCAACGCCTCGCCGAGCTGCCCCCCCTGGTAACTGCGCACACCCTGGCGATTGAGCGTGACCGCTTCGGTTATGGCGTTGAGCACGCTGGGGTCGTCCGTCAGCTTGCCGACCCTCTCCATGACCTTGGGGTCGTCGCCATAACTTTCCACACAACCCTTCAGCACGCCGATGGCGGCGGCCTCTTGCCCCATGGCCTGCAACTGCGCGGCAACGGTCAGGGCCGAATCCACCGAGAAGAACTGGTTCATCTTGTCCAGGCGCTGGATCGCCTGCTCGGTCAGCTTGGCAGCTGTTTCGGGGTCGCCGGCCTGCTGCAGGCTGGCGGCCTTCATCATACGGGCACGCACCTGCAGCCCCTGGTCCTCGGGGTTTTCCTTGGCTACCTCGCTGAGCGTGGCGTTGATCTCGACCCGGGTGCGCGCATCCAGGCCAAAACCGGCATTCTTGTTCATCAACGCCTGCACCAGCCCCAGGTTGTTTTCTGCGTCCTTGTAGCGTGAGCTCTGACCCTGGGTCACCGCGTGACGGAACGCCTTCGAAGCGCTCTCGAAGTCTTCGTTTTCCAACGCCAGCTTGCCCAGCGTCGACTGCCGGCGCACCGATAAAGGCGAGAGGCGCACGGCTTCTTCGAGCATGTTCTGCGCACGCCTGGTTTCGCCTTGGGCCACCAGCACCTCGGCCATGCCATCGTACAGGCCCGGCATGATCGGGAAGGCCTTGAGCGCCTGCTCGTATACGCCCTGGGCCTGGGCGTTCTGGCCACGCTTGTGCATCAAGCTGCCCAACGCCGAGTACACCCACGGCTGCGGGCGGCTGGCCAGGATGGCTTTGAGAAACTTCTCCAGCTCGTCGAAACGGTTGAGGTTGCGCAAGGCATCGGCCCGATAGCGCAGGCACAGCGGGGCCAGGCGTGGGTCGCGCTTGCACAGCTCGGCGCAGGCCGCCAGCACCTCGGCGGGGCGACTGCGGTCCAGGGCCTGCAGAATCGGCTTGAGCAGGGTCTTGCGCTGGTACAGCTTCTCGACGCGCTGGGCCAGGCCAACCCGGTTGAACGGCTTGGTCAGGTAGGCATCAGGCTCGTGCTCGATGGCGCTGAGGACAATGGCCTGGCTGCTCTCGGCAGTGACCATGATGAATATGCACTCATGGCTGATGTGCTTGTCGAGAATCAGGTCTTCGAGCACCTGCTGGCCGTTCTTCTTGCCGTCGCCCAGGTGGAAGTCCTGCAAGATGACGTCATAGCGCTTTTGCGCGCACATACGCAGCGCCTGCTCGCCGCTGTCGGCGGTGTCCACGTCACGCACGCCCAGTTCGCGCAGCATGGAACGGGTCGACGTGCGAAAGTCGGTAAAGTCGTCGACGATCAGAAAGCTCTTTTGCCCGTACTGCAGCATCAACACGACCTGCCTTGGAATGATTGAAAAATCGCGCGAGGCGATGCCACCGATAGCTGTATCGGCAGCTGGTCGGGAAAGATGAGGGTAGAGCGTTGGCGGCCACGGGCCATCCGTTCAGCCAGCTACGACCTGCAAGGCCAGTACTACGTCAGCAGCCCCAGGGACTTGGCCCTTGCCACCGCCTGGGTACGCCGCTCCACCCCCAGCTTGCTGTTGATATGGCTGGCGTGGGTTTTCACCGTGTGCAGGGAAATGAACAGCCGCTCGCTGATCTGCTGGTTGGAACACCCCTGGGCAATCAGCTCGAGCACAGCCAGTTCGCGGCCACTCAGGGCCTCGCCGCTGCCGGTGCTGGCGCTCGGCAGCGGCGGCAGGCGCTTGAGCAACTCGGCCTGCACCGGGCAGGCGGCAACTGCCTGCAGTTGTTCATGAAGCCACTGCGGGTGCTGCTCCAGCAAAGGCTGGAACGGTTGCAGCACGCCGCCTTGGGCTGCCTCCAGCAACCGTGGCAACAACTGGGCGGCCTGCTCTTCGCGGCCTTCGCCCAGCAACAAACCAAGCCATTGGCACAGGGCACTGACGCTGAGCATCATGCCGCCACTGGCCTGGCCGCGCTCGACCAGGCTGGCCAGGCGTTGCACCGCGTCGTCGCTACGTGACTGGATACGCTCCAGCAACGCCTGCTGCAAGGCGATGTGCAACGGCAGCAGCGGGTGAAACTCCGGGGCCGCCGCCGGTTGCTCGCCGCCATAGGTCTGGCCCAGGCGCAGGAGCCAGGACTCGGCCAGGTCGATGCGCCCCTGGGCCAGCCACAATTCACATTTGACCAGGGTGATCATGGCCAGGTAATACACCGGCGGTACATCCCAGATATGCATCAGCCGCTCGGCCTCGGCCAGTTCGGCAAAGGCCTCGGCAAAGTGCCCTTCCCGGCCATCGAGCGTAGCGATCACGCAGTGGCCGATGAGCACACTGATATCACGGCAGGCGCGCGCCTCGCCCAGCCCAGCACGCAAGCGGGCACGGCCCTGGGATGGCTGCAGCCGCGATACCAGCAGGTAGCCTTCGTAAAGCGTCAGGCGGGCGCGCACGGCATACAGCCGCTGTGCCGACAGCCCTTGCAGGCGCTGCAGCCCCTGACGCACTTCGTCCAGCGCGCGCAGTACCTCGCCACGGGCATGCAGCACCCGCGCCCGGTCGTAATGGGCCAGGGCCTCGAACAATGGGTTGCCGACGCGCTGGGCCAGCTCCAGGGCCTCGCGGTTCCAGCCGCGGGCCCGCCAGAAATCGCCATCGGCAATCGCCAGGTTCGACAGCGTCGAGAGGCACACCAGGCGTTGGCCATACCGCTTGCTCGGCAGGCTCTGCAGCGCTTCGCCGCAATAGGCCAGGGTGCGCTCGCGGTCGCCTCGGCCACGGGCGATCACACCACTCAGCGCCAGCCACTGGGCCAGCATGGACTTTTGCGCGGTCGCCGAAGGCGCGGGCAGGAAGCGGCTGAGATAACCCGCCAACTCTTCGGCCGCGTCCAACTGGCAAGCCAGGCCCAACGCCCAGCTGTACAGCACGATCAGCCGCGGCGTGCTGATCAGCAGGCTGTCGGGCAGGTCCATCTTCCAGCGCAGCAGCATGCCGACGTTCTGTTCGGCCAGCAGTTGCTCCTCGGACAGGCTCTGCACCAGGTCGGCGGCAACATCAAGATGACCGGCCCGCAGCGCCTGCTCCACCGCTTCGTCCAGCAGGCCCTGGCTTTCGAACCAGCGACAGGCGCGCAACTGCAGGCCGACCAGCGGCTCGCTGGCCTGGCGGCTGCGCAGCAGGTCGGAGAACAGGTGGTGATAACGGAACCAGTGGCCATGCTCGTCCAGCGGCACCAGGAACACTTGGTGCGCCTGCAAAAAGCGCAGGATCGTGGCACTGTCGTGGCGGCCGCGCATGGCATCGCACAGCGGGGCGCAAAAACGTTCCTGGCAGGCCGTTTCGTACAGGAAGGCCTGTACGTCGGTGGGCAGCATTTCGATGACTTCTTCTAACAGATAGTCGCGGATCAGGCCTTCACCGCCATGCAAGGCCTGGGGCAAGGCCTGTTCGTCAGCCGACTCGCTGGCCGCCAGTTGCCAGAAACGCAACCCGGCCACCCAACCGTCGCTGCGCTGGATCAGGTTGTCCAGAGCCTGGCCACGCAGAGCGGTGGGTTGGCGACCGATCACCGCCAGCGATTCTTCGGCGGTCAGGCGCAAGTCCTGTTCGTTGAGCTCGACCAGTTGCCGCGACAGGCGCAGGCGCGCCAGGTGCCAGTCCGGGCGTTGGCGGCTGGTGACCAGCAGCACCAGGCCAGGGGGCAAGTGATTGAGGAAGAACTGCAGACAACGGTCGAGCACTGGCCCCTGGGCCAGGTGATAGTCGTCCAGCACCAGCAACAAGGGAGTATCGGCTTGCAGGTACAGCGCCAGCTCGTCGAGCAGGCCGTCGAGCCATTCCTCGAAGGCGAACGGCTGGTGGCGCTGGCGCATTTTCAGCAGGCCCATGGCCTGGCCGCCCAGCGCTGGGCAATACTGCTGCAGGCCTTCGAGCAAGCGCTCCAGGAAGCGGCCAGGGTCGGCATCCCGTTGGCTCAGGCCCAGCCACAGGCTACGCCAGTGCTCGGGCAGCGCTTCGCAAAATTCGATGGCCAGGGAGCTTTTGCCGAAACCCGCCGGGGCATTGACCAGCAACAACCGCCCGCCAAGGCCGGCTTGCAGCCGCTGGCACAGGCGCAGGCGCGGCACATGGCCGTCCGGCAAGGGCGGCCGGAAGAAACGCCCGTCCAGCAGGCCCAGAGCCTGGCTGGCGAATCCATGCATACGGGACAGATCTGTCATGGCCGGCTCGTTCTGATTGGAAGACTACGGCGGTATGGATGCTTGCGAGACTAGCGGGTAACGCTGCGCATTTGAAGGTAAAGGGCGCGATTACCGAGGAAAAGACTGCGACAAAAAGCAACATGGCTGACAGACAAGGGCTGCGGTGGGGGTTTGCTGAGGTATTCACCAGATTGATTGCCTGCTCCGGCCTCTTCGCGGGTGAACCCGCTCCCACATGGGATTGGCGCAGGCCTGGAGCTCGCGCTGCAACTGTGGGAGCGGCTTTAGCCGCGAACACCGGCACAGCCGGTGCCATGTACCGTGTCGCTTGCTTCACGGGCTTGCCCGCTCCCACATGGGATTGGCGCAGGCCTGGGGCTCGCGCTGTACCTGTGGGAGCGGCTTTAACCGCGAACACCGGCGCAGCCGGTGCCATGTACCGTGTCGCTTGCTTCGCGGGCTTGCCCGCTCCCACATGGGATTGGCGCAGGCCTGGGGCTCGCGTTGCACCTGTGGGAGCGGCTTTAGCCGCGAA